>CAVACC010000005.1:0-62841 GCA_963587495.1 Clostridia bacterium | reverse complement strand
TCAGAAGTCCAGACTTTCTTTAAAATCTGTTCATAAAAAAGGAAAGCGCAAGGTTGTAAATTAACAACATATAACACAAGAGAAGATATTTAACTCATATTTAACTTTTTCGTATGAATACTTATTGCTATTATCCATGTATAGATTTGTATAAATATACTAAGCCACATCGTCAAGGCAGAATGTATAAATATGCATTATTGAGAAAAATTGGAATTTCAGTGCAAAGAACGCAGTAAACAGATTTTACAAAACGGCATCTTCTTCTCGCTTTTCTCAGTCATCATTTTCACATAATGCAAGCCGTCAGCGAAAACAAACCGTCTTGCCACATCGATATTTATTTCTTTCTTTCCGTCTCATCGACGCAGGAAACGGCGGATGGCAAACCAGAAGTAGAATGCCAAGAGGACATAACCCACATAATAAAGCGTGCAGAGACTGAAGATGATATAATCCACTGCACAGACTCCGACAAGACCTCCCAGATACAGGATGGCATCGCCAAGACTAAGACGATGCTTTACCTCGTCGAGACAGGCCAATGCCAATATCAATATCGCCCAAACAGACGCCAGGAAGAATCCCAACACACGGGGTACGGCAAAGGGATTGAGAGTGGGATGAAAATAGAAATGACGCCACATCTCGGGTGCAAACAACTGGATGGTGGCATAGAAAGCCGCTGAGAGCGACACCATCAGCACCAATGCCGTAGGATATGGCGAGTCGATGTCGTTGAAATGAACGATGTGCGCATTGCTGTGGGATATCTTGCGCAGAAGATAAGCCACTGAAATCAACACGATGACGATCATGAAGATGAGCAGGTGGGTGTTGCTGAAGATGAGGATGAACTGAGAGATGGGATCGTCGGGGACAACACGGGGCAACAGACGCGACTCGTGTGTCCAGCCAAACTCATTCTCCTCGGTAGCCAACTGTACCCATACGGAGTCTTCTGCATCCTGAGGAATGATGCGTATGTCGGAAACGACCAGCAGACAATGCTTTCTGACGGCAAAGGAGTCGATGCGCAGATGGTTGACATACTCCTCCGGCTGCTGACGTATCAGCATGAGCGAGTCGGAACTGACTACAAAGTTGTATTTGTTGGTGTAGTGATGCGTGGAGGAAAACGAAATGGAGTCGAGCTGCCGGTCGCTGTACTCTATCAGGGCGGCATGCTGAACCTTGCCACCATGACGATGATAGCAACCGCTGAGCAGCAACAGCATGCCCAACAGACAACAGGTGATCCATGTATTTCGTTTTCCTTTGCTCATATATCTTTCTTTTTTCAACGCTCTGAATATACATTCATCTGGCATTCGTTGCAGGCAAACTGGAGGCGGAACTTCCTGCCGTCGCCCAGACGAAGGAAGAGCGGTTCCTTCCATGTGGGCTTGCGCCCTCCCCGCTTCACACAATAGCCCAACGAATAACGCAGACAGTGGCGGCACTGCATCAGCAGAACCTCCTCCTGCCGCTCCGCCCCGTTGCGCAGCTCGAAGGCATAGCCTGTCTTCGCCATGCCGTGTGCCTGATAGAAAGAGCGGGCACTCTGATTGGCGATATTGTAGAGATAGCTGTACTTGGCATATTCCGGCTGCCATGCCTCTGCGGGCGATGTCTTGTCGGCGGAAGCCTCAACATGAGATGCCTCCGGGGCTGCGACGGCACCCGACAGGGCTGACACCAAAGAACGGCGCAGGTCGGTAAGCACACTGCTGGGGATGAAATACTGGTCGGCAGCATTGCGAATCTCCACCTCACGGCACTCATAGATGGTGCCGCCCAACTTGCTGAGCTGCTTGATGATATTATCGCGCTGCGGCTTTTTCGCCATACTATGTGCGAAAGTTACGACTTCGGTAGCCAAGTATTCCAAGGAGGCTCGCTGCTCGTCGTCACCGCTCACGAATGGGGTCTTTCCCTGCTCCTTGCAGTAATAGGCAGTGGCTGAGAAGCCGCTCACAGCGTCCTCATCGTACAAGTCGAAGACGATCTTGACAGGAATCTTCCGTTCTGCCGTTCTGCCTGCCAATATCCTGCTGAAAGCGACGTCGTTGTTGCGATAGAGCGCCACTCCGGGACGCAGATGGCGAGGCATCTCTAAGGGGAAGAGGCGGTTGCCCTCGGCACGGTTCACACGGAAGCCTTCCAGCTCGCGCTCGTCATTGATGAAACACAAGCCGTCGCCATTGGCAAAGCTCGCCACGGATGCTACATTGAAACTGTTGCCGCGCAGCTCCTTCACCTTTCCCACATACTCGCCGATGGCCTTCGGGGTGTCGAAGGAGGTGATGTCCATCTGTCTGCCACGAAGGAAATAATGGGTAAAACCACGGTTGAAAGTCTTCTTCAGGTTGGGCTCGAAAGCATAGCGGGGTCTGCCCAGCGATGGACGCTCATACTCGCCGGGGCGCTGGCGGCAGATGTCGTCGAGGCGCTGGCTGTAGGCTGCCACCACATTCTTCACGTAGTCGGCATCCTTCAACCTGCCTTCGATCTTGAACGAGCAGGCTCCGGCGTCAGCCAAGGCCTCCAGGTTGTCTATCTGGCACATATCCTTGAGGGACAGCAGATGACGCTGATGCTCTATCTCCTGTCCGTCGGCATCGAGAAGATCGAACTTCATGCGGCAGAACTGGGCACACTCGCCCCTGTTGGCTGAGCGGCCGAAACAATACTCTGACGCATAGCACACGCCGGAATAGCACACACAAAGCGCACCATGGACGAACACCTCGAGCTCCATATCGGGCACGGCGGCGTGAATGGCCTCTATCTCCCTGACTGAGAGCTCGCGAGCCAATACTGCCCGATGAAAGCCCAGCGACTGGAGCCACTTCACCTTGTCGGATGTCCTGGTGTCGCACTGGGTGCTGGAATGCAGGAACTCCGTCCATTCGTAATCTGTCGACAAAGGTCCCTCGCCCTGAAGGGCATAGAGCACACCCATGTCCTGCAGCAGCAGGGCATCGACACCGGCAGCCTGCAACTGCTGTATCATCTGCAGGGTGTCCCGGATTTCGGAATCATAGATAATGGTGTTGACCGTGACATGCACCTTGGCATGAAACTGATGGGCGTAGTCGCACAGCTGACGGATGTCCTCGACCGAGTTACCCGCAGCCGCACGGGCACCAAACTTGGGTGCTCCGATATATACGGCATCTGCGCCATGGTCGATGGCTGCGATGCCGCACTCTAAATTTTTGGCAGGTGCCAGCAATTCCAAAGTTCTCATTCTTCACTTTTTCGCTTCTTCGCTTTCGCGCTTACTTGATGTCGTCAATATTATAAGGTGTCTCCTGGTAAACGTAATAGTTGATCCAGTTGCTGTAGAACAGGTTGGCATGTGCCCTCCATGTCACCACAGGCTCCTCGTTGGGATCGTCGTGGTAATAATAGTTCTTGGGCAAGTCCACATCATCACGCTTGCCCAGGTCGCGACGGTATTCCTTGTCGAGAGTGTTGGGAGCATATTCCAAATGGCCCGTGACAAAGAACTCACGGCCGCCACGTGCCATCACAATGCTCACACCGCTCTCGGGCGACTCGGCTATGATGTCAAGTCCCGGCACCTTCTCGATGTCCTCGCGTCTTACCTCGGTATGGCGGCTCTGCGGCATGGCAAACCAGTCGTCGAAGCCACGGAAGATAGGCAGCGAAGGATCGAGGGATTTCTGCCGGAAGATGCCAAACATCTTCTTGCTGAGCGGATGCTTGGGAACGCCATAGAAATGGTAAAGTCCTGCCTGCGCGCCCCAGCAGATGTAGAGTGTGGAGGTGACATGGGTACGAGCCCAGTCGAAGATCTGCTGAATCTCGGGCCAGTATTCCACGTCCTCGTACTGCATGGTTTCGATGGGTGCACCCGTTACGATCATGCCATCAAACTTCTGCTTTGACAGTTCGGCAAAGTCTTTGTAGAACATCATCATGTGCTCGATGGGGGTGTTCTTGGGAGTATGGCTCTTCAGTTTCATGAAGTACACCTCCAACTGCAGTGGTGTGTTGGAGAGAAGTCTGACGAGATCGGTCTCCGTTGTTATCTTCAGCGGCATGAGGTTGAGCACTACGATACGCAGGGGGCGAATCTCCTGACTGTGCGCCCTGCTCTCGTCCATGACGAAGATGTTCTCGTGCTTCAGCAGCTCTATGGCTGGCAATTTATCTGGCAATCTTAATGGCATGATTCTATTCCTTTCTCTAATTTTGTGCAAAAATACACTTTTTCAATGAGATAATGAAAAAAGGATGCCAAAATTTCTTTCAGCATCCTTCTTTTTGTCGATTATTACCAAAGTTCCAGTCGCTCATTCTTAGGAATGAACATCTTGTCGCCCGGCTTCACACCGAAGGCCTCATACCAGGCATCGATATGTGGCAGGGCTCCGTCGACACGCCATTTGCCCAAAGAGTGTGGGTCGTTCTTGACACGCTGACGTATCTCCTTCTCGGTGATGTTCTGTCCCCATACGCCTGCATAGGCAAGGAAGAAGCGCTGAGCTGGAGTGAAACCGTCCTTGTTCTTGAGGGGCTTCTTGGCGGTGGCATTCTTCAGGGCATTGAAAGCTACCATCAAACCGCCATGATCGGCAAGATTCTCGCCCAGTGTGAAACGGCCGTTGCCATTCAGGTCGGGCAATACCTTGATATTGCTGAAGAAGTCGGCATACATGTCGGCACGCTGATTGAAGCCCTTGGCATCGTCGGCTGTCCACCAGTCCTGCAGATTGCCTGTAGCATCATACTGGCGGCCCTGATCGTCGAAACCGTGAGTCATCTCATGACCTATCACGACACCGATGGCGCCATAGTTGAACGCCTCGTCGGCCTTGGGGTCGAAGAAAGGATACTGCAGGATTCCGGCAGGGAAACAGATCTCGTTGGTGGTAGGATTGTAGTAGGCATTGACGGTCTGTGGGGTCATGTACCACTCGTCTCTGTCGACTGGCTTACCAGCCTTCTCGGCGATCTCCTTGTCGTTGGCAAACTTGCGGCAAGCCAACACGTTCTCGTAGTAACTCTTGGAAGGATCGATATTGAGCAGACTGTAGTCGGTCCACTTGTTGGGATAACCTATCTTGACATAGAACTTATCGAGTTTCTTATGGGCAGCAGCCTTGGTTACGTCGCTCATCCAGGTCTGTGCGTCGATGCGCTCGCCCAAGCTGATCTGCAGGTTCTTCACCAGGGTCTCCATCATCTTCTTGGAACTCTCGGGGAAGAACTTCTTGCAGTAGATGCGGCCAAGCGCCTCACCCATCTGATTCTCTACCTGATTGGTGGCGCGCTTCCAGAGAGGATAGTCCTCCTGACGGCCACTCATGGTCTTGCCGAAGAAGTCGAAGTTGGCCTCGCGAATCTCATCGGTCAGGTAAGCAGAAGAGCTGCGGATGACACTCCAGAGCATCAGCGCCTTCAGGACAGAGGCGTTCTCGGCTGCCGAAAGCTTGTCGTAGGCTGCAAAGAAAGCTGGCTGACCTACAATGAGTTCCTGAATATTCTCGCTCTTGATGCCCTCGCCATTGGCCAAGGCCTCGAGAGGAATGTTGGGATAGTCTTCAGCGAACTGCTTGAGTGTCATCTTGTTATAGTTTGCCTGTGGGTCGCGAAGCTCGGTGCGGCTCTTGGAAACAAAGGCAAGACTGGTTTCGTGCAGGAAGATGGCCTGTGCATACTGGCAGGCATCGGCAGCAGAGAAACCGTAGAGCTGGAACATCTTGGCAAGATAGGTCTTGTAAGCCTCACGGATGGCCACTGTGGCGGCATCGTTGTTGAGGTAATAATCCTTGGCGCCAAGGGTGAGACCGCCCTGCGAGAGATTGTAGATATTCTGAGTGACATTCTTCTCGTCGGCACCGAAACCTGCACCATAGCTTACTCCAAGTCCCATCCAGGCATACTTGACCTGCAGCTTCTGCAGGTCGGCCTTGCTTTGGGCTGCTGCTATCTCGTCGAGCAGAGGCTTCACGGGAGCTACGCCCTCCTTGTTGCGGCGGTCGACATCCATCGCCAACTTGTAGAAGTCGGACAGTTTCTGCTCGATACTTCCCTTCTTGTAGCTCTTTTTCTGGAGCTCGCCCAAGATGCTGTTGATACGCTTGTTGTTGTTCTCCTGCAACTGGTCGAAGCTTCCATAGCGGCTGTAGGCTGCTGGAAGAGGATTGTTCTTCTGCCATCCGCCTGTGGCAAACTGATAGAAATCGTCGGCAGGCTTTGCCGTCTTGTCAAGATTGCTCATGACAAGTCCCGACTTGTTCTGTGCGTCTGCACCCATAGGCATGGCTGCTATCATCACCATCGGGATAATCATCTTCATGTTCATAATGTTATAATTATTTGGTTATTGTTTGTTTTTGTCTGGATTTTATTGCCCTGACACTTCTTCCAGCTCCTCGGAGAGGACGAGCCAGTTGTCGTTCTCCTCATCGAGTTTCTGCATCAGCGAGGTGTACTCTGTGACGAGCTCCATGTTGGTGGCATTCTCGGGCTTCATCAGCAAATCGTCTATCTCCTTCTTGCGCTTTTCCAAGGTGGCGATGCGCTGCTCGCAGTCCTTCACCGCCTTCTCGGCCTTGCGAATCTTCTTCTGCTGTTCCTTGTGCTCGGCGTAACTCTGCTTCTTCGACGCCGTGTTGTCTGAAGCGGCAGGCGATGCGTCCTGCTGCTGTGGCTTGGCTGAAGAAGCGCCCATGGCAGGCTCGCCCTTGGCAAGGGCTGCCTGAATGGTCTCGGCATTGTGGGCACGCAGATAGTCATAGATGCCGCCCAGATGCTCGCGTACCTTTCCGCCACCAAACTCATACACCTTGTCTACCAGTCCGTCGAGGAACTCACGGTCGTGGCTCACGATGATGGCTGTGCCGTCGAAGGCCTTGATAGCCTCCTTGAGAACGTCCTTCGACTGCATGTCGAGATGGTTGGTAGGCTCATCGAGGATGAGGAGGTTGACAGGCTCGAGCAGCAACTTGATCATCGCCAGTCGGCTGCGCTCGCCTCCACTGAGCACCTTGACATACTTCTCGGAGGTCTCACCGCCAAACATGAATGCTCCCAAGAGGTCGTTCACCTTGAGGCGCATATCGCCTGTGGCCACATTGTCGATGGTCTGGAAGATGGTAAGGCGCTCGTCTAAGAGCTGTGCCTGATTTTGTGCGAAATAGCCTATCTGCACATTGTGGCCTATCTTCAGCGTTCCTGTAAACGGAATCTCGCCCATGATACACTTCACAAGCGTAGACTTTCCCTCACCGTTCTTGCCGACGAAAGCCACTTTCTCACCGCGCTTGATGGTAAGGGTGACGTGGTCGAAGACTGTATGCGAGCCATAATCCTTGCACACCTCGTCGCAGATAATGGGATAGTCGCCACTGCGGAGACAGGGTGGAAACTTGAGATGCATCTGCTTGTTGTCGACCTCGTCGACCTCAATGGGCACGATCTTCTCCAACTGCTTGATGCGGCTCTGCACCTGAACGGCCTTGGTGGGCTTGTAGCGGAAACGCTCTATAAAGTCCTTGATGTCGGCTATCTCCTTCTGCTGGTTCTCGTAGGCACGCAACTGCTGTTCGCGGCGCTCTGCACGAAGCACCACATACTCGTCGTATTTCACACGATAGTCCTCTACCCTGCCGCAGGTTATCTCTAAGGTGCGGTTGGTCACATTGTTAATAAAGGCACGGTCGTGACTGACCAGCACCACCGCCTTGGCACTCTGGGCAAGAAACTGCTCCAACCACTGTATACTCTCTATATCGAGATGGTTGGTAGGCTCGTCGAGAAGAAGCACATCGGGTTTCTGCAACAGTATCTTAGCCAACTCGATACGCATACGCCATCCACCTGAGAACTCACGGGTAGGACGATCAAAGTCCTCGCGAGTGAAGCCCAGACCGGTAAGCGTGCGCTCTATCTCGGCCTCATAGTTCTCGCCACCCATCATCATGTAGCGTTCATGCTCCTGGGTAAACTTCTCTACCAGTTGGGCATACGACTCGCTCTCATAGTCGGTACGGTCGGCCATCTCTTGCTGCATCTTGTCGAGACGTGCCTTCATCTCTGTGTTATGAGCAAAGGCCTTGCGGGTTTCCTCCTTCACGGTGGTATCGTCCTGCAACTTCATCACCTGTGGCAGATAGCCTATCGTTGTCTCGTTGGGCACAGCCACAACGCCATCTGTTGGTTTCTGCATACCACAAAGTATCTTGAGCATCGTCGACTTACCTGCTCCGTTCTTGCCCACCAGGGCTATGCGGTCACGGTCGTTGATGACAAAGTTCACATCGTGGAAGAGAGGTTTTACGCCAAACTCGACTTTCAAGCCTTCTACTGAAATCATATTTTCTTATCTCGTTATTATTTTACCGTCACAAAACACTTATTTTCCAAAAAGGCAGCCCTTCATTCCAAGGGCTGCCTCTCTCTATAATATAAATAGGTGTAATTCCAATATAAGTAGCGCTTACTTGATGACGCCTTCCTCTACGAAGACCTCCTTCAGAATTTTCACACCGCGTTCTACCTGCTCCTTGGTATGAGTAGCCATGAGGGCAAAACGTACCAATGTGTCCTGAGGAGCACATGCTGGAGGGATGACTGGGTTGATGAATACGCCACGGTCGTAAGCCTTCTTGGTTACCTCGAAAGTCTTCATAGCATCGCGCACATAGAGAGGAATGATAGGACTCTCTGTCTCGCCAATCTCGAAACCTTCCTCACGGAAACGCTTCAGGGCGTAGTTGGTAACATCCCACAACTGCTCGAAGCGCTCTGGCTCGTTCTGAATGATGTGAAGAGCCTCCAAGGCTGCTGCTGTGGCTGCTGGAGTGTTGGATGCACTGAAGATATAAGTACGGCAAGAATGACGCAGGAAGTTGATGGTATCCTTGTCTGATGCGATGAAACCACCGATAGACGCCAGACTCTTGGAGAATGTACCCATGATGAGGTCGACCTCGTCGGTAAGACCAAAGTGATCGCATACGCCACGTCCCTGCTTGCCAAACACACCCAGGCCATGAGCCTCGTCCACCATGATGGAGCAGTTGTACTTGTGCTTCAACTTGACAATCTCTGGCAAGTTGGCCAGGTCGCCCTCCATAGAGAAGACGCCATCGACAACGATCAGCTTGATAGCCTCATGAGGCAAGGTCTTGAGTACGCGCTCAAGGTCCTCCATATCATTGTGCTTATAGTGCAGCTGGGTTGCAAACGAAAGACGGCGGCCGTCTACGATACTGGCGTGGTCGCGGTCATCGCAGATGATATAGTCATTGCGGCCTACCACACAAGCCAACACGCCCTGGTTGACAGAGAAACCTGTAGAGAAGCACAGGGTCTCATCCTTGTGCATGAACTCGGCCAACTCCTTCTCGAGCTGTACGTGAAGGTCGAGGGTTCCATTGAGGAAACGGCTTCCTGCACAACCAGAACCATACTTGTCGAGAGCAGCCTTGGCTGCATCGATAACACGCTGGTCGTTGGTCAAACCCTGATAAGCATTGGAACCGAACATCAAAATCTTATGTCCGTCGATGTCGGTAACTTCCGTCATCTGCTTACTGGTGATCTCACGGAAGTATGGGTACACACCGGCAGCCATATACTTCTGAGGTTCACGATAATTCTTGTATTTTTCTTGTAATTGTCCCATTATGAATAGGTGTACTTTTTATAATTTCTAAGTTTACAGGGTGCAAAGATACAAAAAAGAACTAATATATCGTGATTTTTTCTAAGAAAGTTGATTTTTAGTGTTTTTTTAGGGTCTAAAAAGGCGTTTTTATACTAATTTTATTACTTTTGCAACTGAATATTCATAAAATTCTGTCTAATTAGATGAAGAAGAAGATCGTTTTTATCATGAATCCTATCTCGGGCACGGCAAGCAAAGCATCCATCCCCAACCTGATAGATAGCATTCTGGACAAGGACCGCTTTGAGTACGAGATAAGAACTACGGAAAGAGCCGGACACGCATCGGAAATTGCTTCCGAGGCGAAGGAGGCTCATGTTGACATTGTGGTGGCTGTGGGAGGTGACGGTACTGTCAACGAAGTGGCAAGAGCCATCGTACACTCCGACACAGCTCTGGGAATTCTGCCTTGTGGATCGGGCAACGGACTGGCTCGTCACCTCATGCTGCCCATGAACCTGAAAAAGAGTATTGAGATCATCAACCAATGCGAGATTCACGACCTCGACTATGGGGTCATCAACGGCTATCCTTTCTTCTGTACCTGCGGTATGGGATTTGACGCCTTCGTAAGCATGAAGTTTGCCGAAAGCGGCAAACGAGGACCCATCAGCTATGCTGAGAACATTCTGAGAGAAGGACTGAAGTATCAGCCTGAAACCTACACCCTCGAGGACGAGACGGGAACAAAGCAATACAAGGCTTTCCTCATCTCGTGTGCCAACGCATCGCAATATGGCAACAACGCCTATATCGCTCCACAGGCATCGATGAGCGACGGACTGATGGACGTGGTCATCATGGAGCCTTTCGATGTACTGGAGGCTCCGCAGGTAAGTTTCGATATGTTCAACAAGACGCTCGACAAGCACTCCAAGATTAAGTCGTTCAGATGCAAAAAGCTGCATATCACCCGCACCAAGCCTGGTGTCATCCATTATGACGGCGACCCGGTTATGACGGGTGCTGACATTGATGTGCACTTGGAGGAGAAAGGCATCAAGATTATCGTCAACCCATTTGCCGACAAGAATGCCCGGAAACCCAACGCCATACAGTCGGCCTTTGCCGATTTCTTCAACGGTCTCAATGCCGTGAGAAGCGACATCAGAGAGCAAGGAAGAAAGGTGGAGGCACTGAGCAAACTCGTGCAGAGCAAACTGAACTTATGATGCTTGACGAAGGAGTTAAGGTGTTAAGGAGTTAAGGTGTTAAGGAGTTAAGACAAATGCCTTTAAGGGATTGTTTAATTTCAAGTCCACTTAAGCATCTGTCTTAGCTCCTCAGCGACCGCAGGGAGCGATAACTCCTTAACTTCCTTGAAATCCTTTGAAAACTCCTTTGAAATCTACTTGATATAAAATTCTTCCGTTAACCGGGAATACCATTCCGAACGACTGCCATCCGGCAACTGGAGCACTTCTGTAGACTCCTCAAAGTTGCCCATACGGCTACGGGAGAAGGTAAGAAGAAGCCGTTTGGGAGCCTTGCGCTCCACAGTCTTCACCATACATTTGCGAACAAGCGTAAAGCCCTTATAATAAGCCTCTTCCTCCACCCTACCAAACACTTCTGTGGGTACAACAATCGACAGGAAACCATGTTCCGTAAGCAGACGTCTGGCTCCGGCAAAGAGGTCGGCAAAAGGCAGTGTGTCTGTATGCCGGGCAAGCGAGCGCTTGACATCAGGATTCTTCAGACTGTCGACAAAGAAAGGCGGATTGCTGACGATGGCATCGTAAGGCTGGGAAGACTGAAAATCCTGCAGCGGGCAATGACTCACATGCACTCTTCCGACAAAAGGACTTGCCGCCACATTCTCGGCAGCCTGCCTGCAAGCCTCCTCGTCAATATCGATAGCATCGACTACTGACTGTGGAAAACGCTGAGCCATCATGAGTGCTACGAGACCTGTCCCCGTACCAATATCCAGCACCCTGCTGCCTCCCAAAGCCCATGCTCCCAAGAGGACGCCGTCTGTGCCTACCTTCATGCCGCACTTATCCTGCATGATTCCAAAATGTTTGAATTGAAAATCTGCCACGATTATATCTTGTTTTTATTCCAATCTTAATTTCCTCATGTACGGAAGTTGAGTACACAACTTTTGCTCATCTCAGGAAAAACGCAAACAAGTCTGTTTTATTTTATCATTTTTACAAAAAAATGCCACGAATATATTAAAATATCTATACCAACCCTTCTGAATTCAATAAAAATGACTACCTTTGCACCCTAAAAAGAATTCTAAAAACGAATATGAACAGAAAACAAAATACACAATTTCAAATGATAGCCGATTTTGACGGCGACGCTTCTGTATTGGTGGCAGAAAGAGAATCGGGAGAATACCCTATTCTCTGCACACGCAATCTCGTCATCTTCCCTACCGTTCTGGCACCCATCATCGTGGGAAGACCCCAGAGCGTTCAGCTCGCCCAAAAGCTTATCGAAAATCCTGATAAGGTATTCTGTATCTTCTGCCAGAAAGATGAGGCTACTGAAAATCCCACTTCCGGCAACCTATATAAGACTGGCGTTTTTGCAAAACTCATAAAAACAGTAGAATTGCCAGGAGTAGAATCAGGTAACATAACCATCGTGGTACAGGCTCTTGGCAGATGCCGACTCGAACAGATCACTTCAACAAGTCCCTACTACAAAGGACAGGTAACAAGTCTGCCAGAAAAGTGGCCCAACCTGGAAGACGTGCATTTCCAGACGCTGTTGGACACACTGCATCAGGAAACAACCAACTTCATTCATGCCTGCGATGAGATGCCCAATGAGGCTGAATATGCCCTCAACAACATATCCAACCCCATGATAGCTGCCAACTTCATCTGCAGCAATATGCCTTTCAGCATAGAGGACAAGATGGAGATGCTGGAGAAAGACAACCTCAGCGACCGTCTTTACATCGCTCTGAAGGCCGAGCACAAAGAGCTGCAGCTGCTGAGCATACAGTCGGACATCAAGCAGAAAACACGCTTCGACCTCGACGAACAGCAGAGGGAATACTTCCTGCAGCAGCAACTAAAGAACATACGCGAGGAACTGG
This sequence comes from Clostridia bacterium, assembly GCA_963587495.1. Lineage (GTDB taxonomy): Bacteria > Bacteroidota > Bacteroidia > Bacteroidales > Bacteroidaceae > Prevotella. The sequence goes on along the minus strand of CAVACC010000005.1, from coordinate 50,071 downwards.
GTGGCGACGAGAAGAATCCCGAGAAAAAGGAACTGGCAGAAAAGGCCAAGAACAAGAAATGGAACGAGGCTACTGCCAAGGCGTTCAACAAGGAACTGAACAAGCTCGAAACCATCAACCCACAGAGCCCCGACTACTCTATCCTCGTCAACTACCTGCAGACCATGGTAGACCTGCCTTGGAATGAATACACTCAGGACAACCTGAGCCTCAAGCATGCCAAGAAAGTTCTCGACAAAGCGCACTATGGCATGGAAAAGGTTAAGGAACGTATTTTGGAATACCTGGCTGTAAGATCGCTGCGAGGAGACCTGAAGAGCCCTATCCTCTGCCTCTATGGCCCTCCAGGAGTTGGCAAGACAAGTCTTGGAAAGAGCATCGCCGAGGCGATGGGCAGAAAATATGTGCGTATGTCATTGGGCGGTCTGCACGACGAGTCGGAGATACGAGGACACCGCCGTACCTATATAGGAGCCATGCCCGGACAAATCATCAAGAACATTCAGAAGGCAGGAAGCAGCAACCCTGTATTCATCCTCGACGAGATAGACAAGGTGACACAGAACACCATCAACGGAAACCCGGCATCGGCTCTGCTCGAAGTGCTCGACCCAGAACAGAACAATGCCTTCCACGACAATTATCTCGATACAGACTACGATTTGTCGAAGGTGCTCTTCATTGCTACTGCCAACGATATCAGCAGTATTCCACGTCCGTTGCTCGACCGTATGGAGCTCATCGAGGTGGGCGGATACATCATCGAGGAGAAGGTGGAGATAGCCAAGCGACACCTGGTGCCACGCGAACTGAAGAATACTGGTCTCGACAAGTATGAGCCCAAGATAAAGTTTACCAAAGCTGCCATCGAAGACCTGATAGACCACTATACACGCGAAAGCGGAGTGCGCCAACTCGAGAAAGCTATCAACAAGGCTTTGCGCAAGATGGCATACAAGCTGGCATATACCGACGAACTGGAGAAGCCCACCATCACTCCTGCTGAGGTGGAAGAGCTGTTGGGCAAGCCTATCTTCACACGCGACATCTACCAGGGAAACCAATATGCTGGCGTGGTAACAGGACTGGCATGGACATCGGTAGGAGGAGAAATCCTCTTCATAGAAACCTCGCTCAGCAAGAGCAAGGCTGCCAAACTCACCCTGACAGGAAACCTGGGCGACGTGATGAAGGAATCGGCGGTCATTGCGCTGGAATATGTCAAGGCGCACGCCGACCTCTTGGGCATAGACTATCGTATCTTCGAAAACTGGAACATCCATATCCATGTGCCCGAGGGAGCTACTCCTAAAGACGGTCCTTCTGCTGGTATCACCATCGCTACAAGTATCGCATCGGCCCTGACACAGCGCAAGGTACGAAAGAACACAGCCATGACAGGAGAGATAACACTTCGTGGAAAAGTTCTCCCTGTAGGTGGCATCAAAGAGAAGATCCTGGCTGCCAAGCGAGCCGGCATTACCGACATCGTGATCTGTCAGGACAACAAGAAAGACATTGAGGAGATTCCTGAAATCTATCGCAAGGGAGTGGAATTCCACTATGTGGAGAATGTTGCCGATGTATGGCACTTCGCACTCACCGACGAGAAGGTGGAACATCCCATCGATTTCACGATTCCCGAGGAAGTGAAGAAAGGAGAGTGAGAAACAATATAAACAAGAAGAATGAAATTCGAACTACAAGTAACAGATAAAGCCAGTGATGCACGTACAGGCATCATCACCACCGACCACGGACAGATAAAGACTCCTATCTTTATGCCAGTGGGAACTGTCGGATCAGTGAAAGGAGTGCACTTCGAGGAACTGCGCCAACAGGTTAAGGCACAGATCATATTAGGCAACACCTACCACCTATACCTACGACCAGGACTCGAGGTCATCAAGGCCGCAGGCGGACTGCATGGCTTCAACGGATGGGACCGACCCATCCTGACAGACAGTGGCGGATTCCAGGTGTTCTCGCTTACAGGCATCCGAAAGTTGCGTGAGGAGGGGTGCGAGTTCCGCTCTCACATCGACGGAAGCAAGCACATCTTCACACCCGAGAACGTGATGGACACTGAGCGAATTATTGGTGCCGACATCATGATGGCGTTCGACGAGTGTCCTCCTGGACAAAGCGACTTCCAGTATGCCAAGAAGAGTCTCGAGATGACACAGCGTTGGCTCGACCGCTGTTTCAAGCGCTTCAACGAGACCGAACCGCTGTACGGATATCAGCAAAGCCTCTTCCCTATCGTGCAGGGCTGCACCTTCCCCGAACTGAGAAGAGAGGCGGCCAAATATGTGGCAGACAAGGGAGCCGACGGAAATGCTATCGGTGGACTTGCCGTAGGCGAGCCCACTGAGGTGATGTACGAAATGATAGAGGTGGTGAACGAAATCCTGCCCAAGGACAAGCCGCGCTATCTCATGGGTGTGGGTACACCACAGAACATACTCGAGGCCATAGAACGAGGAGTGGACATGTTCGACTGTGTGATGCCAACCCGCAACGGACGCAACGCCATGCTCTTCACCTACAACGGAACGATGAACATGCGCAACAAGAAATGGGAAATGGACTTCAGTCCCGTAGACCCTGACGGATGCGACATCGACCGTATCACAACCAAGGCTTACCTCCATCACCTCTTCAAGGCACAGGAACTCCTGGCCATGCAGATAGCAAGCATACACAATCTGGCCTTCTATCTGCGACTCGTCACCGATGCGCGACAGCACATCGAGCAGGGAGACTTCGTGCAATGGAAAAATTCGATCATCGACCAGCTGGGACAAAGAATATAAAGACCACAGGCTGGGAGAACAAACGCAAAGACCACAGACAGACTGGTCGAACAAAAAAAAGACCACAGACAGACTGGTCGAACAAAAAAAAGACCTATTAAAAGGTCAAAAACATAAAATGAAGACATTTCATCAATTAAGAAAACATCGCAGGCTCTATAAAGCCAAAAGATGGTTCGGACAACACTTTGCTGGGCTCATACACATCACACAATGGCTCGCAAAGAAGTTGGCCTTCCTGCGTATACTCAGGTTCCTGAACCCATTCAGGTATATCAAGCGCATGGACTGGTACATCATCAAGAAGTTTGTAGGCACATACTTCTTCTCTATCCTGCTGATTATATCGGTGGCCATCGTGTTCGACGTAAACGACAACCTGCCTAAATTCACCGAGAATCATGCACCGCTGAGGGCTATCGTCTTTGACTATTACCTCAACTTCGTGCCTTACTTCGCCAACCTCTTCAGTGCGCTGTTTGTCTTCATTGCCGTCATCTTCTTTACATCTAAGATGGCTGGCAACTCTGAGATTATCGCCATCATGGCATCAGGCATCTCATTCAAGCGGCTGTTGCGCCCTTACATGATTACCTGCATCATGCTCTCGGCCATGTCGTATGCCCTCTCTGCCTATGTGATTCCCTATGGAACGGTGGTAAGACAGAATTTCGAAATCAAGTACAAGAAGAAGAGCAAGAACACATCGGCAGAAAACGTACAGCTGCAGGTGGACAGGGGCGTCATCGCGTATCTGCAGCACTACGACAACCAAAGCAAGAAAGGCTTCGGCTTCTGCCTTGACAAGTTCAAGGACAAGAAATTGGTAAGCCACCTCACCGCCATGGAGGTGCAGTACGACACCATCTCCGACTCCAAGTACCACTGGAAAATAAGAAACTGGAAGGTACGACAGCTCCAGGGACTGAAGGAGCACATCACCAGCGGAGCCGAGAAAGACACCATCATCATGATGGAACCCACCGACCTGGTATACTCCAAGGGACAGCAGGAAACATTTACCAGTCCTGCACTGAAGGATTATATCTCCAAACAGATCAACCGAGGTTCGGGCAATGTGGTGCAATACCAGGTGGAATATCACAAGCGAATTGCAGCCTCATTCGCCTCATTCATCCTTACCATAATAGGTGTGTCGCTCTCGTCGCGCAAGCGCAAAGGTGGAATGGGAACATCGCTCGGCATCGGACTGGCACTGAGTTTCAGCTACATCATGCTGCAAACCATCTCTGCCACATTCGCCATCCAGGACAACTTCCCGCCTATGCTGGCTGCCTGGATGCCCAACTTCCTCTTCGCATTCGTGGCATATTTCTGCTACCGCAACGCACCGAGGTAAGTATTAATGATTAATGACAAAAAAAAAGAAAAAAGGAAAAAGAAAAATAAGAAATATGTATTTCGACGAATTAGATTTAAATGACAACGTGCTCGATGCGCTCTACGATATGCGTTTCGACACTTGCACCCCAGTACAGGAAAAGTGTATTCCAGAGATATTGAAAGGCAACGACGTAATGGGAGTTGCGCAAACCGGAACAGGCAAAACTGCTGCCTATCTGCTGCCAGTGCTCAGCAAACTCGACGACGGTGGTTATCCTTCTGATGCCATCAACTGTGTTATCATGTCGCCTACACGCGAGTTGGCACAACAGATAGACCAGGCCATGCAGGGCTTCGGATATTACCTGCAAGGCGTAAGCAGCGTGGCTGTATATGGAGGAAACGACGGAAACCGTTACGACCAGGAACTGAAAAGCCTGCGCATGGGTGCAGACGTGGTGATAGCTACACCAGGCCGACTCATCTCTCATATCAGCTTGGGCAATGTAGACCTCAGCAAGGTAAGCTTCTTTATTCTTGATGAGGCTGACCGCATGCTCGACATGGGATTCTCGGAGGATATCAAGACCATCGCAGCCAAGTTGCCAAAAACTTGCCAGACCATCATGTTCTCTGCCACAATGCCAGAGAAAATAGAGGAACTGGCAAAGACTTTGCTCAAGAATCCTGTAGAGATCAAACTGGCAGTAAGCAAACCTGCCGAGAAGATACAACAGAAAGCTTACGTATGCTACGAGACACAGAAGATGGACATCATCAAGGACATCTTCAAAGCTGGCGACCTGCAGCGAGTCATCATCTTCTGCGGAAGCAAGATGAAGGTAAAGCAAGTGGCAGGATCGCTGCAGCGTAAGCATATCAACTGTGGCGAGATGCACTCTGACCTGGACCAGGCAGAACGCGACAATATGATGTTCAAATTCAAGAGCGGACAAATCGATGTGCTCGTAGCTACCGACATCGTGGCACGAGGTATAGACATCGATGATATCGCCCTGGTTATCAACTATGATGTGCCTCACGATACAGAAGACTATGTGCATCGTATCGGACGTACTGCACGTGCCGACCGCGACGGAGTGGCTATCACCTTTGTGAGCGAGGAAGATATCTTCTATTTCCAACAAATAGAGAAGTTCCTGGAAAAAGAAGTGGAAAAGGTAGCGCTGCCCGAAGGATGTGGAGAAGGACCTGCATACACCAAGCAGAACAAGCCTAAAAAGGCTGGCAACAACAGCGCTAAGAGCAGACGACGCAAAGACCGTGAACAGACTGCACACAAGCGCAAACCTGCCAATAAAACTGCCAACAGACCAGAAAAGGCACAGCGTACAGAAGACAACAACCCACAGGAAAACAGCCAGCAAGGCAACAACCAGCCCAGAAACAAAGACAACAAGAAACAACAGGGCAACGCCAGACAACAGGGTAAGAACGCTTCTCGTACCAAGGATGGTCAGCAGCAGGGCAACAGCCAGCAGCAGAACAACGGTGGCAAACCAGAAAACGAGAATAAGCAAAATCGCAACAACCGACGTAAAGGCAATAATCGTCCTGCCAGCGATCAGACTGAAAACAAGTCACGCAACAGACAGGCACAAACTGACAACAAGCCAGGCAGCCAGGACAACAACGGCAAGCGTCGCAATGTACGCCCAGGCAGCAACGGCAGAGGAAGAGGTGTCAGCCAGAAGAAGACTTCAGAGAAATCAACCACACGCAAGGTTACGCCTATCGTAAATCCTCAGAAGAAAGAAAATGTAGTCAAGAAATTCATCAAGCGCATTTTCGGCTTCAAAAAATAACAACTGCTCCAGTTTCTCGTCTACCTGAAGCAAGAAGAAACTGTAGTTGAAAACAAAAAGTATCTTAAGTTACATGCAGATGTTTCTTAAGATACTTTTTTTGTTTTTAGATAATCCTGCCAATTACTTTTTAGCCCCACTTACCCCTACCAGTAACTACTCTGCACCCCCTATAGCCATGAATATCAACTGTAAATAACTCAACTTTCGCAAATGGGAAATTAAAGAATTTAAAGAAGTCAGAGAAGTTAAAGCCATATGCTTTACAGCTAAACCTTCAATCCAAAAGGCTGTTGGCTATAACTTCTAACGACCGAAGGGAGTGATAACTTATTTAACTTCTATAACTTCTGAACTTGAGAAAGTTCAATAAAAAGACTAATAATTAAGTAAGTCAACGCGAATTATAAATAAGTAATAACTGAGTCAACTCATATTATCAATAATACTTAGAGTGGTCAACTAAAATCGTTAAACCACAGATAAATCTATGTTCGATAGTTTAGAACATAAGTTCGAAACTTTAGAACATGAGTTCGAAACTTTAGAACATAAGTTCGATAGTTTAGAACATAGATTTGATAGTTTAGAACATAGATTTTTACAGGCTAAAAGGAACATTTATCTCAGTCATATTCATAGTTGACTACTTATGCAGAGTAATTACCACTATCAGTAACTACTCATGCTGTAGGGCGTACAGAGCAGTTTCCAATGTATAATCGGGCTGTTTACCAATGTATAATCGGGCAGCTTCCCTATGTATAATCGGGCTGTTTCCCCTATATATAATAAGGTGTACGCCCACAAATCTACAATAAAAGTCTCTTACAAACTGTTAAAAACTTACCTTTTTACACCTTTTGTGCATTTTTTCTGTCTTTTTGTTCTTTTTTTCAAACTTTTTCTTTAACTTTGCAATCGGAAATAAAGAAATAGAAATTTTAAACCCAATAAAAGATATAGATTATGAAAGCATCAGAAGTGATTGCGAATCTTCAGAGAAGATTCCCTAATGAGCCTGAATACATCCAGGCAGTTAGCCAGGTTCTCGGTACTATCGAGGAAGAGTACAACAAGCATCCTGAGTTTGAGAAGGCCAACCTCATTGAGCGCCTTTGCATTCCAGACCGCATTATCGAGTTCCGTGTTTCATGGGTAGACGACAAGGGTAATGTACAGACTAACATGGGTTACCGAATCCAGCACAACAATGTCATCGGTCCTTACAAGGGAGGTCTTCGCTATCATAAGTCAGTAAACCTGAGCATCTTGAAGTTCCTTGCTTTCGAGCAGACATTCAAAAATTCTCTGACCACTCTCCCTATGGGTGGTGCCAAGGGTGGCTCTGATTTCTCACCTCGCGGCAAGAGCAACAATGAGGTTATGCGTTTCTGTCAGGCTTTCATGACTGAGCTTTATCGCCACATGGGTCCAGACGAGGATGTTCCTGCAGGTGATATTGGTGTAGGTGGCCGCGAGGTAGGCTATCTCTTCGGTATGTACAAGAAGTTGACTCACCAGTTCCAGGGTGTCTTGACTGGTAAGGGCCAGGAGTTTGGCGGTTCTCGTATCCGTCCTGAGGCAACAGGTTATGGTAATGTTTACTTCCTCTGCAACATGCTTGCCACCAAGAATATCGACATCAAGGGCAAAACTGTCTTGGTTTCTGGTTCTGGAAACGTGGCTCAGTACACTATGGAGAAGTTGCTTCAGTTGGGTGCAAAGCCTGTCACATGTTCCGACTCTGATGGTTACATCTACGATCCAGACGGTATCGACCGCGAGAAACTCGACTACATCATGGAACTGAAGAATGTAGAGCGTGGCCGTATCAAGGAATATGCCGAGAAATATGGCGTGAAGTATGTTGAAGGAGCTAAGCCTTGGTTCGAGAAGGCAGACATCGCCCTTCCTTCTGCTACTCAGAACGAAATCAACGAAGAGGCTGCAAAGGCTTTGGTTGCCAACGGCGTATTCGCAGTGAGCGAGGGTGCCAACATGCCTACTACTCCTGAGGCCATCAAGGTATTCCAGGATGCCAAGATTCTCTATGCTCCTGGTAAGGCTGCCAACGCTGGTGGTGTTGCTGTATCTGGTCTTGAGATGAGCCAGAACTCTGAGCGCCTGAAGTGGAGCCGTGAGGAGGTTGATGCTAAACTTCACGAAATCATGAACGATATTCACGCCAACTGTGTGAAGTATGGTACCGAGGCAGACGGTTACGTCAACTACGTAAAGGGTGCCAACGTTGCTGGCTTCTTGAAGGTTGCCAAGGCTATGATGGCCCAGGGTATCGTATAATAAAACGACAGATATTTAATTATACTCAATTAAAAAATCCTAACTTCTCTTCACGAGAGGTTAGGATTTCTTTTTTACCGTCACTTAAACAACAAGACTATTGCCGGGGCTGATAATACAACACAGCCTTGATGTAGGTTTCAAACTTCAGGTCGGCATGACGCGCCAGACGAAAGCGGATAATGGCTTTCAGCACAGCATATAGGCACAATGCCAACATCAGACCGACAGCGATAGCCAAGACCGTAGTTCCCATCTTACCATAAATATAAGCACTGTCGGGGAATGCCGAAAGAACAATAACCGGCAATAAAGTGATAATGCCACCCACCGTCAGCTTGTTGCGACTGCTTCCTCCCATATCGAGAATAGCTTGCTTGTCAAAAAGATAATCATCCAGTTCCATACCCTCGATGCCATAGTTTTCCATCTTGGGAAAGTCGGGATAATTGCCATACAACTTGATTTTGTTGGTCACTTTATGCTCAAAATCGTTGAGGATTTGCTTTTCTGGTTCTCTGATGTTCATGACTTTAAATAATTAAGTGGAGATTAAAATAAATATATAAAAAAAGAAAGCAGTGCCCCTATAAGCCGAGTTCTGTCCCTGCAACAAGTGCAGGTGCATGTCATTTATCTAATCCCTGAGTCACCCCAGGGCTTGAGCACTCTACCCTCCGCAGCTGCCACGAAAGACACTCGGGCGAGCAACCCTCGGTCTGCGGTATACATGAGCTTACAGCTCCCAGCCGACACAGCATGACGATCACCCGTCACCTGGTGGTCTCTTACACCACCTTCTCACCCTTACCCTGCCTTCATCTTAAGACTCAACAGGGCGGTTATTTTCTTCTGCCTACACCTACTGTCACCAATAGCTTCTATTTTCGGAAGTGGGATGCTCTGTGCTGCCCGGACTTTCCTCTCGTCTTACCATAAAGACCAGCGACACGCCGGAGCACTGCTTTCTGTATCTTACTAAAGTGCAAAGGTACAAAAAACTTTCGAAAAGAAAAGGACTTTTCTTACTTATTTTCTATACCGCAACCCTATAAGGATAATAAAAACCACCTTTTCGGCACACAAAAATGGCTTTAACATGACTGTTATGTTAATAGCTTTTTACATATTTCGAAATATTAATTCCATATTTAAAACTATCATTTTTAGGCAAAGTATTGAATATTTGTAAATTTAGGCACATTCTTGTTTAAGAGCCGTTAATATGTTAATTTAGAATGTTAAAACGGGATAAAAATATATGTATAATTGACTGTTTCTCGTTTTTTGCACCTATATTTGCAACCGAAAAGAAAAGTTGGCAACACCAACAAAGCAAACATTAAAATTAACAACAAAAAATTATACATTATGAGAAAAGTAAGCAAATATGTTTTGGCTGTGCTCTGCATCAGCTCACTCGCATTCTCAGCAGGCGCATTCATGAAAGTCAATGCAGCCGCACCATCAGTGACTTCGGCCGCTCCTGGTCAACCAGTAGATTTGACCTATGCTGCAGAAAAGGCTCTGCCAGCTGTCGTCCATATCAAATATGTACAGAACTCAAAGGTACAGACAGTAGATGTTCAGAGCAATCCGTTTGGAGATTTCTTTGATCCATTCGGTTTCTTTGGCAACCCTGGTGGTGGACAAGGCGGAACACGCAAGCAGAAAGTACAGACTCCTAAGAGAGAGGCTACAGGCTCAGGTGTCATCATCAGCAGCGACGGATACATTGTCACCAACAACCACGTGGTAGAGGGAGCTGACGAACTGACGGTAACACTCAACGACAACCGCGAATTCTCTGCACGCATCATCGGTACAGACAAAAGTACAGACCTTGCCCTGATAAAAGTCAACGCGAAAGACCTCCCTACTCTTCCTATTGCCAACAGCGACAACGTCAAGGTTGGCGAATGGGTCATTGCAGTAGGCAATCCTTTCGGTCTGAACAACACTGTCACAGCAGGTATCATCTCTGCAAAGGCTCGCTCGTTAGGTGCCAACGGTGTGGAGAGTTTCATACAGACTGATGCCGCCATCAATGCTGGAAACTCAGGCGGTGCACTGGTCAACACACAGGGCGAACTGGTAGGTATCAACGCCATGCTCTACTCGCAGACAGGTTCATACGCAGGCTATGGTTTCGCCATTCCTACCTCTATAATGAATAAGGTAGTAGACGACCTGAAGAAATATGGCAGTGTACAGCGCGTGATGCTCAGCATTCAGGGAAGCGATGTGCTCAACTACATCAACTCGCAGAAGGAAAATGGCAAAGAAGTAGATTTAGGCACCAATGAAGGTGTATATGTAACCAAAGTGGATGAGGACGGAAACGGAGCCGACGCAGGCTTGAAGGAAGGTGACATCATAACCAAGATAGACGGCAAGAAGGTGACCAAGATGGCTGAACTCCAGGAAGCCCTCAACAGCAAACGCCCTGGCGACAAACTCTCTATCACCTACTTACGCAACAAGAAGAGCTACACCAAGAGCATCACACTCAAAAATGCTCAAGGCAACACTTCGGTCATCAAGAGTGCCGATCTGGATGTATTGGGTGGAACCTTCCGTCCTGTGACAGAAGCACAAAAGAAGGAACTTGGCATCAACTATGGTCTGGAGGTATTGAAGGTTGGAGCTGGCGCACTCAAGGATGCCGGAATTTCACGCGGACTTATTATCCAGCGTGTAAATGATACCAACATCACCACGCTCGATGACTTGCAGAAGATAGTAAAGAGTGCATCCACAAGCAAGGAGCCAGTACTCTACATTCAGGGTGTATGGCCTACAGGCAAGAAGTCATACTTCGCCGTGCCTCTTCAGAAAGACTAAGCAAAACAAAGTCAATTATTGAGGGGCAAGACCAAGCCTGAGAAATGATAATAAATAAGTAAAACAGTTCTATAAATAAAAAAATAGCAGATATTTTCTCAAATATCTGCTATTTTTTTTGCACATATCGACAAAAAAGCGTATTTTTGCATCTACGAATAAAAAATAATGCTAACCATGAGACAACTGAAAATATCAAAGTCGATAACCAACAGAGAGAGTGCATCACTTGAAAAATACCTTCAAGAAATTGGGCACCAGGATCTTCTCACTGCAGATGAGGAGGTGGAACTGGCTCAGCAAATCAAAAAGGGTGACCGCAAAGCACTTGAGAGACTGACCAAGGCCAACCTTAGATTTGTCGTTTCCGTAGCCAAGCAATATCAGAACAAGGGACTGAGCCTGCCCGACCTCATCAACGAAGGAAACCTCGGTCTGATAAAAGCCGCAGAGAAATATGACGAGACAAGAGGCTTCAAGTTTATCTCTTATGCTGTATGGTGGATTAGACAAAGTATTTTGCAGGCCATAGCAGAACAAAGCCGCCTCGTACGCCTCCCGCTCAACCAAGTGGGAAGTGTCAATCGTATTGCCCGCGAGCTGAACAAGTTTGAGCAGGAAAACGAGCGCAAGCCCAGTGTGGAAGAAATGGCCGACCGCATAGACCTTCCTGAGGAGAAGATCGCAGAGGCAATGAAGATCAATACGCATCACGTAAGCATGGACGCACCTTTCGCCGACGGCGAAGACAACAGCCTGCTTGACTTTCTGCCCAACACCGACTCCCCTTCTACCGACAACGTGCTCGACCAGGAGTCGCTACGAACAGAGATAGGGAGAGTGCTCGATGTCCTCAATGACAGAGAGCAGAAAGTGATAAAAGCTTTCTTTGGCATCGGCATGCAAGAAATGACCCTCGAGGAGATAGGAGACAAATACAACCTCACCCGCGAAAGAGTAAGACAGATTAAGGAGAAGGCAATTCGCAGGCTGAGATACAACACGAAAAGTAAAACGCTGAAGACCTACTTAGGCCAGTAAGCAATATCCATAACAGAAGAAACAGAAAATGAAACTTAGAAAATCATTATTTGCAGCCATTGCTGCCACATTGCTTGTCGCTGTCAGCATGCAGGCCAAAGACGAGATGAAGCGAATTTATATCTTCGGCTTTGCATCATCGTTCAACGATTCCATAGTATGCTTCACCGATGTGCAGGCAGTTGATTCTGCCTGGCTCAACAGCAAGAACCACTTCCTGGTAAGCAGAGAGAATTACTCTTACCAGTTGCGAGACTATTTAGAGGGAGAGGGCTACAAACACCCCACATGCATGGTAAGCTACAGCACAAACCTGAAAAAGCTGACCAAGAAATATAACAAAATGCGCAACAGCTATACCGCTCAACCCAAGAAATCCAAAAACAAAAGCGGTTTGAAAGAGGACGCAGCACCCAAATATCAGGTAAAACTCATCGGTATGGACCGTTTCATATTCTCGGGCATCAAACCCGACTATGAGGTCACCGAAGAGGTGGCTCAGAAGCCTGCCAAGAAGATAAAGGCAAAAGACGCACTGAAACAACAAAAGAAAAAGAAGCGTAATGCAAAGTGAGAACTTCTTTAGCATAGCCGAACTCGACATCAAGATCAGCTTTGCCGAGTCACCTTTCAACGGCATGCATCTTATCCCATCATTAGAACCCTTCAGAGAGGAATATCTGAAGGGTGAACTTTTTTTTCAACTCTCGGTTGACGACACCCTGAGACCCTACCCCAAGGAAAAACGCAAACGCATCAGAGCCTTTGATACAGGAAATGGAAACACCATCGTCGACAAACTCGACAATGGCGGATACCAGTATATCATCAAGGACATACAAGGTGCCAACTGCTGCCTGTTGCTGACCAACAAAGACTTCAGCGACTGCCAATGTGCACTGAACGGTGACTACAACATGCGAAAATTCGGCCTCAACAATGCCCTGATGCTCATCTTCGCCTTTGCAGGAAGCAAGATAGAAACACTCTTGCTGCATGCATCACTCGTAAGGCAAAACGGATATGGCTATGCCTTCATAGCCAAAAGCGGAACGGGAAAAAGCACACAAGTGAGCATGTGGCTGCGCTATCTGCCGGGGTGCGACTTGATGAACGACGACAACCCTATCCTACGAATCATAGACGGTACACCTTATATATATGGTAGTCCCTGGAGCGGAAAGACACCATGCTATCGCAACGTTAAAGCGAAACTCGGCGCCATCACCCGCATAGACCGCGCACAAAAGAACTATGTGGAAAAGCTATCACCAGCAGAAGCCTTTGCGTCCATACTGCCATCTTGTTCTTCTATGAAATGGGATCTGGATATTTTCAACAATATCTGCAATACCATCAGTCATCTTGTTGAGCTGGCGGATATCTACACCTTGCACTGCCTTCCCAATCGCGAGGCTGCCATCGTGTGCAATCAAGCCGTCAGAAAAGCATAACTCCATTCTGTATAAGATTATATGATGAAAGAGACAACATTACAAATAACGGAAATACAGTTTCCTAATGCACAGCTACTGCCCGAAATCATTAAGTTGCTTAATGAGGGACACACTGTCACCCTGCAGCTCAGGGGCTTTTCCATGCGTCCTTTCTTGGAAGACAAGCGCGACAAGGCCCTGCTTGCCAAACGCGAGATATACAATATCGGTGAGCCTGTATTGGCAGAAATCACTCCTCGCCACTATGTGCTGCATCGCATCATCAAGATAGAGGGCGAGAACGTCACACTGAAGGGCGACGGAAACCTCACAACAGAAAGTTGCAAGATGAAAGACATCAAGGCTATAGCTGTGGGATTCTACAGAAAAGGCCATCAAACACTCGACAGGATTGACGGCAGGAAATGGAGAATCTACTCTTCCATCTGGACTGCCTTGTCGCCTTGCCGAAGGTATTTGCTGGCCTTTTATCGCAAGATATGGATTCCGCTTTTCGGAATCGTGTAATACAAATATTATAAGTGAAGGAGTTAAAAGAGTCTATCTTCTTAACTCCTTCACTTTTTCTTAAACACAGGGGTTACACCTTATACTGAGTTTACACCTATTCTATAATCTCAGCCTGTTTCCATTGGTCTACCAACAGCTGGGCGTCACGAGTGGCAGTTTCCTCATCCACCTCGTACATTTCTATCAACAGATCAACCAGGTCTTTCACCTCAAAGTCTTTTCCCTGAATGCTGTTCCACAAGTAAGCAGAACTTTCATTCATGCTGATGATATTGCTGAAATCAATATTCTCCTCGCCTTCTGCCACGAGAATATTTTCCCCACAAACAGTACGAAGATTGAATCCGTTCTTAGCTTTCATACTCTAATCGTCTTTATTTCATATTGTCGTTGAACCAATTCACAATCTGGCGCAAGAGATGTCTGCGGCTGTTGCCTCCATATATGCCATGATTACGATTGGTATAATATATCTCCTTAAAGTCCTTGTCTGCCTGAACCAAAGCCTCGGCATACTCGAATGTATTCTGCGGATGAACATTATCATCAGCCATACCATGGCACATAAGCAAAGCTCCATGCAAGTTGTCAACACGCTCTATGGGATTGGTCAGATAGCCAGCGGCATTCTCCTGAGGTGTACGCATATAGCGCTCAGTATACACCGTGTCATAATAGCGCCAGTTGGTGGGAGGTGCCACAGAAACACCTGCCTTGAATACAGGACGGCCCTCACTCATACTCATCAGTGTGCAGAATCCACCAAAGCTCCATCCCCAGATACCGATGCGGTTTTTATCTACGAAAGGAAGACCGCCCAAATAAAGAGCTGTCTCTACCTGATCTTTTGCCTCTAAGTCACCCAGTCTGAGATAAGTACATTTCTCAAAGGCTGCTCCTCTGCCTCCAGTGCCACGACCATCTACACAAACGACAATATATCCTTCCTGGGCCAGATAATAGTCGAAGGCTCCTCCATTACCCATACTTCCTGTACTCCATGCATCCTTTACCTGCTGGTTACCCGGACCAGAATACTGGAACTGTATAACGGGATATTTCTTGTTGGCATCAAAGTCTACAGGTTTCACCATCCATCCATCCAGTTTCACTCCCTCGGATGTGGTGAAAGAGAAAGGTTCACGTTTTCCCCAATTATACTG
This sequence comes from Clostridia bacterium, assembly GCA_963587495.1. Taxonomy (GTDB): domain Bacteria; phylum Bacteroidota; class Bacteroidia; order Bacteroidales; family Bacteroidaceae; genus Prevotella. Next base: position 34,766 of record CAVACC010000005.1, on the reverse strand, counting down.
GGCAACCTTGTCGAGCAACTCCTTATTGTCCTCCAACACTCTTACCACCTTTCCACGATTGGTACGCGAGGTGAAGACATAAGGATGACTGTAACTGCTCCAAGTATTGAAGAAATAACGATAATCACCCGAGAATATGGCAGCATTGTTTCCACGTGCATCGGTAAGTCTTTCTGTCTTGCCGTTGGCATGCGCCACATAGACCTGTCTGTCGTGCGGACTCAACATGCTTGACTGGAAATATATATCACCCGTTTTCTCATTCATGCCATATACATCAGTCACCTCATAGTCACCCTTTTCTACCTGGCGAATCAACTTTCCCTTAATGTCGTACAGATAAAGATGCATAAAGCCGTCGCGATCACTGGGCAGCAAGATGTACTTATTGCCTACACGAGTCCATTCCACCACTTCTTCCTTCACATACTTGGGCACACTCTCTTTAATCACCAGCTTCGCCTCACCCGTAAAAGGATTGAAAGAATAAAGATTCAGTTCGTCCTGATGTCTGTTCATCGTAAAGGCTATCATACTCTTGGCATCAGGAGCCTGCTTTACGCGAGGAATATAACCGTCCGAAGCCAAAGGTACATTCATGCGTACAGTCTTGCCGGCTTTCACATCATAACTCCAAAGGCTCACCACAGAGTTGTCCTGACCAGCCTTGGGATACTTATAGGAATATTCACCTGGATAATCGGCATACTGTTTCAAGGCAGGCTTCTGACCGCAGAACAACTGCAGGGAGTAAGTCTTCACCTTCGACTCATCATAACGAATCCAGCTGAGTGCAGTTCCGTCAGCATTCCAAGCAAAAGCCTTATTGAAACCAAACTCTTCTTCGTTCACCCAGTCAGGTATACCATTGATGATTTCGTTGAACTTTCCGTCGTTTGTAACCTGTACCTCCTTCTTACCATCTGTAATAAAAAGATTGTTCTCTCTTACAAAAGCCACATGGCGGGAGTCTGGTGACCATGTAGCCACCTGCTGGTTCTCTCCATCCGACAACTTGAGCAAAGACTTGCTGGCAATGTCGTAAATGAAATACTCTGCTGTAAAAGAACGGCGATAAATACTCTTACGCTTGGTAAGAATGAGCATTCGCTTTCCGTCAGGACTCAGTTCATAACCATCTACCGACTCAAAGGGAGCCTTGCATGCTGCGGCATCAAACAAGACAGTCACCTGCTTGCCAGTCTTAAACGAATAACTCACGATTTGGCTTCCGTCATTGCAGATAGAAGCATACAGGTCGGTGCCTTCTATCGGATTCACTCCGCTGACATAAGAAGCAGTAAAACACCTCGAAGTAATATCCTTCAAGTCCAACTTCTCAGCTGCCTGTATAGATGACACCATCATAAAGGTTGCTATAAATATAATAAGTTTCTTCATAATCAGTCTTTGTGCAATGCCTTGATAGGCGAATCGTCCTTGCACTCCAGCAACTGCCGTACGGTTATCTTTGGATTACGCTTCAAATAACTGCTGATGGTCTTTACATAACTTGTGGTAAAGACTTCCTTGTTCATAGCCTTGTTAACCACCCACATGATTTTTCCCATGTGTAGGTCTCGGTCAAGCTGTGAACGATTATCGAAATCGTCCATAGGATAAATACTCAACAGATAGAAAGTAAGGCAATCCGGAACAATATAAGCCCGAGTCATGGTAGCACGTTGCTGTGCTGTATAAAATTTCTTGTACAGCGGATACTCGCTGCCCATATACTTATCCAGCGAAATACCTACAGAGTGTTCACCCACCACGATACTCTGGTCGAGCGCTCCTATCTGGGCATAGAAAGAAGGCTGCTGCAACTCTGGCATCCAGGCATTCAGACGCTCAAATGATTCCTTCAACTGCTGGTTGATATCATCCATATTGGCATACTCAGCCTCAGCATCGGCAATAAGCGCCTGCAGAGTTGAGTCCTGATAGAACATTAGGAACCGATTGCTGATATTGGCATCAGTAATCGTACCCAACTGGAGCATCTTCTCTATCAACGTACGTGTTTCTATTGGATAATCGGTATTCATCTGCTGTAAGGCAGAGAAATCTCCTGTTGTCAGATAACGACTTTCCAGACGATCATAGCGCTGTACGGAAAGTACAGCAGCCTCTGCTTCCTCATTCGGCTTAAACTTGAGTTCGCAAGCCGAACAAAGAAGAAGCGTCACCGCCATGAATGCCATATATTTAAAAATATTTTTCACTTTGTCGCTATCTATTAACATTACGAGTGCAAAAATACTAAAAAATATGATAAAAACAAAGTGTTTTTACTAATATTTTTAAACAAAAAGAACAATAATGAACAATTTTAGTGTAATTTTGCTCATTATTGCCCTTTTGTGTAATTATTATCGTATCTTATAATACACTTGCACGGGTTCTTCGTTCTGTTTCTTCCAGTCTTTCAACCATCGATACCACTCTTTCTCACCCTTGAAGCCATAGGTCTCATTGGCGCTGGTATAAGCCAGCTTGTAACTCAGCTTGTTGCCTGAAGGACGAACCACCTGTGTGTAGCAGTCTTTATTGGCAGGCATCTCTTTCACCAGCGCAGCCTGCGGCACATAGATACCCAAGCCCACTGTCTCCAGTTTGTGCTTGCCGTCATCCTTGCCCGTTGGCCAGTCACTGCCATAGCAGCCTCTTAAGCCCTTGCCGTCAGTATATTCGCTGGAACCTTTCACATTGATCAATCCTGTAGCAAACTGATAATCCGACACATCTTTGTTAAAGAACACGTCGACATCAAAATCACGATGCCCCGCATAGATGGTATAACGTATGGTGGCATTGACAGGTTTGAGTCCTGGAGCTGGAGTCCAGCCATTGTCTACTACCTCAACAATGGCTCTTACAGGACCTTCCGAGATAACTCTCTGTTCTTGGTACATTACATTGGTCAGCAATACTTGGTTCTCTCCATCCCAGCCACGGAGGGCACCCAAGCCATAGGTATTGCCCACCCACAGGCAGTCATCACCCGAGCCACCCTTCAACTGTTCCTCAGAAGGATAAAACTGCGTATCACGAATCACCAGCCCCTTGTTCACCTTGCCATACAGGTCGATAGTCTGTCGATGATCGAAGTACACACGCATGGCTACCAATTCGCTCTCAAAGCATACGCCATGCGAGTGGACATAATGGTAAGGATCCTTGGTCTTCTTGTCAAAGGAAATACTGCGCATATAGATATCCTGCGCATTTTTAGCCAGTTTTTTATTTCGGCTTGGCAAAACCAGTTCGGCAAAGGTACGGGCAGGATAGGCTGTCTGATCACCTTCCTGCAATAACTGCACACTTACCTCCTTGGTTTCCTTCTTGTCAAGGTCGACAAGAAAGCATAGCTCATCGTTCACACAGTCACGGTCGATGTCGTCCAACTGCGATGGTACCTCTTTGCCACCTACTGTTACTACAGCCTTTTTGACATCTCCCCACTGACGGATATCAATAACCACAGGCACATCCTTACGTGCCTCTTTTGAAGGATTGGTCACCGTCACCTGGACCGGTGCCTGGGCTTGCGCTCCCAAACTAAGAAACGCAGCCAGCAACATGAATAGTTTTTTCTTCATTTTAGATTTTATTTTGTAGTTTGTTTATCGATTTTCGAAAGTTCAAACCGCAGGAATGTCAGAAGCTCAATTTCGAGAAGACTTTTTTCCCCTTGGCATAGTACTGCCACAATATCGAGCCTTCATACACTTGTGGGACAGCACCTTCCACCCTTCCCGACTGTATACGCTGACGGTCTTCATCAAAATCCTTACGCCAGGCTTTGAAAGCCCTTCGCGCCTTGAATATAGCTTTGAAGTCGCCAAAGTTTCTTTTCAGAATCAACATCTCGAATGCTGCCAGATAGTCCAAAAACCATCTAATGAACATTACATGCTGCAGATCCCTGTCATCCAGATTTTTGTAAAGCATAGTCAGATTGTTTCTGAAGTTAAGGAATGTCTTCATAGGATTGCTTTTTGGCAACGTACCACCACCGACATGATACACTTCACTCTCTGGTATGCAGTATATCTTGCGCCCCATCAGACGCAGGCGCCAGCACAAATCTATCTCTTCATTGTGTGCAAAGAAACGTCCATCGAGCGCTCCGGCATCCCAATAGTCCTTGGCACGTATCATCATGCAGGCACCTGTAGCCCACAGCACTTCCTGCTGATAGTCATACTGTCCGTTGTCCCTCTCCACAGTCTCAAAGATACGCCCCCTGCAGAAAGGATAACCATATTTGTCCAAGAAGCCACCACAGGCACCAGCATATTCAAAACTGTCCTTATCATATTCTGCCAACAGTTTAGGCTGACAGGCTGCCACCTTCGGATGACTGTCCATAAACTCGATGAGCGGAGTTAGCCAATGATGCGTCACTTCCACATCGCTGTTCAACAGTACATAATACTCAGCCTCTATCTGCTTCAGGGCCTGGTTGTAACCTTCCGCAAAACCAAAGTTCTGCTCCAGGACTATAGTCTTCACCTGTGGATACTGTGTCTCCAACAGATGCATTGAGCCATCGGTGGAACTATTGTCAGCCACCCATACCTCTGCATCTTGTCTGGAATACTCCACAACACCAGAAAGATATTTTGCCAACATCTTCTGTCCGTTCCAATTCAATATAACGATTGCTACCTTTGCCATATCAGACGGCAAAGATACAAATTATTAAGCACAAACAGCTTATCTGTGCCCAATAATTAAGTTTTTATAATGATAAACGCTCGCTTACGCGCACCTTTTCTCGTCATGGCAGAGGGAAAGCAAGCTTTACGCTGCTCATTTGACTTAACGAAAACGTTCGCTTGCGCGCACCTTTTCTCGTCATGGCAGAGGGAAAGCAAGCTTTACGCTGCTCATTTGACTTAACGAAAACGTTCCATTTCCTGCTTCAATCTGTTGTTGAGCAAGTTGGTAAACTCATAATTCTTCAGTCCCCACTTGGGAGCAATCAGCAGTTCTGCTGGCGACTGACTCACAAAACGTTCGAGCACCAGATCTTTTCTTAGACGCTTGATATACCCCACGATGACTTCTATGTATTCTTCTACCGTATATACATGGAAAGGATGTTCGGCATACTCTTGGGAAAGACGGGTGCCCTTGATAACCTGCATCTGATGTATTTTCAGTATGTCAAGAGGCAACGAAGATATAATAGGAGCCTGACGCAGACTCTCCTCAGCATCCTCGCCGGGAAGTCCGATAATAATATGTCCTCCTGTCAATATTCCCCGGGCATGCGTCTGCTCCACCGCTTTTCTGCTGCAGGCAAAGTCATGACCGCGATTAATTCTCAAGAGAGTTTCATCATTGGCAGTTTCTATGCCATACTCCACCAGTACGAATGTGCGTTTGTTCAGCTCTGCTAAGTAATCCAGCAATTCCTCGCTCACGCAGTCCGGACGCGTCCCGATGACTATTCCCACTATATCCTCTACCCGAAGAGCTTCCTCATACATTCTGCGAAGCTCTTCTAACGAGGCATAAGTGTTGGTATAAGCCTGGAAGTAAGCCAGATACTTCATATCAGGATATTTCCTGCCAAAGAAGCGCTTGCCTTCTTCCAACTGTTCGGTGATTGTCTTTCTGCGATTGCAGTAGCTTGGATTGAAGGTCCGGTTGTCACAATAGGTACAACCGCCACTGGATATTCTCCCGTCCCTGTTAGGACAGGAAAATCCAGCGTCTATAGATATCTTTTGCACCCTGAAGGGAAACTGAGTACGTATCCAGGAGCCAAAGTCGTTGTAATAGTTCATCGCTAAAGAATCTCAGCTTTAAGGGCTGTCTTATCATGATTAAAATCTCCCAGACGAACCTTGATAAGCTGGTTGTCATACTCTTCTTTTGCCAAAGCCGGCGACAGTTCCACACGTACATAGTTCTTGGTAAAGCCATGCATGGCCTTGCCACGTGGCGCTTTCTCAAAGAGCACCTCGGCCTCCGTTCCTATATACTGGGCATAAAAAGCCTGGGTTTTCTCATCACTCAGTTCGAGCAGCCGCTTCGAGCGCAACTTTTTCTCTTTGTCGCTTACCACATAAGGGATACGCAGAGCTGCAGTACCAGGTCGTTCCGAATACGGGAACACATGAAGCTGTGTGACAGGCAGACTCTTAAGGAATTCATAGCATTCCTCAAAACACTCTGGAGTCTCACCACGGCAGCCCACCATCACATCCACACCAATAAAGGCATCGGGCATCTTCTCCTTGATAAGGTTCACCTTATGGGCAAAGAGAGCCTTGTCGTAACGGCGGTGCATCAGCTTCAGCACCTCGTCGCTACCGCTCTGCAAGGGGATATGAAAGTGCGGCATGAAGGCACGGCTCTCAGCACAATAAGCTATCAAGTCGTCGTCACACAAGTCTGGTTCCAGACTTGATATACGATAACGCTGAATACCAGTCACCTGGTCGAGCGCCTTTACCAAGTCAAGAAAACACTCATGGGTAGTCTGTCCGAAGTCACCAATGTTGACACCAGTAATCACAATTTCCTTTCCACCTTCGCTTGCTGCCTGCTCAGCCTGTGCTACCAATGAGGCTATACTTGGGTTGCGCGAGTTGCCTCGGGCAAAAGGAATGGTACAGTAAGTACAGTAATAGTTGCATCCGTCCTGTACCTTCAGGAAATAGCGTGTACGGTTACCACGCGAACAGGAAGGCTGAAAAGTTTTGATGTCCTTGGTCTTCACGCTGTGATGTTCGTGCAACGCATCTACACCGCACTCTTCCTGTCCTGCCTCCAAAGCGAACTTCTGTGCCCAGGCATCGCTGAGATACTGTATCAGATGCGCCTTCTCGTTGGCACCCAATACCAGGTCTACACCTTCTATCTTACTTACATTCTCCGATTCAAGCTGCGCATAGCATCCCGTAACAATAACAAAAGCGCCAGGATTCTGTCGCACCATGCGGTGTATAGCCTGACGGCATTTATGATCGGCAACTTCTGTCACCGAGCAGGTATTGATCAAACAGATGTCCGCACGCTCTCCCTTTTGGGCAGTTATCACGCCCATGTCTTCGAGCAATTTCCCAAAAGTAGAGGTTTCCGAAAAGTTAAGTTTACAGCCTAAAGTATAATAAGCAGCCTTTTTGCCTTGAAATGCACTTGTGTCTATCATAAAAAGAGTTTGGTGTATATAAACGAAAAAGCCGCCAGACCAAAGGTCCAGCGGTGTTTCTCTCATTTTTCGTTCGTTAAGTATACTAATACTTAATTACTTTGCAACTGAATCAGTAGCAGCTGAGTCAACAGTAGCTACAGTATCAGCTGAATCAACAGCTGTTGTATCAACTGAATCTGCAGAGTCTGCATTTGACTTTGTGTTACCACCGCAAGATGCGAAAGAGATAGCTGCAATAGCTACGAACATCAAAACTAATTTCTTCATTTTCTTTGCTTTTTAAATCTGTAAAACAATCATTTGTTTATTAAAACGATGCAAAGGTAAGTATTTTTTTAATACGTTGTTCTTTTTTTTGTGACTTTTTTTAGGGCCTTTTTGTAACTATTTTGTAAACCGCTAACAATCAGTAACTTACAAACTGCTAACAAAGGTTAAAGTTTTTTACGTGCTCGGCAACAGCCATTTTTTAACACTTTTAGCGCTTTTTCTTTGCATCTACCTTACAGCTCAATGACCTGCCCATCATAGCCAAACTGGAAACCTTTCGGCAGTCGTTTGTTGGCAGCATCATGTAAGCCTATGTCATGTGTCATGTGGGTAAAGTACACTTTCTCGGCTCCTATCCTCATCGCAAAGCGGATAGCATCGTCCACCAGTTGATGGCTGTGATGCGGTTTGTCGAATCTCAGAGCATTGACAACAAGCACTTCCAAGTCTTTCAGGTAAGACAGTTCCTCGTCAGGTATGGTTTTCATGTCCGTGATATAAGCAAACTTGCCAAAACGGAACCCGAGGATAGGCATCTTGTCGTGCATCACCCGAATAGGCATCCATTCTATATCACCTATTTTATATATATGATGGGGCTCGATGGTATGCAACTGCAGTTTGGGAGCACCAGGATACAGTTCCTCGGAAGAAGCAGGAAAACAATATGGCATGGTGACAGGCAGCGATTTCGTCACACCTTTATCACCATAGATATTGATATCCCCATATTTGCAGAAAGGACGCAGGTCATCTATCCCCCCTACATGGTCGTAGTGTTTATGGGTAATCAGCACCCCGTCAATTTTTCTGAAAGGCACTCTGAGCATCTGCTGCCTGATATCCGGGCCGGCATCTATCAGCAGTCGGGTACTCTCTGTCTCTATCATGGCAGCACTTCGCAGCCTCTTGTCCTTAGGATCGGTACTGCGACACACGTCACACTCACAACCCAAGGCGGGTACTCCACCCGAAGTACCCGTCCCCAACAGTGTTACCTTCAACATATTTTATTTGTGTATTCTTCAGAATATATTCACTTCGGGATAGATGTCTATACCGAACTTGTTCTTCACATCCTTTTGTATCGTACGACAAAGCATCACCACTTCCGCTCCCGTAGCTCCACCACGGTTTACCAATACCAGTGCCTGTTTGTCGTGCACTCCCGCATGTCCAAGACTCTTGCCTTTCCAGCCGCACTGATCAATCATCCATCCTGCCGGTATCTTCTCATGCTCGGCATCTATGGTGTAATGAGGCATTCCCGGATACAGGACAGCCAACTCGTCATACTTGTCTTTGCCCACAATAGGGTTCATAAAGAAACTGCCGGCATTGCCCTGCACATCAGGATCGGGCAGTTTGGCTCGGCGTATCTCAATAATCACCTGGCGCAACTCCTCTGCCGTAGGTTTTTCAATACCTTTGGCTGCCAGAGAGGAATTGATATTGCCATATTCAAGCGAAGGAACGAAAGTACGCGAAAGCTCATATACCACGTGCGTGATAAGATACTTGTTGTGCCACTCGTGCTTGAATCTGCTCTGTCGGTAGCCATATCCACAGTCTTCATTCGACAGCCAAACCACTTTTCCTGTGGCTATCTCCACCGCTTCCACCTTATATATAATATCCTTGGCCTCTGCTCCGTAGGCGCCAATATTCTGTACAGCACTGGCACCCACCTCACCAGGAATAAGCGAAAGATTCTCTGCTCCATGGTATCCATGCTCCACGGCATAGGCCACCACATCATCAAACACCTCACCGCTGCCACATTCCAAGAACACCTTGTCGCCCTCTTCGGCAACAACGCGAACACCAAGAATGGCAGAGTGAAGCACGGTGCCAGGATAATCCTGCGTAAGCAGCAGGTTGCTGCCACCGCCCAAGAGCAGCAAAGGTTCATCTGCCTCACTCAAGGAGACGACTATCTGCTGAGCCTCTTCTACAGAAGCATATTCCACAAATCGACGGCAACAGGCATCAATACCAAATGTGTTGTGCCCCAACAAGCTGTAATTTCTTATATCTTTCATTCCTATATACCTTATTATATATAAAGAGGTGTATTCTCTACTACATATTCAGCTTCATCAGCATCCACTTGCCCTTCACACGACGGAAGGTAAGCTGAGTCTCCATTCCGTTGGCAATACCTCTGATAACAAATATCTTCTGGCTGCTCTCCGTATATTTCTGTCCGTAAATGATGTTGTATATCATTCCGTTAGGCAACTTGGGAGCAAAGGCAGGCCATGTTTCCGGCTCTATGTCGCCCGTCATCGTGCTGAAGTCATCATCAGGATCAGGACCAACAAACTTCACAGGATTGTGCAGATGCTGCGACTGGAAGGTGGAATCCGACGCAAAAGATCCATAAAACTTCAGGAAGCTGGCATTCATATTGGCATACATCGGCTTATAGTTCATCGATGTCATCATCCATTGACCATTGATACGATTGAACAGGAACTGCTGCACCGTCTTCGTTCTGAAGAACACTTTCTCTACCACGACATGATCGATAGTAGTATCCTTTACAAGATTCATCTGACGCTGGTTGTCAAATATCAGCGTATAGTAATCCTGTCGCATAAAGAAATGCTCCATTCTCCAATGACGCTTGTCAATGGTCTTCACCACCTTGTCGTGTCGATAGACTGGCAATGGGAATTGTACACGTTTCAACTGAAGCTTTCGGTTGGCGGCAAAATTAAAGATAAAGTCATCAAACAACTCATCAGCCGCCTTGGGCATAGGAGTTTCCTCTATCAGAGCCTCTGTTGAGTCCATAGCCTGTGTGTCTGCCACCAAGGTGTCAGTATTTGCGGAATCTGCAACAGCAGCCGGTTTTTTGTCAGAACAACCAGTTGCAGAAAATCCAATGATGGTCAGTGCCGCCATGAAGACGGCAATAAAAGAAAGTTTTTTCATAAACCAACCTGTTTTTCTCAAATTTTTGCATGCAAAAGTACACATTTCTTTTGAGATATTTCATATTTTAACCGAAAAATGTTATCTTTGCACACAAATTAGACTTAATTAAGTTAGAAATATGTTATTAGAGAAAATAGAAGGACTCTTGAAGGAAGTCAGCGCACTGACAGCAAAGAATGCCGAAGAGGTGGAGCAGCTTCGCATCAAGTACCTAAGCAAGAAGGGCGAGATCAATGCCCTTATGGCAGACTTCCGTACAGTGGCTGCCGATCAGAAAAAGGCTATTGGCGTTAAAATCAATGAGTTGAAGCAGGTTGCCCAAAACAAGATCAATGGTTTGAAGGAGCAACTCGAAGAGGCTGAAGCCTCAAGCGACGACATCGACTTGACCCGTACTGCCTACCCTGTAGCATTGGGAACCCGCCATCCTCTTACGATTGTCAAAAATCAAATCATAGACATCTTCTCTCGTATGGGCTTCACGCTCTATCACGGACCTGAGGTTGACGACGACAAACACGTGTTCACCATGCTTAACTTTGCTGCCGACCATCCTGCCCGCGATATGCAAGACACCTTCTTCATCGAGCAGAGCGACCCCAATGATGTCACCAAGAACATCCTCCTGCGCAGCCATACCTCTGGCGACGAGGCTCACTATATGGAAACTCACGAGCCTCCTATCCGCGTACTCTGCCCTGGTCGAGTATATCGCAACGAGGCCATCAGCGCCCGTGCCCACTGCTTCTTCCATCAGGTAGAAGGCTTGTATGTCGACAAGAACGTAAGTTTTACCGACTTGAAGCAGGTGCTTCTTACCTTTGCCCGCGAGATGTTCGGCGCCGACACCAAGATACGTTTGCGTCCAAGTTACTTCCCCTTCACCGAGCCAAGTGCCGAGATGGACATCTCATGCAACATCTGTGGCGGTAAGGGATGCAACTTCTGCAAGCATACCGGTTGGGTAGAGATTTTAGGATGCGGTATGGTAGATCCTCACGACCTTGATGCATGCGGCATCGACAGCAATGTCTATACCGGCTATGCTTTCGGTATGGGTGTAGAGCGCATCACCAACCTGAAATATCGCGTCAGCGACCTTCGTCTCTTCTCAGAGAACGATACCCGCTTCCTCCGCGAATTTGAATCTGCAAAATAACAACAAACGATATCCACTCAATAGCCTCGGCATTCCCGAGGCTATTTTATTTATCCCCTCCCTCACCACCATCAACACTTATCTCAAGTGAAAAAACATACTTTTTCGAGATTTATACTTTTTCGACTGCAAACCGCTGCTGCCATTAGGCAACAGAATAAGACAAACAACAAGCGGGAGACTCATGAATAATTATTCATAAATATTATAACCTTAGCTGAGTTGAAAAAATCACCCAGTTGGGAAAAAATATTTTTCCAGTTGACCGACGACTTTTTCATAGTTATATAATTATTTTTTAGCAATTATCGCATAATTATACTGTATAAGTATGCACGTACACACCTTACTAAGAATGCCCTTTCATCCATGTGTATTTAATGAAAGAACAAAAAAAAGGTTTGTCTCACGACAAACCAAATTTCCGAAACGTCGCATAAGCGCATCTTTTCTCGTCAAGGCAGAAGGAAAGCCAAACTTTACTCTGCTCATTTGACTTAACGAAAACGTTCCTATATTATATCAAAAACCTAATTTATTATATTACCTTTAAAAAACACTGCTAAAAACTATTCGAATGTACTTATCCTGACGTCTGGTATTGTTTTCATTTACTGGTGCAAAATTAAAGTAAATACCAGGAAATGATCCAAAACAACAAAGATTTTTCCTCTTTTTGCCGTGCAAACGTTTGCATTTTGCAACGTATCAAACTTTCGCAGGATTCAGTAATGTATTGAACCCAGCGAAAGTTCTACACCTTATTATATATATAGCGCGTGAATCACAACACGTTTCTGTCTGCACAGCAGGAAAAACTATTGGCACAGAATAATAGATTGCATTACAAGTCTGCAAGATGGCGCTCTACGGGAATGCCACGGTTCTTGTCCTCATTATCTTTATTGATGTCAATCCAGTTTCGCAGGATATCCATGGCAGTGCGGGTGGCATGACGAAGACTGTCTCCGTCTCTCAACCTTCCTACAATGATGCTCGAAAAAATGTCGCCCGTACCAGGAAACTGCACAGGTATTTCCTCATAAGGAAGCAGGAAATGCTCATCAGTAAAGTGATTGTAGCCCACCACGGCATGTTGCTGGTCGACAATGCAGGTGGTGATGAGGACCGACTGTGAGCCAAGTGCACGCAACTTGTCGACAAGGGCATAAGCCTCAGCTACGGTCATTCCCTCCTCCTTATAAGGCACATCAGCCAAAAGACAAGCCTCAGTGTAGTTGGGGAAGCAAAGATGTGCCACACCCAGCATCTCCTGCATACATCGCACGGTACCCTCGTTGGCACCAGAATAAAGGCGACCATAGTCGCCCATCACTGGGTCTACAAATATCTCAGTACCCTGTTCTGCCTGCTCACGACAGTAATGCGCCACCATCTTGGCTTGCTCCTCAGAGGCAAGGAAGCCTGTGGTAATGGCATCGAAATGAATTCCCAACTCGTCCCACTTCTGCATGGCGTCCTTCATATACGAGGTACTTTCCATCACGGCATACTTTCCATAAGGAAAGGTATTGCTGATCAGCATGGTGGGCAGATTGAACACATCGTGACCCATATAGGAAAGGATGGGCATCTGTACAGCTGCCGACACCTTGCCATAACCACACATATCGCTAATAATCAGAATATTGCTTTTTGCTTTCATCGTATATGTATGCTGATTAATAGCTGGCTGTACACTTGATACCCAACGCCTCCACCCGCGCCTTGATGGCATCGAGCTCTTCGTGAGTAGCCTTTGCCAAAAGCTTGTCGGGTGTCTCGCGGTCGATGGTGTAAACCATTACCTTTTCTGGCTGGATGTCCTTGACTGCCTCCAACCAGGGTACCACATAGTGCTCGCTCACATTGTCGGTTCCGTCGCCATGCATGAACATGGTCTGGATGATAACATGTCCATCAAACATCTTGAGATAACGGATGACATCCTCCACATCGTAAGAAGGCTGCTGCGGACGGTCCACCTTGCGGATATAGTCCATATCCACGGTATCGAGCTTCAGAATGTTGTTCTCCACCAACATCAGAGCCTCCCGCACCTCAGCCTTATAGATATAGGTGGCATTGCTCAGCACCGACACTTGTACCTTGGGAAAATACTTGTCGCGCAGCGCTATGGTATCCTTGATGATGTCCAGGAAATCGGGATGACCTGTAGGCTCACCATTACCGGCAAAGGTCATGTCGTCGAGGGGTTCGTTGTTGGCCTTGCGCTGTGCCAGTACCTGCTCTAGGGCTGTGCGTACTTCCTCACGTGTGGGGCGCTTCTTGTGAGGATGGAAGTCGGCATTGAAGCCGCATTCGCAATACAGACAGTCGAAAGAACATACCTTGCCATCAGAAGGCATGAGGTTGATACCCAACGACACTCCCAAACGGCGGGAGTTGACGGGACCAAATATAGGTGACGGATAAATAATTGTTGACATAATAATATCGAATTTCTTAATGTTGTAATACCTATTCTGAAATCTGGCTGCAAAATTACGAAAAAAATACGAGACACGCATCATAATAAAAAGTCTTTTTCTGCGTTTTATGAATAATGAAACGTTTCTTTCTAATATTCACGATAATGACTGTCGCCGCCATACAGGCTGTGGCTCAAAGTTTTACGCTCCAGGGAAGAGTGACCGACCAGGACATGAATCCCGTGGAACTGGCTACTGTGTCGGTAGCCAAGCAGGGCAAGATTGCCTTCACATCACTCAAGGGTGAATTCTCCATGCAGCTCATGTCGGCAGACAGTGTGGTGGTGAAGTTCTCGATGATAGGCTACAAGACCAAGACCCGCGTGCTGCGACGCCCAAGGGGAAAGCAGACTCTGCAGGTGGTGCTGTATACCGAAGAGAATGTGATAGACGAGGTGCAGGTGACGGGCGAGAAGATTCAGACCAGTCAGACACAGGAGCTGAAGACCAAAGATGCCAAGATGGCACCTTCTGCCAGTGGCAATGCAGTGGAGAACCTCATCCAGCAACAGGCAGGTGTGAGCACACACAGCGAACTGTCATCACAATACAATGTGCGAGGTGGTGCCTTCGACGAGAACTCTGTATATATTAATAATGTGGAAGTGTTCCGTCCGTTCCTGGTACGAAGCGGACAGCAAGAGGGACTTTCGGTCATCAACCCCTATATGGTAGACAAGATAGGCTTCTCAACAGGAGGCTATGCTGCCAAATATGGAGACAAGATGAGCTCGGCTCTCGATATCACCTACAAGACCCTGAAGCCTAAGGCTGGCAAGAAACAGATTGTGGAAGGAAGCCTGGCTGCCAGTCTGTTGGGTGCCGATGCATACATCGGATTGGGAACCAAGAAACTGTCGTGGCTCAACAGCGTGAGATACAAGACCAACTCTTATCTGCTGGGCTCGATGGAGACCAAGGGCGAGTACAAGCCCAAATACCTCGACTACCAGACCTATCTGAGCTATGCTCCCAACAAGAGATGGAAGCTCGACCTCATAGGCTACATATCCGACAACCATTACGACTTTGAGCCCGAAAACAGAGAGACCACCTTTGGTACAATGGAGAACGTGAAGAGCTTCAAGGTGTATTTTGACGGACACGAGAAAGACCGCTTCATCACCTACTTCGGAACTCTTGGCATCACACGCAACTTTGGCGAAAAGACCAACCTGTCGCTGATAGGAAGTGCCTTCTATACCAAGGAACAGGAGAAATACGACATTCAGAGCCAGTACTGGCTCGACCAGACCGAGACGAGTGAGAACCTGGGCGTTGGCACCTACTTTGAGCATGCACGCAACTATCTGACAGCCCGTGTGCTGAGTGCCAAGCTGATGTTCAGACACAAGGCACAGCACCACGAGATGGAAGCTGCCTTCACCTATAAGAAAGAGCACATATCGGAGAACTCTGTGGAATACGAAATGCGCGACAGCGCTGGCTACAGCGTGCCACATACAGGAAAAGACCTGATGATGATCTACTCGCTCAAAGCTCGCAACACCCTTGACGCCCACCGCATAGAGGCATATCTGCAAGACACCTACCGCTTTGCCAGCAAGGGAGGACATACACATTTCACCCTCAACTATGGTGTACGCCTGAGCCAATGGAGCTTCAACAAGGAAACCATCCTCAGTCCACGCATCTCGCTGGGCATCATTCCTGCCTATAGCGAGAACACCACCATCCGTCTGGCTGCAGGTCTATACTATCAGGCACCATTCTTCAAGGAACTGAGAGACACTTCTACCGTCAACGGAATGACCATCGCCTCGCTCAACCAGAAGATAAAGAGCCAGCGAAGCATCCACTTCATAGCAGGCTACGATTACCGTTTCCGCATGGGCAACCAGCGATTCAAGTTCTCGGCAGAAGCCTACTACAAAGCATTGAGCAACCTGGTGCCCTATTCTGCCAACAACGTGAAGGTGACTTACTACGGCAACAATGAGGCAAGCGGACATGCAGCCGGACTCGACCTCAAACTCTATGGCGAGTTCGTACCTGGCACCGACTCATGGATCAGTCTTTCGGTCATGGATACCAAGATGAAGTTGGGCGGCAAGTCCATCCCACTGCCTACCGACCAGCGGTACGCCATGAACCTCTTCTTCACCGACTACTTCCCCGGAAGTGACCGATGGCGCATGTCACTCAAGTTGGCCTTCGCCGACGGACTGCCTTTCTCGGCTCCTCACCGCGAACTGGAAACCAACACCTTCAGGGCCACCTCATACAGAAGAGCAGACATCGGTATGAGCTACCTGCTCTACGACAACACCAAGCGAACCAAGAAGTCGTTCCTCAAGGATATATGGCTGGGTGTAGACTGTCTCAACCTCTTCGGAATCGACAATGTGAACAGCTACTACTGGGTAACAGATGTGACCAATCAGCAGTATGCCGTGCCCAACTATCTGACAGGAAGACAGATAAATGGACGTATTTTAATAGAATTCTAAATATTTAACCGTAGATAGCGCGCTATCTGCGGTTTTTTTCGTATCTTTGCCACCGATTTATGCGCATCTGTCGCCTATATCCACTATAAAAGAAAAGAAAACTATACATAATAATTAATTATGAGCAAACAAATAGAAAAGATTAAGGAGCTGATCGCCAAGCGCGAACAGGCTCGTCTTGGCGGTGGCGAGAAAGCCATCGAGAAGCAGCATGCACGTGGCAAATATACAGCTCGTGAGCGTATCGAAATGTTGGTAGATGCTGGCAGTTTCGAGGAGTACGACATGTTTAAGCTGCACCGTTGCACCAACTTCGGTATGGAGAAGAAGCAGTACCTCGGTGATGGCGTGGTAGCTGGTAGTGCTACAATAGCCGGCCGCCTGGTTTACGTATATGCTCAGGACTTCACCGTAAATGGTGGTTCACTCTCTGAGACTATGGCACAGAAGATCTGCAAGGTAATGGATATGGCTATGACTATGGGTGCACCTGTTATCTGCATGAACGACTCAGGTGGTGCCCGTATTCAGGAAGGTATCTGCGCCCTCGCTGGTTATGGTGAGATCTTCGAGCGCAACATCCTCGCTTCTGGTGTCATCCCACAGATTTCTGCTATCATGGGCCCTTGCGCTGGTGGTGCCGTTTACTCTCCAGCCTTGACCGACTTCATCATCATGAAGGAGCAGACTTCTTACATGTTCCTGACTGGTCCTAAGGTTGTCAAGACCGTAACTGGTGAGGACATCGATGCTGAGCACCTCGGTGGTGCATCTGTTCACGCAACCAAGAGTGGTGTTACCCACTTCGCAGCAAAGACAGAGGAAGAGGCTATCGAGATGATCAAGAGCCTGCTCTCTTACATCCCTAGCAACAATACAGAAGAGGCTCCACGCGTAGAGTGCACAGACCCTATCGACCGCATGGATGATACCTTGAACGAGATTATCCCTGAGGATCCTAACCAGGCATACGATATGTATAAGGTAATCGGTGCTGTAACCGATAACGGAGAGTTCTTCGAGGTTCAGCCTAAGTTCGCCAAGAACATCATCACTGGTTTCGCCCGCTTCAATGGTCAGAGCGTAGGTATCGTAGCCAACCAGCCTTCAGCTTACGCTGGTGTACTCGATGTTAACGCTAGCCGCAAGGCAGCCCGCTTCGTCCGTTTCTGCGATGCCTTCAATATTCCTATCGTATCTCTCGTTGACGTACCAGGATTCTTGCCAGGTACAGGTCAGGAGTACAACGCTGTCATCCTCCACGGTGCACAGTTGCTCTACGCTTACGGCGAGGCTACCGTGCCAAAGATTACTATCACATTGCGTAAGAGCTATGGTGGTAGCCACATCGTGATGGGCTGCAAGCAGTTGCGTGCCGACCTGAACTTCGCATGGCCATCTTCTGAGATTGCCGTTATGGGTGCCAGCGGTGCCGTTGCAGTGCTCTGTGGCAAGGAAGCCAAGGCTAAGAAGGAAGCCGGCGAGGACGTGAAGGCATTCCTGGCAGAGAAGGAAGAGGAATATACCGAGAAGTTTGCCAATCCTTATCAGGCTGCTCAGTATGGCTATATCGACGACGTCATCGAGCCACGCAATACTCGTTTCCGCATTTGCCGCGGTTTGGCTCAGCTCGCTACCAAGCGCCAGAGCTTGCCTGCCAAGAAGCATGGTTGTATGCCAATGTAATTTTCAATTAAGAATTAATAATTTATAATTAATAATTGGAGATTCAGAAAATGGATAAGAATATTTATGCTGCCATTGCCATGGCACTCTACGAGTATCAGGGCAACAACGTACACGACAAGGAGCCGGGCATCATCACCATACAGCCACGACAGACTATGTGGAATGCCAAGTTCCTGAGTTTAACAGCTAAACCATAAAGTAACAGAAATGAAAGAGTTTAAATATACAATCGACGGAAAAGAGTATAAGGTTCAGATTGACGCTGTAGAGGGAAACATCGCAAGCGTGAACGTGAACGGCGAAGCTTACAAGGTAGAAATGGAACAGGAAGCTGAGCCTGAGAAGAAGAAAGTAGTGCTCGGTCAGCCAGCCGCATCGGATGATGCAGAGGCTACACCTGCTGCCAACGTGAATACTGCCAATGCCGTAAAGGCTCCTCTGCCAGGTACCATCACCAGCATCGAGGTGGCTGTAGGTCAGGAAGTAAAGGCTGGCGATACAGTTGTCGTTCTTGAGGCGATGAAGATGCAGAACAACATCGAGGCAGAGAAGGACGGCAAGGTAACTGCCATCTGCGTGAAACCAGGTCAGGCTGTTCTCGAAGAGGATGCCCTCGTTGTTATCGAGTAATTCCAAGAAACATAGAATTATACATTCTAAAAGCTAAGATACAAAAAAGCTTTTCATCATAAACGGGCAGAACTCATGGTTCTGCCCGTTTTTCTGTTTTTTATCATTTTTTTCAAAGAAAAGGGTTCGTTTTTGAGATTTTTATTATACTTTTGCATTGAAAAAGTAAAAAATAAGAACCAATGAACCCATTATACCTACTTCAATTTGCATGTTTAATCTTCATGCTCATCAACGCTTTCATCTTGGCTGTGACCCATCTTCATGTAAGATGGCGGAACAAGCGATACGAGCGTTCACGTGGAATGATATTAATCGCCATGATAGGCTTGGCATTGCAATATTTCATGCAGATGTTTTTCGGATTTAGGGCGACAGACGCCAACTTGGGTGCTATAATCAACATCCTGATCTATACCCCCTGCTTCACCCTCATCTCCATGGGTATCTATAACATAGAGGCAACCCATGCCAACAGAAGGAAGTTCCACTTTGTATGCTCAGTCATCTATATCGCCATTATCGCCATCTTTGCCCTAAGTTCCTACCTCTGTCAGGGGTTGCACATCGGCAAGTGGCTCTACGTCATGCTGGCACTCTATTTCGGAAATGTGGTGTACTGCATATATATGATTGTGCAGGAAATGATCAAGCGCAAGAACATGCTCGAAACAATGGCGGCATCCGATATGCTCCCCTATGTGAGATATGCCCGTTCCAGCGTGGTCATCCTGTTTTTTGCTGCCCTCATCATGCCTTTCGCTATCCTCTCCAACACATTGCTGTTCATTGTAGGACCATTTGCCCTGCTCGCCATTCTCTTCTTCAATCTCAATTTTGTGGCACTCGGTAGCAACTACACTCCTACCGAAGAGCTGTTGGACAAGGAAGAGGAACAGGAAGAAGCCATCAAGGCGATCGCAAAGAGGAAAAAAGCAAAGTCTGAAGAAAAGACAGAAGAGTCCAATGACAACGAGATGGATGATATCGACAATACGCCCCAACTGCCAGAAGAGAGAAGGATATTTATCCAGGAAAGTCTTGACAACTGGTGTGCCAACATGGGTTACAAAGACAGCGCTGCCAATATGCTGACACTATCAGACACACTCAAAATCCCCAAAAGCGAACTGAGTATCTACTTCGACCAGTGCTTGAAATCCACCTTCAGAATATGGCTCAGCGAGATACGATTCAATGCAGCCAAGCAGATGATGACAGAATGTCCCGACTACAGCAACGACATCATCTCGGCAGAGTGTGGTTTCTCATCGCGCACTCATCTCTATCGCGTTTTCAAAACCAAAGAGGGCTGCACTCCTACCATCTGGCGAGAAATACATTCATAGAAAGAAGACAAATCATAGAAATTTCCCCTTTGCAAAAGTTGAGCAAATAAGAAATACTATTTCTGTTTTCGAACAAAAAAACATGAAAAAATCCTCAAAAAGGTGTCGCATTCCTACGAATGCGACACCTTTTTGATAGGAATGCGACACAAAAGTTGAGGAATGCGACACCTTATTTCAACGAAAAACACTAATTTTGTGCCATGAAAGAACTATATGCAGCAACAACAACTACAGAGTCTGTACTGCTCATCATCGGAGCGTCCATACTCATATCAGGCATCATCATCGGTTGTGCCATGATACGAGATTATCGCAACTATCTGAACGAGCACATAAAGGCACGGTTCACCCTCGCTGACTTCTTCCGACGGGAAAGATTTTACCTCTTCCTGTTCCTCGTTCTGACAATCATCATCCTGCAGAACCTTTGGTACCTTATAGAAAGGTAAAAAGGTAAAAAAGTAAAAAGGTAAAAAAGTAGGAAGGTAAAAAAGTAAAAAGGTAAAGAAACAAAGAAAAAGTAAATATAAATATAAACCAAGTAAAAGACAATATCTATGTTGGCAATACTCTTTAGTTTATGCTTCTCATTCCTTTGGGCTAACCGAAAGGAAGAGAAAGAAAGTTAGTGATGAAAAACACAGACACACCGACCTGAGAGTGTTTTATACCTCTCCCGGCCGGTGTGTCTTATCGTTTTATCCAATATGTTTGTTCCTTCGTTTACAGTTTGTTGCCCTCTTTGGGGAACACCACTGTAGGCTCATAGGTCTTAGCCTCCTCAAAGTCCATCAGGGCATAGGCAATGATGATAACAGTATCACCCACCTGCACCTTGCGGGCTGCGGCACCATTGAGACAGATACAACCGCTTCCGCGCTCACCTTTTATAATATAGGTCTCGAGACGCTCACCATTGTTATTGTCCACTATCTGAACCTTCTCGCCTGCTATCAGTCCCGCGGCATCCATCAGGTCCTCATCTATCGTGATGCTGCCCATATAGTTGAGGTTGGCCTCTGTCACCGTCACACAATGGAGCTTAGCCTTCAATACTTCTATCTGCATAATATCGGTTTGTTTAACAATCGTTTATCCTTTATATCTGATATGGTCGATGAGACGGATAGGAGTCTTACCACAATATACTGTGATACAACCCACTACGTAGTCGCTCGCTTCCCATGAATCCACATCCTGCAGGCTGTCGCCGTCTACAATCTCAAAATACTCTACTTCCAGTCCTTCTATGGCGTTGATGTCAGCCACAACCTTGTCGTGAGTCTCCTTCACCGTATGGCTCTTGGCATATTCCACACTCTCCTTCAAAGCCTTGTAGATGGCTGGAGCTATGGCACGCTCATCAGCAGAAAGCAGAGTGTTGCGGCTACTCTTGGCCAGTCCGTCCTCATCGCGGACAATAGGACACTCCACAATCTGTACATCAGCACCAATGTACTTCACAAGTTGCTTGATAACAGCTATCTGCTGCCAGTCCTTCTCACCGAAATAAGCACGGGTAGGACGTACAATATAGAATAGGCGGCTTACCACCTGGCACACACCATTGAAATGGCCAGGACGACGGGCACCCTCCATGACTGTAGATACAGGTGGAAACTCGAAATGACGCTCATCTGGTGTAGGATACATCTCCTTGACTGATGGTGCGAACACATAATCAGCACCACAAGCCTCCAAAAGCTTGCAGTCGGCTTCGAGTGTACGAGGATAACGGTCCAGGTCACCCTGATCGTTAAACTGAGTAGGGTTCAGGAAAACCGAGACTACTGTCACGCCATTCTCATTCACACTACGCTTGACGAGAGAGGCGTGACCCTCATGAAGCGCTCCCATAGTTGGTACAAGACCGATTTCCTTACCCTCCTTGCGAACTGCGAAGAGTTCATTCTGGAGGTCAACAATCTTATCGAATACTTTCATTGCTAAATTTGTTTTCGGGGTGCAAAATAACAACTTTTTTCTTAAATAAGAAAGAAATATTATAAAAATATGCCAATAAAGCGGTTCTTTTTCTTGTTTTCGACAAAAAGTTGGCTTAATTTGAAGTTTTTTTTGTATCTTTGCACCTAATTCGTAAGAATAAAATTATAACTATGGCAAAGAAAGTATTATTCATCAATCAGGAGATTGACCCCTACGTGGCAGAAAGCCACATGTCAGTAATGGGACGTGAGTTACCTCAGAAGATGCAGGAAGCAGGCTTCGAGATTCGCACATTCATGCCCAAATGGGGCACTATCAACGAGCGCCGCGGCCAGTTGCACGAAGTCATTCGCCTGTCTGGAATGAATCTTATCATCGACGATACAGACCACCCTTTGATCATCAAGGTGGCCTCTATCCCTGTCACACGCCAGCAGATATACTTCATCGATAACGACGACTATTTCAACAATCGCCAGATGGGTACCGACGAAACTGGCCAGGAGTATACAGATAATGGTGAACGCGCCATCTTCTTTGCAAGAGGCGTGCTCGAGACTGTGAAGAAGCTACGCTGGCAGCCCGACGTCATCATCTGTCAGGGATGGATGAGCGCTGTGGCTCCACTGTACATCAAGACGGCTTTTGCTGAAGAGCCTTCCTTCGCCAACACAAAGGTCATCTCGGCTCTTTACACCAATGAGCTGAAGGGACAGTTGGGCGACAACTTCTCTAACTGTGTTGACTTCCGCGAGGCCAAGTCGGAACTGCTCGAAGGATACAAGACTCCATTCGACTTCACCGAGTTGGGCAAACTGGCTATCGACTACAGCGACGGTGTCATTGAGGGAGAAGCCAACGTTTCGGAAGTACTGCTTCAGTATGCTGCCGAGAAGGAGAAGCCTGTGATGAAATTCCCTGGTGATGACTATACCGAAGCCTACAAGAACTTCATCAACGAGGTTTGTCCCGACGAATAACAAAATCAAAGATATTATTTCAAGGATAATGAAACTATTTAAGATAACCACACTGGCCATCGCTGCCCTCTTCATGGCATCATGCGATGACACAACAGACTCTATAGGCCAGTCTGTCACCAACAGAGTAGACGGGCTCAACATATCCGACGCACGCTACAATGTGATAACAGAATCGGCCGCTACAGGTTCGGTGCTCAGCAACAACAGCAACGGCATCATAGGAATGGTAAAGGACCCTGAGACTGGCAACTATGTCACAGGCAACTACATGGCACAGTTCTCTACCCTCGCCTCTTTCGAACTCGACACACTTGACTATATCCGCTACGCCCATGGTGGAGAATACGAAAACGGAGTGTACAAGGGAGGAAAGGTGACTGCCGATTCATGCTATCTGCTCGTAAACTACGAGAGTTCGTACGGCGATACCCTTGCACCGATGAAGGTGACGGCTTACGAAATGAGCAAGCCTATGGAGGAAGGTCAGAATTACTACTCTGACTTCGACCCTATAGCCAAGGGATATGTCAACACCGCAAACAGCTACAAGGCATCTGCCACCTATACGCTGAAGAACAAATACTTCAAGATTTACCTCAACAAGCGCTATACTGCCAAGGACGGCACCAAGTATGACAACTACGGTGCCTATCTGATGACCATGCGCAAGGACCATCCTGAGTACTTCAAGAACAACTATCAGTTTGTTCACAACGTATGTCCGGGCTTCTATATCAAGCATGAGGCGGGTATCGGAAACGTAGCCAAGGTAAACATCATGCAGTTAGTGTTCTGTTGGGAACGTTGGAAGAACATCAAGTCGTATGACGGTCTGCGCGACAGTACCGAGAAGAGAAACTATTCTTACCCCTTCTTCAGCACACAGGAAGTACTGCAGACCAACTACATAGAGAGCGACCAAAGCAGTATCAACAATATGCTGACCCAAACCGACTGCACTTATCTTAAGTCACCAGCTGGCATCTACACCACAGCAACACTTCCTGTTGAAGATATCATGCGAGGACATGAGAACGACACTTTGGCTTTGGCTTCGGTTACATTCCCACGAATGAACAACAAGGAGAGTGATGACGAATATACATTCGCCACACCTGCCAACATTCTGATGATACCGGTAGACAGTCTGACAAGCTTCTTCGAGCATGGCAACATCACCAACTACCGTACCTCTTACACGGCAGCCTTCAACTCGAGCAGCACCTCAACCCCCAAGAACGCCTACACCTTCAGCAATATCGGCAATCTGATTACCGAGATGTACAAGGTGCCTGTGGCTAAGCGAACAGCCAACTGGAACAAGGTAGCGCTACTGCCCGTAAGCATCAGCTACGTGACACGCGACAACTACCAGTATGTAAGCAAGATAACCCACGACATGGGACTCTCCACTACCCGACTGTTCAGGGGTGACAACTCCACCGACAGCGAGGGAAAGCCCGCAAGCGCTATACAGATAAAGGTTATCTACAGCAAGTTCAAAGAATAGACATTATATATAATAAGGTATATAAATATAGAAGTTAATATATTGTAAGCATGGCAGACAATTTTCTGGAACGTCATCGCGAACAGTACGAAGCACGAAAGGCAGCATGGCTCAGAAAGAAGAAACATCTTCCCAAACTAAAAGCCAAGGCTGCCTTTCAGCGTCCTGACGACGAAGCACTGTAAAGCATGACAGGCAACAAACACCCCAAAGAATTGACAGAAGTCAAATACCATGGCACCGAATGGCAAAAAGTGCCACTATCTTGACATGTATCAAAAAATCGCACATTTTCATATCTTTGTCATGTCTTTGTGACAGATATTCAATAAAATGGCATTACCTTTGCACTCGAAAAGGTAAGATTGTTTTAAAGGATAATGTTAAACCGAGGCTCAAAGGGAGCCTCCTAAAAAGAAAGGAAAAGACTATGATTACAGTAATGGCTTTATTGGTTGTAGGTGCTATGGTAGCACAGGCAATCCATGTAAACAACAAAATGGAAATGGGCAAGTAAAATCTCACACACGATTGAGCCCGCAGTATTAACACACAAAAAAAAAGAAAGGATAACAATTATGAAAACTATGATTTTAAATTTGATGAAGCGTATCGTTGCAAACTATATGTCAGCCATGAACAACTATGGCGAGGCATTGCTCAGAGGCAAAGGTTTGAACTGCGCATAAAGAGAGAAAATACAGAGTAAATAACAAATAAAGAGAGAGGCGTGCAAGTAGCAAAATACTTGTGCGCCTCTTTTTTTCGGCAAATAATCTGCCAAACATTTGCTTCTTTCCTGTAGAATGATTAACTTTGCAGACATTATGAGAATAGACATCATTACAGTATTACCCGAAATGCTGGAGGGATTTTTCGGAGAATCCATCCTGGCCCGTGCACAGAAGAAAGGACTGGCAGAGATTCATCTGCACAACCTGAGAGACTATACACTCGACAAATGGAAACGTGTAGACGACTATCCATACGGTGGAAGCGCCGGCATGGTGATGCAGTGTGAACCTATCGACCGTTGCATCTCTGCCCTGAAGGCAGAACGCGACTACGATGATGTCATCTACGTATCGCCTGACGGAGAGACCTTCAACCAGAAGATAGCCAACGAGATGTCGATGCAAGGCAATCTCATCATTCTGTGTGGACATTACAAAGGTATCGACCAGCGTGTGCGCGACCACCTCATCACCAGAGAGATCTCCGTGGGCGACTATGTGCTGACAGGAGGCGAACTGGCAGCTGCCATCATATCTGATGCCGTGATACGACTCATACCAGGTGTGATCAGCGACGAGCAGAGCGCACTGTCTGACTGTTTCCAGGACGACATCCTCGCTGCACCCATCTATACCCGACCTGCCGACTACAAGGGATGGAAAGTACCCGAGATCCTCTTGAGTGGCAACGAGGCAAAGGTAAGACAATGGGAATTCGACCAGGCTATGGAGCGTACCAGACGACTGCGCCCCGACCTATTGGGAGAAGAATAGAGAAAATCAACATAAATTATTAACTATTAAACCAATTTTATTATGGCTAATTATGCAGAAAAACCCCAGATGGGATTTATTGAGGCATGCTCGACAGCATGCAAGAAAATCGTAACATTCAAAGGCAGAGCACGCCGCTCAGAGTTTTGGTGGGCCGTATTAGGTATATTCATCATCAACCTCATCATGACTCCTGTCGGCTATATGGGAACAGCGGGTGTCATCATCTCCAACCTCGTCAGCCTTGCCATTACCATTTTATCCTTGTCACTGACTTTCCGCCGTCTGCATGACACAGGTCGTAGCGGCTGGTTTGTTGGCATACCCTTCATTATCAGCATGATTGGTCTTGTAGCCATTTTCTATGGCATTCTCAGCATGGACATCAATATCTTTGAACTGATAGAAACACCTGACATGCTGAGCCAGGAAATCATTGAAAACATGAACAACAGCACCTCTATGAACATTATGGCAGGTACGTTCCTGTTTTTCATCAGCGGACTGCTAAGTATCGTAGTATTCGTCTTCTGCTGCTTGGATTCAAAACCAGGAACCAACAAGTACGGCGAAAGCCCCAAGTATGTAGAAGAGGCATAAACAATAGAACTTTCGCAAGTACTATAAAAAAACAAGCATATCAAAGATGCTCCTTACAGAAGGCTTCGCCCAGAGCGAAGCCTTCTTCGTACAGGCGCTCCAGCTTGTCGGTATCCTTTTCGATACGTCCCACTTCCAACGGCCGCAAAGGACGTATGCAGGTTATCTTGCCTGCAGCCTCCAGGTCGTCTATCAGCTGTATCTGCTCATTATATGCCTTATGACGATGGCTCAACGCCACACGCAGACGCGGATAGTTCTTATATAAATAAGGTATCTTTCTGTCCTTCCCGTCGTCACGCCATCCTTTGTTGCGCGTCAGCACCACCACATTGTGCTCATATCCCTTCTCTATGGCACGCAGTACCGGAATACTGTCGGCTATACCACCATCCAGCATCGGGATACCATCCACCCATACTATCTTGCTCACATAAGGCAGACTGCTGGAAGCACGTACAATGTCGAGCGCACGCTGGCGGTCATGATTCTCTGACATATACATGGCCTTTCCTGTCAGACAGTTGGTGGTAACCATCTCAAAACGGTCGGCATACTTGAAGTAGGTATCAAAATCAAAAGGCAACAGCTGATTGGGAAACTTGTCGTAAAGCAGTTTCCTGTCGAAGATACAGCCCTGAGTCACCAGATGGCGCAGACCAATATACTGATAACGGGCCAAATAATCAATATTGGAAATACGTGCACGACGGGGCTGACGGCTCATATACGACATACCATTACATGCCCCCGCCGACACTGCCACCGTGTAGGGGAAATACAAATCATACTTCATGAAGGCATCCAGCACACCACTGGTGAACACGCCACGCATACCGCCGCCTTCCAATACAAAACCTGCACTAAGTCTTAAGTTCATAACCTACTATCCGTTTCTGTTTTTTTATCCGTTTTGCATCAAAATGTAGCCTGAATCTATTAATAATTTATAAATTCACACTAAATATACACTTTTGATTGCAAAGATAAGCATTTTTAGGGAAATAATTACTAACTTTGCAGCAAATTAAAGTAAAATTCTAAAATATGTTTAGCAAGGATACTTATATCAAGCGCCGCAAAGAGTTGAAAGAACTGGTAGGAAGCGGCGTCATCATTATTTTTGGCAACAACGAATCGCCTTGCAATTTCCCTAATAACGGGTATGCACCTTTTCGACAAGACTCTTCGTTCCTGTATTATTTCGGACAAAATCGTGACGGATTGGTTGGTGTGATAGATGTAGACAATGACATCGAGACACTCATTGGCGACGACATAGACATTGAAGACATCGTTTGGTACGGAAGCGTAGACAGTGTGCACGATATGGCCGAGCAAGTGGGAATCCAGAACACGGCTCCAATGAAGTCGCTGAAGACCATCTGCAACAACGCCATGTCGAAGAAGCGCAAGATACACTTCCTCCCTCCTTACAGATGGGACATCAAGTTGCAGATATTCGATCTGCTCGGCATTCATCCCAACCAGCAGAAAGAGGAAGCATCGCTTACTCTCATTCAGGCTGTAGTGAAGATGAGATCTACCAAGTCGGCAGAAGAGATCGAGGAACTGGAGCGTGCTGCTGTCATCGGTTACAAGATGCACACCACAGCCATGCGACTTACCCGTCCGGGGCTGACAGAGAAATATGTAGCAGGACAGGTCGACGGCATTGCCAACTCGTATGGTGCCATGGTCAGTTTCCCAACCATCTTTACCCAGCACGGTGAAATCATGCATGGCAATCCATCCATGAACATACTCCAGGAAGGCCGCTTGGCTCTTTGCGATGCAGGTGCAGAAACCATCAACAACTATTGTTCTGACAATACACGCACCATGCCTGTAAGCGGTAAGTTCACACAGCGCCAGCGGGAGATTTACTCTATCGTGGAAGCCTGTCATGACTATACACTCGAGGTTGCCAAGCCTGGCGTAAAATATGCAGACGTACACTTTGCTGTATGCCGACTGATGTTTGATAAACTGAAGGAACTGGGACTTGCCAAGGGCGATACCGAAGAGGCAGTAAGAGCCGGAGCTCATGCCATGTTCCTGCCCCACGGCTTAGGTCACATGATGGGTATGGACGTACACGACATGGAGAACCTTGACCAAATAAACGTAGGCTTCGACGAGGAGGTTCGCCCTAACCTGGAACAGTTTGGTACCAACTGTCTGCGCATGGGACGACGCCTGCAGGAAGGCTTTGTCGTAACTGACGAGCCTGGCATATACTTTATTCCAGCACTCATTGACGACTGGAAGGCAAAGGGGCACTGCGCAGAGTTCCTCAACTTTGACAAGTTGGAGACATACAAGGACTTCGGAGGAATCCGCATCGAGGACGATGTGCTCATCACCAAGAATGGTTGCCGTTTTATCGGTAAAGACCGAATCCCCTACCACCCTAAGGATGTGGAGGAGTTCATGGGCAAAGAGTAAGAAGTTCTCAAATGCTAAAACCTAAAGAGAAAGAATACAACATTATTAATAATTTAAAAAGAGAAAAGTTAATGAAGAAGACATTGATTGTCGCTGCCATGATGGCTTTGGTTGCCACTGGTGCAAGTGCAAAGACTGCGAAGGACTCAGCTGCCATCGCTAAGAACAAGCCTGTATTTACAGTGGTAAAGCAGAACCCTATTACAAGCATCAAGGATCAGAACCGCAGCGGTACGTGCTGGGCATACTCTACCCTCAGTTTCTTTGAGAGCGAGATTCTGAAGAAGACTGGCAAGACATACGACCTCAGCGAGATGTATGTAGCCAACAAGACTTATATGGATCGTGCCACTATGGCTGTCCGCATGCACGGTGACGTAAGTTTCTCACAGGGCGGCAGCGCCTACGATGTACTCTATGCTATGCAGCACTATGGCATCGTTCCTGAGAGCGCCATGCCTGCACCAGGTACACTGACAGGCGACTCACTTGCCAACTTCGGCGAGTTCTTCGATGTCATGACTCCTTACGTAGAGGCTGTAGCCAAGAGCAAGGCCAAGAAGATTTCCACAGCATGGAAGAGCGGCTTGCAGGGCATCATTGACTCTTATATCGGTGAGACTCCTGAGAAGTTCACATACGAGGGCAAGCAGTACACTCCTGAGACTTTCTGCAAGAGCCTCGGCATCAATCTTGACGATTATGTTACCATCACCAGCTACACTCACCACCCAATGTGGAGCAGGTTTGCTGTTGAGGTACAGGACAACTGGCGCTGGCCTTTGAGCTACAACGTGCCTATGGAAGACCTCTGCAAGATTATCGACAACGCTGTTAATAATGGTTACACTGTAGCATGGGGTGGCGACGTGACCGAAGATGGTTTCACACGCAAGGGCTTAGGTATCGCCTACGATGTTAAGAAGGTACGCTCTATGGCTGGCACCGATGCCGACCACTGGTTCAAGCTCTCAAAGAGCGAGAAGAACGTTAAGCTCGACTCACTCGGCGTGAATGCTCCAGAAATCGTTCCTACACAGAAGATGCGCCAGGATGCTTTCGACAACTGGGAGACTACCGACGACCACGGCATGCACATCTATGGTATCGCCAAGGATCAGAACGGTAAAGAGTACTATATGGTAAAGAACTCTTGGGGCGAGTATGGCGACTACAAGGGAACCTGGTATATGACCAAGGCTTTCGTAGCTTACAAGACTATGGATTTCATGGTAAACAAGAATGCCATTCCTAAGGATATCCGCAAAAAGCTCGGCATCTAAAAACCATCAACAAATATACCGTAAGGGGCTGCAAAAATACTTTGCAGCCCCTTATTTTATTATTTTCATCTAAAACATTTCTTATTGTCATAATATTTTCGTAACTTTACAGCCAGAAAATAAAAAACAATAAAATGCATTTTAAATGGAATTATGAAGCACCGACACCAGAACAGCAAAAAACGGCTAAAGAATTAGGCGATAAGCTCAATGTCAGCCCTATCCTTGGTCAGCTTCTTATCCAGCGAGGCATCACCACAGAATCGGCTGCAAAGAGATTCTTCAGACCACAGCTGGCCGACCTCATCAATCCCTTCCTGATGAAGGATATGGATGTGGCTGTCGACCGACTGAATGATGCCATGGGACGGAAGGAACGCATCTTGGTCTATGGAGACTACGATGTAGACGGATGCACGGCTGTTGCCTTGGTATACAAGTTTCTGCAACAGTTCTATTCCAATATAGAATACTACATACCCGACCGGTACGACGAGGGGTATGGAGTAAGCAAGAAGGGAATAGACTATGCCTACGAAACAGGTGTCAAACTGATTATTATCCTCGACTGCGGCATCAAGGCAGTCAAGGAAATAGAGTATGCCAAGACTCTTGGCATCGATTTCATAATCTGTGATCACCACGTGCCCGACGAGGTGATGCCACCAGCTGTGGCCATACTCAACCCCAAGCGACCCGACGACCCTTTCCCATTCAAGCATCTTTGTGGATGTGGCGTAGGCTTCAAGTTTATGCAGGCTTTTGCCAAGGACAACGGAATACCTTTCTCACGACTTATTCCCCTGCTCGATTTCTGTGCCGTCAGCATTGCTGCCGACATCGTGCCGGTTGTGGACGAGAACCGCATCCTGGCTTTCCATGGTCTGAAACTGCTCAACTCCAATCCCAGCATAGGCTTGAAATCTATTATCGATATCTGCGGACTCAACGGACGCGAAATATCCATGAGCGATATCGTCTTCAAAATAGGACCACGCATCAATGCCTCCGGGCGAATGGAAAACGGCAAACTGAGTGTTGACCTCTTGGTGGAGCGCGATTTTGCCACAGCCCTGCGCATGGCAAAACATATCAATGAATACAACGAACAGCGCAAGGACATCGACAAGCAGATGACCGAAGAGGCCAACGGCATCGTGTCGAGACTGGAAAGCCAGAAGCACAACTCCAGCATCGTCCTCTACGACGAAGGATGGAAGAAAGGTGTGATAGGCATCGTGGCATCACGACTGACCGAAATCTATTTCCGCCCCACCGTGGTACTCACAAAAGAAGGCGACATGGCTACCGGCTCTGCCCGCAGTGTGACAGGATTTGACGTTTACTCTGCCATCAAGAGCTGCCGCGACCTGTTGGTCAACTTTGGCGGACATACCTATGCTGCCGGACTCACCCTGAAATGGGAACATGTCAAGGAGTTCAGAAACCGTTTCCAGAAATATGTGGAAGAACACATCTCGCCCGAACAAACCGAGGCTATCCTGAACATAGACGCTGTCGTCGACTTTAAGGATATCACCAAGCACCTCCACAACGACCTGAAGCGCTTCTCACCCTTTGGTCCCTGCAACCAAAAGCCCGTATTCTGCACCCACCGAGTGTACGACTATGGCACAAGCAAGGTGGTGGGACGCGAGCAGGAACACATCAAGTTGGAACTGGTAGACTCCAAGTCGAGTAATGTGGTCAATGGAATTGCCTTTGGACAGAGCGCGTCTGCCCGATACATCAAGAGCAAGCGCAGTTTCGACATAGCATATACCATCGAGGAGAATGTCTTCAAGAAAAATCAGGTACAACTGCAGATAGAAGACATACGCCCCAATGAAAACTGAATAGACACAAGATCTCATACCCTATCAACCCATGGATAAATTTCAGGAGATATTACATACTTACTGGGGATTTTCCGACTTCCGCGGCATACAGCGCGATATCATCGAAAGCATTGCCGCCGGAAAGGATACTTTGGGTTTGATGCCTACGGGTGGAGGAAAGTCTATCACGTTTCAGGTTCCTGCACTTGCACAGGAGGGTGTGTGCATCGTCATCACACCTCTGATAGCCTTGATGAAAGACCAGGTGCAGCACCTCAAGGAGCGCGGCATACAGGCTGCCGCCATCCATGCCGACAAATCGAGAAGCGAGGTGATACAGATTCTCGAAAACTGTATCTTTGGTGGTATCAAGATTCTGTATGTATCACCCGAACGACTCGCTTCCGAGATTTTCCAAACCAAACTGCGCCATATACCGGTGAGTTTCATCACTGTAGATGAAGCCCACTGTATCAGCCAGTGGGGCTACGATTTCCGTCCTTCCTACCTGAATATTGCCAGCATCAGGGATATGAAACCCAACACCCCTATCCTTGCCCTTACCGCTACGGCTACACCAGACGTTGTCAACGACATACAGGAAAAACTGCATTTCGAGAAGAAGAATGTGTTCAAAATGAGTTTTGAGCGCAAGAACCTGGCATATATCGTACGCACCGTAGGCGACAAAATCAACGAAATGGTACACATCCTGAGATGCACGGAAGGCTCTGCCATCGTCTATGCCAGAAGCCGGAAACGCACCAAGGAGATTGCCACCCTGCTCAACCAGAATGGCATCAAGAGCACCTTCTATCATGCAGGACTCCTACCGTCTGTAAAAGACGAGCGCCAAAAAGCCTGGCAACAGGACGAGGTGAGAGTCATCGTGGCTACCAATGCCTTCGGAATGGGTATCGACAAACCTGATGTAAGGATGGTTATCCACATCGACTGCCCCGACTCTTTGGAAGCTTATTTCCAGGAGGCAGGACGCGCTGGTCGAGACGGCAACAAGGCTTATGCCGTATTGCTCTACGACCCCAGCGATGAGCGAAAGCTCAGGAAACGCATCGACGACACCTTCCCGCCAAAAGACCTGATCAGGGATGTATACGAACATCTGGCATACTTCTTCCAGATAGGTGTTGGCAGCGGAAATGGAAAGACATTCGAGTTCAATATAGAAAAGTTCAGTTATATCTACAAGTTTTTTCCTGTCAGGGTGGACTCTGCACTCAGAATTCTGGAACGTAGTGGCTACATACACTACGAGGACAATCCCGACGGAAAGGCACGCCTCATGTTCTGCCTGAACAGAAACGATCTGTATATGCTCGACAACCTCTCTCCCAAAGAGGATGCCATTGTGACGGCTCTGCTGCGTACCTACGGCGGACTGTTCACCGACTTCGTATATATCGATGAGAGCCTGATAGCCCATCAGGCTGATACCAGCACAGAACAGGTATATGTCGTTCTCAAGAACTTCGCAGCACGCCATATCGTCAAGTTCGTGCCAAGGCGCAAGACTCCTTATGTCACATACACAAGAGACAGGATTGATGGCGTGAAGGTTCTCATACCACAAGAAGTATGGGAACAGCGACGCGAGCAATACGTACGGCGAATAGAAAGCATCCTGCACTATGCACAGGAAGATTACATCTGCCGTTCCAGACAGCTGCTGGCATACTTTGGCGAGGCAAGCCGCGAAGACTGCCACCAGTGTGATGTCTGCCTGGAACAATATACCAGCAACAAAACAAGAAAACAGGAATTCGAGAAAGCCAAGCAGGCCATACGCCAGCTGCTTGGCGACCACAAACCGCACTTCATCACCGAACTGCGCAACATCCTGCTTCCTTCCGAGTACGTGGACGAAGCATTGGAATACTTAGTGGGTGAAAATCAAATCCATATTGATGGATCGTATATCTCTTCTGACATAGCAAAATCATGAGCAACTTTTTGTTGCTCAGTTACTTATAAAGAAAAACATAAAATCAAAGTATTGCATTTCAATAGCCGTATCCAACTCTGTTTAGAGTATTCCTATTGCTTTTTCATTTTTTCTGTATTGTTCAATCTCTTTTATATGTATTCGCTCATAATCACAAGGCATAATGTAAAATTGGAAAAGAATTCGTTTTAAATCTTTACCATAATCGACATATAAAAGTGATTTTAGGAGTACATCGATACCCTTTTCACCCCAAATATAGGTGCGAAATTCATCTCCTCTCTTAATTGCTTCATCTGATACTTCATCCGATGCATCTATAGGCAATGATGGATAAGAAAGGAAGAATGCTAAGATATTCATATCTACCAAATTAATTTAAACAATTAAATTTGATTTTTTTGATTCTTCTACTTTCTACTAATGTCATCATCATGTTGCAAAACGATGGTTTGAGCGATAAACCGAAATATTTGTGGTTACATCTTTTCCTCCTACTCGACCAT
>CAVACC010000004.1:0-63495 GCA_963587495.1 Clostridia bacterium | reverse complement strand
CGTACGTACGGTGCAATGAGAGGTGCTGGGGGTAACTCCCCACATCTACTCTATTTTTCCCTACCTTATATAATAATCCTCAAATTCGCAACTAAGCCCTTCAACGTCCTTCTTGCGTGTACACGTCCTCTCATTACTGAATTATCATATAAATTGAGGCTGAAATACCCACTTCTACCTATAATATCCCCTTACCCCACAATGCGACTTGAGACAAAGCCCGTACTTAAACCACATGTGAAACTGGGAGGTATTACCGCCCCTAAGGTTAAACATGTTTAATTGTCAAAGAAAATCATGGTTTTTTCGGATGATAATATTACTTTTGTAGCATCAAAAACTCAAGACACAAAAAAACAAACCAAAAATTAATACACACATAACTAAATACAAAAAACAAATATAAACAACAAAAACAAACCCTAAAAACAAAAGAGTGAAAATGAAAACTAAAACAAAGACAAAGGTAGCGCTTGTAGCGTTGTGCCTTTTAGCTTCGCACGGAGCTATGGCTAAAGATTATTACTTGGCACCTAATGGTACAGGTAATGGTATGAGTATCGACAAACCTTTTGGTGACCCGGTAAAGGCTTTTGCTGCTCTGAAGGCTGGCGACATTCTCTATGTAAGAGGTGGAACCTACCATCTTTCTCAAACCATCAATGTGACTGAGACAGGTACTGCCGACAAGCGTATCTGTGTGTTTGCCTATCCCGGTGACACAGAGCGCCCAGTATTCGACTTCTCTGGACAGCCACGTACAGACAAGAATGTAGCTGCTAACAACCGAGGCATCATGCACAAGATAGGTGCCAACTACTGGCATTATCGTGGTCTCGACATCTGTCACTCTGCTGATAATGGTATGAAACTCGAGGGAAGCTACTGCGTGGTGGAACTCTGCCGCTTCTATGGCAATGAGGACACGGGTCTTCAGCAAGGTTTCGGTAAGGACAGTAAAGGCAACAACACCCGCAATACTGAGTTCAAATACGGAAGATTCAATATTATCGTCAACTGCGATGCCTATGATAACCACGACCCTTGGACAAACGGAGGCAACGCTGATGGTTTCGCCATCAAACTGTTTCCTGGCCCTGGAAACGAGTTTCATGGTTGCCGTGCCTGGCACAACTCGGACGACGGCTGGGACTTGTACTACACCGTTTTCCCTATTGTGGTTGACAACTGTTGGTGCTTGAATAATGGCTTCGACAAGGGTAATGCCAACGGATTCAAGATGGGAGGATGCAAGCAGGGCGGTACCTCAACAGGTGCTCATGTATTCAAAAACTGTATTGCAGCTTTCCACGCCAAGAAAGGTTTCGACCAGAACCATCATCGCGAGGGTTCTTATCTGATTAACGACCTCTCCTTTGAGAATGGTGTAAACTATGGTTATAACATGGAGGCTCCTGATCAAGGCAACTGGGTGCTTCGCAATTGTGTGGGCTTTGGCGGTGATCGTAATCACCAATTCGCGGTTTTGCCTGACGTGAAGTCTTGCACATGGACAGACTTGGATAATGTGAACCCTCTGAGTGATAGAAATGGTGGTGAGGGATATAACAAGACTATCGCCGACTACACTTCTGAATATGAGGACTTGACCTACGAGACAGGCATCAGTGCCCGTCAGGCTAATGGAGAGTTGCCTTTGAAGTTCGGTCGTCTGAAAGCAGGCAGCAAGCTGATAGATGCAGGAACTCCGATTACAGATTTCAAGACTGTGGATGCTCATAAGACTGCATACGAATATGCGGACAATGCGCCACAAGACTGGTCTGTCACCCTCAACATCCCTTATGTAGGCAAGGCTCCCGACTACGGTCCATACGAATATGGTGGCGATGACAATGCCTATACTCTCCAAATGCCTGTGAACGACGGTACGGTGGAAGATGCCATTCCTGAGCCAAGCGATGGAAAAAATTGGGTAACCACAACCGTAGTCAACAACTATCTCTTCCAGGATGAAGTGATTGCTGATGAGGTGAAGAAGTATATCACAGGCGGTACAGCAGATGGCGTGAATCCAAGATACTATGGTAAGTCATCAGATGGCAAGAGTTCTGTGACCTATGTGGACGAAAACACGGCGAGAGGCAAGAAGTACGATAATGTTACTTATGGTGCTTACAGAATTCCAAAGGGAACCAACGTAGAGTTCACCCTGCCTTCTCTTGCCGAGATGAAGTCTAATGTATATTGCACAGGTGGACGTACGCTTGTTATCGACTGGCATTATGCAGATAATTCTAAATCAGGAACTGCATCTGTCTCGTTGTCAGAAGGTGTTGCTCTGGTTGACGTGAAAGCCAAGGTGGGCAAGATAGAGAAGAAGCCTATTGTTGTGACTTTGACCAATAATGGTGGTGGCGATATGTACCTTACCGACTTGACACTGGGCGTTTACCAGGAGGTGGACGATGATGGCAACCCAATCGTTTCTGGCATTGAGCAAGTAGAGAAGGAGAGCGCCACAAAGACCTATCAGATGTACCAGACCACCAATGGTCTGATCGTCTATGGTGACATTGCCTCACTTAATGTATTCAGCGCTGACGGTAAGAAGGTGGCAGGTTCAACAGACTCTCAGTTTGTCAACACCTCTGCTCTTGTCAAGGGCATGTACATCGTGCTCATCAAGGGCAAGGATGGAAGCACAGCAGCACAGAAGTTCCTGCGCAGATAAGTTTTAAGCGAAAGAAATAATGAATCACAGAATGGGTGCGACGTGTGTGAACACCTATTAACGTGTTTCAAAGTAATTGAAATAATTTGCGATTCAGAAAGATAATTTGTAATTTTGGCATTCGTAAGTTTTACTCATAACGAATATCCAAAAATATGAAGAAAATACTTTTTGCAATCGTTCTGTCTCTGACGGCTCTGAAGGTATCGGCTTACGATTTCCTCAGAGCCGTTAAAGATTCTATCCCCGGAGGCTACAACTTCTGGGTTTATACACCAGTAGATTATTTTTATTCTCAGGAGCAGACGCCCGTCATCATCTTCCTGCATGGAGCAAGCCTCTGCGGAAGAGACCTCTCGCGCGTTCGCCGTTATGGTCCTCTTGATGCCATCGTGAAAGGAAGGGACATTGATGCCCTGACCATTGTGCCTCAGAACCCCGGTGGTGCATGGAGCCCTAAGAAGGTGATGGATGTCTTCGACTGGGTAAGGAAGCATTATGCCTGCGACTCTACCCGTGTGTATGTGTTGGGCATGAGTCTCGGCGGTTATGGTACGATGGATGTCTGCGGCACCTATCCCGACCGCATTGCTGCAGGAATGGCACTCTGCGGAGGTACCTCGCTCAAGGATGTGAGTGGACTGGGCAAGTTGCCTTTCTGGATTATTCATGGTACTGCCGACAGAGCTGTGCCCGTGAAGCAGTCGAAGGTGGTGGTGGAGAAACTGAAAAGGAGTGGAGACGACAGCCGGTTGCTCTACGACTGGCTTCCTGGTGCCAATCATGGAGCACCTGCCCGTATCTTTTATCTCAAGAAAACCTACGAGTGGCTTTTCTCTCATAGTCTGGTGGATAAAGACCGTCCTGTCAACAAGAGCATAGACATAGGACTGGGCGATTTGCGCAAGGCTTACCGTGACGTCAACCGCAATAAGCCTGCGCCCGAACTGATCGACGGCCCCAGTGTCATCAAAGAAGAAGGGAATGAGTATTAATGCTCATTCCCTTCTTATGCTTTTCGCAAAAGTATAGAAGTTAAAGAAGACTTTAACTTCCCTAACTACTCTAACTTCCCTTTATAATTTTGTCATGTGATAACCCATGGCGTTCAGCTGGATGGCTGCGCCCATGAGGTACATCTGGTGCAGGGCAGCGATGAACCCCCTGAAGGCAGCCTCAGTACCAGGCTCCAAACCTTGATGGATGAGACTGTTGTATGTTCGTGCGGCACACTCTGCCACGATGTTCGATAAGCCTTTGTGGGCATTCTCGTCCAACAGCAGAACCTTTTCACAGATGTAGTCATCCATGTGGTCGAAATCTATGCGGTCGCGCAGATAGATATACAGATTCTCCACTTTGCCGTATAGCTCCCAGTCCTCATCCCAGTATTTGGCGATGGCCATGCCTACAAACATGAGCCAGCCCAAGGCTACAGTGGGATACTTGCCAAACTCGCGCATGGCGTCGGGCAGATAACTCTCGCCAATCTTTGCCCAGAGTGCCTCAATGTCGGGAGCTTCAGGCAGATGCTCATCTATTCGCCCCACAGAGAGGAGATACTGATGCAGGTCTTCCTTAAATACCAGCTCTATAGGTTTCTTGTTGTTATTCTCCATAACGATTTACTTTTCTATGATTTCGTTGGCTCTCTTCAAAGCCAGGTTGATATGGCTGCAGATGTTCTCTTCGCCAATGAGGTGATAGAATCCTGCATGCTCCAATTGTCCGTTCACCTTCTCTCTTACTCCCGAAAGCACAATCTGGATGCCTTCCTTCTTACTCATCTCGCAAAGGTTGGTAAGGTTGTGGATACCTGTAGAGTCAACAAAGGGCACCTTACGCATACGGATGATGCGCACCTTGGGACGGTCGCCAAATGATGCCATGATTTCCTCAAACTTATTGCCGGCTCCGAAGAAGTAAGGACCATTAATCTCATACACCTCCACGCCCTGTGGAATGATGAGGTGATCCAGGTTTCCTGTAGAGAACTCAGCGTCCTGGTTGAGGTCGATCTCCTCGGTGATGGCCTTGACATCAGTAGTCTCCGACATTCGCTTCATGAAGAGCAGACAGGCGATGATGAGTCCCACCTCGATAGCGATGGTGAGGTCGAAGATGATGGTGAGGAAGAAGGTGATGAGCAGAACGGTAACGTCGCTCTTAGGATTCTTCATCAGTTCAAGGAACGAGCGCCATCCGCACATGCCGTAAGACACTACCACCAGCACACCTGCCAGACAAGCCATAGGAATGTACTTGGCCAAAGGCATGAGGAACAGGAAGATAAGCAACAATACCACGGCATGGATGATACCGGCAACAGGGGTCTTACCGCCATTATTGATATTGGTCATGGTACGGGCTATGGCTCCTGTGGCAGGAATACCGCCAAAGAGGGGAGAGGCTATGTTCGCCAGACCCTGTGCCACCAACTCGGTATTGGAATCGTGGTGGTCGCCGATAACACCATCTGCTACAGTAGCTGAGAGCAAAGACTCGATGGCTCCCAGGATGGCAATGGTGATGGCTGGCGATACCAGGCTTTTGATGGTTTCCCAGTTCATTTCGGGCACCTGAGCAGCAGGCAACTCATTGCTGATAGAGAAGCGGTCGCCGATGGTCTCGATAGAGAGGACACCGGCAAAGTTTTTCAGCAGCAGGGCAACGATGGTCATCAGGATGATGGCTATCAGTGAGCCAGGAATCTTCTTGCTGAAACGAGGAGTGACAGCAATCACCACCACACTCGCCACACCTATCAGGGCGCACCAAGGGTCGATGGTGTTGAAGTTCTGCAGATAGACTCCCCATTTCTCGATAAAGTCGGAAGGGTTGGAAGGAAGAGTCAGTCCGAAAAGATCTTTGATCTGGGTGGTAAAGATGGTGACAGCGATACCGCTGGTGAATCCCACCACGATGGGATAGGGAATGTACTTGATGATGGTACCCAATCGCAGCAGTCCGAAGAGTACGAGGAAGAAACCTGCCATCAGGGTAGCTATGGTGAGTCCCTCGAAGCCATACTTCTGTATGATGCCGTAGATGATAATGATAAACGCACCTGTAGGTCCGCCTATCTGCACCTTGCTTCCTCCGAAGAGCGAGATGACAAGACCAGCCACAATGGCTGTGATGATACCCTTTTCTGGTGTTACTCCTGATGCAATACCGAACGCAATGGCCAAAGGAAGGGCAACTATGCCCACAATGATACCAGCCATGAGATCGGACATAAATGTTTTCTTGTTGTAAGTCTTCAAACAAGAAAACAACTTTGTCTGAATGTTGAAAGCCTTCATTATTGTGTTATATTTTTCAAAAATTTGGGTGCAAAGTTACTAATAAATATTCATAACAGCAAAAAAATCGTAAACTTTACACCCTAAATCTTTAATCCATATAATCCACCTTGATGACTATCACTCTGATTTGTTGGTTGTTAGTGTCGTTTTCCACTTTGGCTATATGCCAGTCGCGAGGGAAGAAAATAAAGAATTCATCGGGATTGCTGTCGTAGAATCTTGCTTTCTCCACCTGGTAATCATAGTGTATCACGTCGGGACGGTACTTGCTGTTGGGCGTACTCGTGTAATGGTCGATGATGCCGAAACGCTCTGTTCCCTTTACTACATACTGGAAATCGATGTGGTGGTTGTGACTCTCGCTCTTTCGCTTTGCCAGGGGACCGTTCTGCGAATCCTCTACACTCACTACCAACTGGGTGCCGGGTATCTTGTGCTTGCCCTTGCTGATGGTGAGCAGGTCGGTATGACTCAGATACTCGAAAAGGGCTTTCCATTGAGCGGGATTCTTCTGATATTGCAGATAGAAGTCTACGAGGTTCACACTGCTGTGGGGCTTGGCCTGCACGAAACCATTGCGCCATTCGCCTGACTCTGCCCACTGTTGCGCTTTCTTGATGAGCTCGGATTGATTGCCATAATACTGGGTATAGTAACCCTTGTTCTGTGCCTGTGGCTTGCTCTGCTCCTTTGTCTTCGTCTGTGCCTGTGTAAAAGCGGGAGAGCAGAGTAGGGCGCATGCCATGAAGCTCTTGATGAGATACAGATAGTTTTTCTTCATATTTGAATAAAGCTTGAATAACAAAAAAGAGGATTCTCCCGAAGGAGAAATCCTCTTTACATTATGATCAAAAAATTTACATCAGTTATCGTTTCCGATTACAGGATGGTCTTAACAGCCTCGAGCATACCCTTCTCCTGGATGAGGTCGAGATCCTTCTTAACCAATTCTGTCAAGCCAGGAACGGTCTTATTGAGGTCTTCCTTCCAGATGTAGTCGAAAGCAAGAACACCCTCAGCCACCTTCTGAGTATCGCCAGTAGCCCAGAGCTCTGTCAGCTTGTCGATAATCTTCTGGTCGTCCTGTGGCTTGATCTCTGCACCGTCAGCACGCTTGCCACCCTTGTAATAAGTGATGATAGCAGCCAAACCGAATACCAAACCCTGTGGCAACTCACCCTTACGCTCCAAGTAGATTTTTACACCTGGGAGGTCGCGAGTCTCATACTTAGGGAATGAGTTGAGCATGATACTTGTTACCTGGTGGTCAACAAATGGGTTCTCGAAGCGCTCCAATACGTCAGAAGCAAACTTCTGCAACTCGTCCATTGGCAAGTTAAGAGTCTGCATCAACTCATCGAACTGTACCTTGTGGATGTACTTGCCCAATACTGGGTGCTCGCAAGCATCGCGTACGATGTTTACACCGCTCAGGTAAGTGACAGGGCTCAATACAGTGTGAGGACCGTTGAGCAGGGTTACCTTACGCTCGTGGTATGGCTTCTCGTTGTCGGTGATAAGAACGTGCAGACCAGCCTTGTGAGCAGGGAATTCTTCCTGCATCTGCTCTACAGTCATATTCTCAGCCTTCTCGATTACCCAGAGGTGGAAGCTCTCAGCCTTTACTACGAGGTTGTCCTTGTAGCAAACTTTCTGCTGAATTTCCTTGATGGTATCACGTGGGAAACCAGGAACGATACGGTCTACGAGAGTAGCACATACGTAGCAGTGGTTTGTGAACCACTCCTTGAAGCCTTCGTAGTCAGCGCCCATGTCGCCCTTCCAGAGCTCAATGTACTGATAGATGCACTCCTTAAGGTGGTGGCCGTTGAGGAAGATCAACTCACAAGGCATCAGAATCATACCCTTAGTTGGGTCGCCCTCGAAGAACTTGTAGCGATGGAACAGCAACTGTACCAATTTACCTGGATAAGAAGCAGCAGGAGCATCAGTAAACTTGCAAGAATCGTCGAATGCGATACCAGCCTCAGTTGTGTTAGAGATGATGAAACGCATCTCAGGCTGCTCTGCCAAAGCCATGAAGGCCTGGTTCTGAGAATATGGATTGAGTGCACGGCTGATTACGTCGATACGCTCGAGGGTATTGATAGCCTGACCGTTCTCCTTACCCTGAAGGTTTACATGGTAGAGGCAGTCCTGACCGTTCAGCCAGTCAACCATACCGCCAGCCAAAGGCTGAACGACAACAACTGAACCGTTGAAGTCGGTCTTCTTGTTCATATTCCATACAATCCAGTCAACAAATGCGCGAAGGAAGTTGCCCTCACCAAACTGGATAATTCTCTCTGGCATAACGCTCTTTGGAGCTGTACGCTTGTTCAAAGATTTAAGCTCTTTCATGATTTGTTTTGTTGTTTATATTGTTTTTAATTATTTCCGCTGCAAAGGTATAAAAATATCCTTTACGTTATACATTTATGTTGCAAAAATGTTGCGTAAAGGTTTGCGTTGTTACATGGCGAAAATATTAAAGCCACCATCCACTACAGCCACAGTACCTGTTACGAATGATGCAGCATCGCTCATCAGATACTGGATAGTGCCGCAGAGTTCCTCTGGTTTTCCCATACGTCCGAATGGAGTCTGGCGGATAACATCCTTTCCGCGCTCTGTGTAGGTTCCGTCTGGATTGGTAAGGAGCGCACGGTTCTGCTCGGTGATGAAGAAACCTGGAGCAATGGCATTTACACGGATACCCTCACCAAACTTCTTGGCTGTCTCGTGAGCCATATATGCTGTAAAGTTGGAGATGCCTGCCTTTGCTGCAGCATAACCGCAGACACGGGTCATTGGGCGGAAGGCTGCCATAGAAGAGAAGTTGATGATGCTTCCCTTTCCTGCCTCTACCATTGGCTTCAGGAATACCTGAGTAGGGATAACGGTACCGGTAAGGTTCAGATTCAGTACCGTTTGGAACTGCTCTGTTTCCAAGTCAAAGAAAGTCTGGTCGGGGCCGATCGTTGCGCCCTTCATGTTTCCACCGGCAGCATTGAGCAGGGTGTCCACCTTACCATATTTAGCGAGGATATCCTTGCAGTTCTGCTCTACGATCTCCTTGTTCATCACATCGGTCTTGAAGAA
This sequence comes from Clostridia bacterium, assembly GCA_963587495.1. Taxonomy (GTDB): domain Bacteria; phylum Bacteroidota; class Bacteroidia; order Bacteroidales; family Bacteroidaceae; genus Prevotella. The sequence continues at coordinate 54,390 of CAVACC010000004.1, read as the reverse complement.
AGAAGCCTCACCGCCAGCCTGCTTGATGTCTTCCACAATAGCGTTGCCTACTTCTTCCTTACGTCCCAGGATGGCAACTTTAGCTCCCTCGAGTGCCAAATACTTGGCGATAGTCTTTCCCAATACGCCTGTTCCACCTGTGATGACCACTACATAATCTTTAATGTCGAAAAGATTGCTCATGTTTTTTTGAATTGTTTGAATAATAAATAGTTAATAAAGGTGATGCTCCAATCATACTCATTGATATTTTCATTTTTGCATCATTTGCAAAATTAGCGCATTTTTATTGAATAAGCAAATATTTAGCTGTGTTTTTTCTCACTACACTCTCTTTTCGTACTTTCTACAACCATTTCTCGTGAGAAACTGGCTTATTTCGTTCTTTCCTTATTCCTTTTTTTGTTTTAAGTTTACACATAAAAAAAAACTCAACTTCCCCATTTGTGAAAGTTGAGTAGTCTTTAATTGATCAGAGCATAAGTAGAGTAAGAATACTCAACTTTATAATCCACGCGCCTTGAAGATACGTTCCTTGGCATCATTGATCTCCTGGAACTTCTTCTCGGCAGCCCTGCGGACATCCTCGCCAAGTGCAGCCACCTTGTCGGGGTGATGCTTGAGAGCCATCTTGCGATAGGCACTCTTCACCTCATCATTGGTAGCCGATGGCGATATGCCGAGTACACGATAAGCATCGTCGAGACTTGAAGCCGAAGAAGCTCCACTGCGGAGGTTGAGCATCTGGTCAAGTTCGTCAGCACTAAGCCCTAAGTGATAGGTAACCTCTTTCAGCGCTGTGAGTTCCTCAGCTGGCACCTGACCGTCGGCCTGTGCTATCATGACCAGGAAGTTGAGCAACTGAAGGCGCTGTTCGTACACCATACTGTTGCGAATCTGCTGACAACTGTCCTGAATCACGCTGCGATATTGCAACACACCTACACGCTTCTGCTCCTCAAAAAGTTTCAGAAGAATCTGCTCGCCCTGTGTCATGGCTCCCAAGCCGAAGTTCTGACGCAAGAAGCGACGCACCAGCTCCATCTCGGAATGCATCACCTTGCCGTCGGCTTTGATGATGTATGAGGCAAGAACAAGTAGCGAGAACATGAACGAGTTGCGTTGTCCCTCGCCGCTGTTTCTTTCCTGCTGTCCTGTATCCTGGCGGTTTACCTCGTTAAGTCCATGTTCGAAGAGAGAGCCTAAGGCATAGCCTGCCAAGGCTCCCAACGGACCACCTGTGATGAATCCGAGTACACCGCCAATCCATTTTCCAGCTCCCATTGTCGTTTCAGTTTTTAGAAGTGATGCTTAGCAACTTAATTAGTTGAAGTAATACAGGAAGGTGGCAATACCGGAAAGGGCAGGCTTGCGCTGACCTTCTATCTCGATATCGAACTTGATGCTTGCCTTGCAGATGCCACGAAGGTTCTGAATGTCATGAAGGGTTGTTACAAGGCGGACACGTGAGCCGGTAATAACTGGCTGACCGAAACGCATCTCGTCCATGCCATAGTTGACCAACATCTTGATGTTGTGTACTTCTACAATCTGCTGCCACATGTAGGGTAACAAAGAAAGGGTGAGGTAGCCATGAGCGATAGTGCTGTGGTAAGGACTCTCTACTTTTGCACGCTCCACGTCTACATGTATCCACTGTGGGTCGAGTGTAGCATCAGCAAACTTGTTGATACGTTCCTGGTCTACCTGCAACCACTCTGATTCACCTAATCTCTCACCCAAGTGAGATGCAAATTCCTCGTAAGAATTGATAATTAATTTTGCCATACTTTTGAATATATTATTTTTATAGTTTTTTCTTTATTGTGAAATGGGGATGTTGAATATTCTCCAGAGAAATCTCCTTAACTCCTCATCATTAGTCTCTTCTGAAAATGTCGCGTGTATAGACTTTCTCCTTCACATCATTCAAGACAGGGTCGTAACGGTTGGCGATGATAGCCTGACTCTGTTTCTTGAACTCCTGCAAGTCGTTGACAACACGACTGCCGAAGAAGGTGCTGCCATCCTCGAGGGTTGGCTCATAGACTATCACCTGTGCACCTTTAGCCTTGATACGCTTCATGACTCCCTGAATACTGCTTTGGCGGAAATTGTCACTGTTGCTCTTCATCGTAAGTCGATACACTCCAATAGTGCAAGGATGTTCTTTCTGAGGATCATAGCTGCTGTTATCCTTATAGAAATAATATCCAGCCATACTGAGCACTCGGTCGGCGATAAAGTCCTTACGGGTGCGATTGCTCTCAACGATGGCCTGGATAAGGTTCTCTGGAACATCGGCATAGTTGGCCAACAACTGTTTGGTGTCCTTAGGCAGACAGTAACCTCCGTAGCCAAACGACGGGTTGTTGTAGAAAGAGCCGATGCGAGGGTCGAGTCCCACACCATCGATAATCGACTTCGTGTCAAGACCCTTCATCTCGGCATAAGTGTCCAATTCGTTGAAGAAACTCACACGCAGTGCCAGATATGTGTTGGCAAAGAGCTTGACAGCCTCGGCCTCAGTAAGTCCCATGTATAGGGTGTCTATATCCTGTTTGATAGCTCCTTCCTGCAGGAGTGAGGCAAAAGTACGAGCAGCCTGGTCGAGTCGTTCGTCGCCCTCAGGACGGCCTACGATGATACGGCTGGGGTAAAGGTTGTCGTACAGCGCCTTGCTCTCGCGCAGAAACTCGGGAGCGAAGATGATGTTGTCGCAATGATACTTCTTGCGTACATTCTCCGTGTAACCTACGGGAATGGTGCTCTTGATGACCATGATGGCATCAGGATTGACACGCATCACCAACTCGATAACTTCCTCAACGTGAGTCGTGTCGAAGTAGTTTTTTACAGGATCATAGTTGGTAGGGGTGGCTATAACGATGAAATCGGCATTCTTGTATGCTTCTTCTCCATTGGTTGTCGCCTTGAGGTGCAAATCCTTCTCTGCCAAATACTTCTCAATGTAATCGTCTTGTATGGGTGACTGGCGATTGTTGATAAGGTCCACCTTTTCTGGCACTACGTCAACGGCCGTCACCTGATGGTGCTGGCTCAGCAGCGTGGCTATGCTCAGACCAACGTAGCCTGTACCAGCTACCGCAATACGGATATTTTTGTTTACAGTTTCCATTGTTATAACTTTTAAAAGTTTTGTCGAAATGCAGCTTACCTTAATTATAATGTTGTGCAAAGGTACATTCTTTTTTAGACTTGACCAAATATAGATGGTAAGAGTTTTCTAAAATCAATAAAAATGACCTACTTCTCTCTTTACACCTTATTAATAAAGCTGAGCTCAACAGGCTTTACTTACACAAGGCTGTAAAGGGACAATGCTCACAACGCTGCTTGTCATCTGTTGCCACAAGTGGAAGAGTGGGATCGCATATCTCGCTGATGAGAGCTCCTATGTGCTGCATGAACTCGTCCTGATATTCGGCCACGTCTAAGATAGGATTACGGCCAAACTTTAGCGTCGGGTCATAATCCTTGCTTCCCGCTTGCTGAATGAAAAGCAATCCCGGACTAACAGGGTCTTTTGTCTTGTTATATCGGCCGTCATTGCCTACAATGATAGAATAAAGCAATGCCTGCAGATAATAATCAGTGTGCAGCGAGAGCTTGGAAGGATCGAATATGGTAGCCACATCTGCAGGGAACCGTGAGGGCATACGTCCTGTCTTATAGTCGATTACGCGAATGCGCTCGGCTATATTGTCAAGACCAGGATTACCATTGGCAGCCACAGCATCAAGACGGTCGATGAAACCGCCTAATGTGATGGTTTTATTACCTATAGGAGTATTGAACTCAAAGGTTTGATTCACTTGTTTCTCAAGTCCTAATAGTGTATAAGGGGCAAGCTTTTGGTCTATGCGGAGGAGTTGTTTGAGATAGCTTGTGATAACTTCGCGGTTGATGAGCTGAAGACCGTTGTATTCGGGTATTTTAGATCCGGGCTTCAAGCGGAACAACTGTTCTGCAAAAGCCTGGTCTACCAAGCTATACAAGATTTGTTCATGTTTGAGCGCATAGTCTATCTTCTCCTTGCTGATGATGAGGGGATGAATGAGCTGCTTCTCACCCTTAGCATTGGTTTGCAAATCTTCGGGACGGGCAAACTGAAGATAGAACAGTTCGGCAGCACGATGGAAAATCAAACCAAAGTAGCGGTTGTCTATCTCATCATCCAACTCTTCTGGTTCTTTCAGTCCAGCCACATACCGGTAGTAGAAACGTTTCTGGCATCTCAAGTAAGTGTTCAGACATGTTGGAGAAATGATCTTTCCATCAATGAGTTGGCTAATCATTTCATCCGTTTTTTCTATTTCCTTTTGGTCGGGAGGAAGGGGTGCCTGGCCTGATGACAGAGCAGCGGTTTTCACCTGGTGCTTGCTTTCTACCAACAGCTGCAGCATGAAGCGGCTCATTTCGCCAGTATGTCCATCCTCAGTAGAGTTGTTGTATGTAAGGGTGATGTCTGCAGAACGTTGCAGCATGCGATGGAAATAGTAGGAGAAGATAGCCACCTTGTTGTCTACCGTGGTAAGTCCGTAAGCCTTGCGCAGCGAATATGGAATGAACGAAGAGTCGTTGACGCCCTTGGGAAGATTTCCTTCGCTGGCAGAAAGCACGATGATATGATCGAAATCCAGATTGCGGGTTTCGAGAACTCCCATAATCTGAATACCTTCGGCTGGCTCACCATGGAAAGGAATGGTGGTGGTCTGCATGAGTTGCAGCAGGAGGTGCTGCAAGGTGATGATATCTACAATCAGGTCGCCCGACTGGATAAGTTCGTGCAGACGGTTGACAAGGGTATAGGTGCGAAAGAGTGACTCCTGGAAGAGTGGGTCGTCAAGATTGCGGGCATGAGTTCCTATGTTCTTCAGCACATCCAAGAGATACTGTACGAGCGAAAGGTTGAAGTTCTCGCCCGAAGACATTTCCTGAAAAAGAATCTCCAGTCCCTCGTCCTCTTTCTGACAAAGCCATTTGCGGGAAGGGAAGAATATCTTCTGGTCATGAAGCTCGCTCATGAGTTCGGCATATGCAGGCGAGATGTATTGGGCATAAGGATGGCGAAGCGCATAGTTGACATAACGGAGACGATAGCAATCTCTATTCTTGTCATAGCCCAAGGTCTGCAGATCGGTTAGCATTTGTATCAGACTGTAGAATGGAGTCTGCTGCAAGGGATAGCCTAATGTGATGTTGACACTCTCCACCTCCTCAGGTAAGGAGTGGATGACAGTAGGTAACAGACTCTCGTCTGCAAGCACGATGGCAGTGCTGCGCCCTTGCTTATATCGCTCGTTCTGCATCAGCCAACTATGTATGTAGCGAGCCTGTATGTTATCAGTAGGAGCGCTAATATAGGTAATATCTTTGGTCGAATCAAAAGAGTCATACAGCTCTGTATCAGATAAATAATCCAACTCGTTACCAAAAGCGTTCATCAACTGCCGGATGTAATATCCTGCCTCATTGCCATCCTTCATATAGTATTTGTCGAAGTCCCAATAGAAGGCTGCCTTGCCCTCTTTCTGCAATCGTGAGCACAGCTTCTGCTCCACACACTGCATCATGTTGAAGCCCACAAAGAGATATTTCTTGTGCCGGAACTCAAGCGACTCGTCTTCCACCACACGCCGATACAGAGCACCCTCGTAGGCAAGGTTCTGTGCCTCAAGGCGCTGATTGAAATTGGTATAGATGTCGTAGAAATGACTCCACAACTGTAGGAAGCGCTTTTTGAGTTCGGTGTTGTGGTCGTCAGAGAAATTGCTGAAGAACTTCTTAATGATTTCCTTCTGTTCTTCGGTGAGGTAAGACACGTCATCGAGCTCATGGATATCGCTGAGGTTGGCAAAGAGTTGCCTGGCAGAAGCCATGTTCTTGTCAACATCATCGAAGTCTGCTATCAGCAGCTGTCCCCAGCCGTAAAAGTGGTCGAGTGTCTCTTCGATGCCAGTACACTCGACGAAAGACTTATGAAGATCGCATACCAATTTGATGGGGTCACCCACCTTCAGAGTAGTGTGCTGACGGAAGAGGTCGCTGATGGTGATATAGGTGGGGCTCCACAAAGGATGAGAAACCAGGCGTGCCAACTGCTCGTTGAGAAACAGCGAGGCACGCTTGTTGGGGAATACGATGGCTATATCGCTCAGATTGTTGCCATATTTCTGTATGATGTCTTGGGCTACGTATGTCAAGAATGATTTCATGTTCGTCGTTTTTATAATCTTGATGAAATAGAGTAGTTACGTCTTAGTCTGTGGTGTCAGAATTCCACCTTGACTATCTTGTTGGGATAGACATACCACAGATAGCCTTCTATCAGTGGATGACTGTCTTTTCCGTTGTCGGGATTTGCACTTTGGTTGGCCTCCATGCCTTCCAGCAACTGCATGTACTGTCTCACCTGTTCGTGATGCTCATCCTTGGGTTTACCGAACTTGAAGTCCACCACAATGGTCTTATCACCATCCTTCATTACTCGGTCAGGACGATGTTCCACCACCTTGCCGTCTTCCACACTCAGGATAGAGCATTCGTTGAAGAGTGTCCAGTGGGGAGAGAACCAATGAGCTACCTGCTGAGACTGCAGACGCTTGCGGATCATTGACTCCAAGCGCTGACGTGAGAGATTCTCATCGTAGAGCATTCCGTCTAATTCGAGTTGGCGAAGTGCCTGTTCTATATCGTCAGTGGTGCGGATGGAAGAGAAGAGACTGTGCAGGATAGTACCCAACTTGATATAGTGTTTCTGCTGCTCTTCGTCCTCGTCGCCCTGAATGAAGTCACGACTCTTGTTACTTTGCCGGAAAAGAGGCATAGCAGGATTCACCTTGAGCTGAACGGCGATGTTGGTAGCCTGCTGGCAGAAAACATTCTGTGAAGGCTTCTTTTTCTTATCTACGGCACAGGATTCTTCCACAGTAAGCGTACCATATTCAAAAAAGATGTCCTCGTCTTGTGAATCAGAAATCAGGACAGGAACTTTGCCGTTGCTGAGAGTCTTTTCTACCTCGGGCAATACATTCTCTATCAGATAGCTGCGGAAAGTTTCCTTGTCACGGTGGGCAATGACGAAGAGTCCACGGCTGGCACGTGTGAAAGCCACATAGAGCAGGTTCATGTTGTCCACCATGTTCTGCAGATGCTCGTGGTGGTAATCGTCCTCGTAGATGCTTCCCTTCATCTGTTTGGCGATGAAATCGACAGGAACCAAGGGTATTTCGTTGAAAGGAGCCTCGGCTGGAGTACACCACAGGGTGCCTTTGGATGGTTCCAACTTCCAGTCGCAGAAAGGTATAAGTACGTAATCGAACTCCAGACCCTTACTCTTGTGAATCGTTACGAGGCGTATGCCATCGAGTGCATCGCTATGTATGCTTTTCTCGTGCAGCGTATTGTCCCATTCCTTGAGAAATGAGTCTATATCGCAACAGTTGTCCTGCAGGTAAGCAGCCATCTGATCGTAGAAGGCGCAGATATAAGCACTCTGACTCTTCATCTCCTCTATGGTACCTAACTGTAGTTCAACAAAGAGGTTTTCCACCAAATCGAAAATAGGTTTCTGTAACAGGATATCACGCTGCTCCTCAATCTTTTCCACGATTTCATCGCTACCAAGGAAGGTGAGTGCGAACTTCTGAAGGGTAGCCCTGGAAATAGGATCATCGGGATGAATAAGCACACGTAACGCCGTAACAAGCGAATTGACCGCCTGGGATGCATCCAGACGGAAAGCCTCGTCGGAAACAAGAGGGTAAGGGCAACCATTATTCATCAGATATTCCGCTACTTCCTTAATGGTGCGGTTGGTTCTTACGAGGATGGCTATCTGATTGGGCTTGATTCCCTGTTCTGTCAGTTGCATGATCGTATCCATCGTTTCCTTCAGTGTGCGTTCTTTCCATTCTTCCTTGTTGAGAAGTTTGATCTGCACGAAACCATTGGCAGGTTTGCCCGAAGGCACCCTCTGGGCTACGTCAGAGTATGCAATCTTCAGTTGTTCTGCCTCCTCGGGTGTATTCTCCTTGAGAGTCTGATATTCTGCTTCGGCAGCAGCTTTGAAGAATGCATTATTGAAATCGATGATGTTTTTTGCCGAACGATAGTTTGTATCCAAGGTCTTGATATCAAGTCGCTTGTCTCCAAACTGCTCTTGTATATTGTTAAGAAGTCGCCAGTCACCAGAGCGCCAGCGGTAAATGCTCTGCTTTACATCACCCACAATGAGGTTGCCAGCATCCTGATGACTCATGGTTTCATCGAGCAATACTTTGAAGTTCTGCCATTGTATGGTGCTGGTGTCCTGAAACTCATCTATCATGACGTGCTCCAACTGTGTACCTATCTTCTCGAAGATAAAGGGTGAGTCGCTGTCCTGCATGAGCGAATGGAGCAACGTCTGCGTGTCACTGAGCAGAAAGCGGTTGGCTTCTTCGTTGAGTGCACGGACTTTCATCTCTATACTTCCTAAAAGGCGCAACTGGTTGAGGTTGCGCAGGGTGAGGTCTGCACTCTTGTAAAGACGCAACAACTTTGGGCGCTTCTCTTCAGAATTGCGCAATAATGGTGCAAGGGTATTGCATACCAGATTATACTTAGGTGAACCTGGCTGTGCATCTGCCGCACTCATCCAGGCATGCTCGTCCTCCATGGCTGACACAACACGTCTGCCAACGAGCTTTTCATCGTCGAAAAGTCCGTCTCTCAATTTGATGAAATAGCTGCAGACACCTGTTTTGCCATACGAGAAATCCGAAACCGTAAGTCCATTCTCGTCGAGTGTGTCAAAGAAGGTGGCTGCTATCTGCGCAAAGTGTTCTTTGGCATCCTGTTTCATTTTCCTGAGCTCGGCAGTGAAGTTTTTGAAAAAGTCTTCCTTTTCCATCACTTCATTGAGCGACTTGGCGGCACTCTTGTAATAATCGCGGAAGATATTTTCACCAAAACTCTTGATTTCACCGATTACGTTCCAACTTTTGTCATCAGCCATATTCGACTTGATATAGTCCATGATCCAGTGCAGAAGCCTGTCAGTCTGCCCCAGATCCTCAATCAGTTGGTCTACAGCCTGTTGCTCCACCTGGTAGTCGTTGAGTCCTATGCGAAGGTTGGCGGTAAGGTCGAGCTCACGTGCCAGGTTACGAAGCACACTCTGGAAGAAAGTATCTATTGTTTCGACGCGAAAGTAGTTGTAGTTGTGGATGAGCAGACTGAGTGCAGTACCGGCATTTTTCTCTATCTGCGCCTGCGAGAGATGAGGCAAAGCTTTCTTTATCTGTTCCAGATAACCTCGTGATTCCTCAAGTCCATGGGCAATACCATATAGCTGGCTGAGGATGCGTGTTTTCATTTCCTCAGTGGCTTTATTGGTGAAAGTCACTGCCAGGATGGTGCGATACGAATGTGGGTTGTCAATGACTAAGGTCATATATTCCCTGGCCAGCGTGAAGGTTTTGCCAGAGCCGGCACTTGCCTTGTAAACGGTGAGTTGTGAATTCATATATATTATAATGTAAGAATGTTTGTTTTAAAGAATGTCTATCTGTAAGTATTCGATTCTTCTACCAGTTGCGGAAAAGCTCAAAGTCGAACTTGCAGCCTACGCCATAGAACTTGGCATTTTTGAAACCGGCAAAGACTCCGATAGAAAAGAGGCGGGTGCTGAATCCATAGCCCCATTCGGTATAGGGATGCAGCTTTTCTACTAATAAGGCATTGACATAGAATCGCTCAGCCTCTACAAATCTGCCCACCAAGGGCACCCAGGCGGCAAAGATCATCGGATTTTCGTAGGTGAAGTTGCTGCGTACGTAGTATTCAGAAGAGTTGTACCACTCTGAGGGCAACAGTTCGAACGAACCGCTCCAGTCGTCATTCCATCCTCCGGGAATGTAGTTGTCATTGAAATTGGAGTAGTCGATGAAGTACCAGTGAGAACCTCGCATGGTATAGAATCCTGCTCCAAGTCGCGCTGAGTACAACTGTCGACGGCTGGCGTAGAAGATGCCCTTGGCATCAGCCTCAATACGCTCATAAGGTATGTTTGAGCCCATGAACCCCTTGATGCTGCGCTCATAATCGGCCGTGATAGACACTCCTTTAGGCCCCCATGGTCGCCATATCAATCCAAAAGCAGGGGCCACGGAGCGATATTTGGAAGGATAACCATACGATTCGTAGAACTCTGGATGGATCGCCCTGCGATGGTGGGCCACTATTCCTGCTTCAAATCCCCACTTGGGACTAAACATCCAGTGGTTGGTGATACGGAAATAGCTGTCGGTAAACTCGGTGTAATTGTCCTTATTTACAGTTATCTCCTCGTCGTCATCCTTCTTGATGTCCAGTATGTTGCGGGCAATCACGTTGGTGTTGATGCGATTGCCCTGTCCGTATACCATCTCGAGATAGCCGTCGTGCTTGGCATTATAGTTGAAGGTAGCCGGAATATTGAAGTATAGTTGATGTAGTTTAAAACTATAACCAGCCCTGAACCGCACACCAAGCTGTATGTTGTCGTTGAAGGAATAAGAACTTCTGATGTCAAACTTGTAGATGAGTCCCTTGCGCTTGGTATAGCCCATGTATAGAGGGTTGAGGATAGGACTCAGACGTACATATCCTTGGCTTTCCTTGCCAAAGTCCTGCTGTATTCTGTTCACCATGTTGTCGCCTACGATGTCCCATAGCACATCCTTGGCAAAGTTGCGCTTTTTCTTGGTACTGTCGGCCAGGCTGAGCGAGTCGCGACGATTCTTCTCCTTGAAATATTGCTCATAGATGAGTTGCTCCTGCTCGTTGAGGAGAACAGGGCGCACTTGCGACATAAGGGTGGTGTCAGCAGCGTTGTTGAGTGTGTCAGAAAGCACCTTGGGCAGATTATAGTAAGAACTGAGCATACCGGTGATGTTGTTGCCCATAAACCTGAAATTGGCTTTCAGGTTGCATCTGTCGGGAAGGAGAGAGCGATAACCATCGTTGCCCATGACGATGGATATAAAGAAGCGGGTCATATCGTATTCGCCCTCAAAGTCGACCAGATATATTTTTCCTGTCTTGCTGTTTACCACAGCCTTGGTTTCCACCATCTGCGTGTTCTTAATTTTTGGGTAGGCATATACCTGGGCCTTGTCGAACGGCAAAGCGGTGACCCGATAGGTGTAGAACCTGCGGTTGGCTCGATGGAAAGGGGAGAGGATATTGTTGTGAAAAAGGTTCTCGCCAAAGACATTGGGAGTTACATAAGGAAGAATATATGACATGATGTTACGGCGATGTGGAACAGTGCTGACATGGAGCAGACGCTGGTCGGTGAACTTGTCGTTCTGCATCGTTATCTTGGTATAGTATTCGCTGATAAAGTGGCGTCCTGTGCCATGGGCAATGGCATACATCGAAGGTACGAGCATCAAGGTGGCATTGCGCTTGTTGGTGTGCATCTGCATCTTGGTGTAGGAATACGACTGTGAGCCATGCAATCCTGTGGTGTCGGTACGTTTGGCATAGGTAAACACCAAGTTAAGCACCGAATCACGAAACGCAACATTCGGTGCTTTCACTTTAGCCTTACACCCCAAAGGCGATGCCATAAGGAAGGCTATGAGCAAATATTTATAAAACGACACCCTGTTAGCCAAGGTATTTCATCAAGATTTTAACATATCCCGACTCTCTGAGTTTCGAGATGCTCTTTTCGCGAATCTGGCGCACACGCTCACGGGTAAGCCCCATCTTGTCGCCGATTTCCTCAAGACCTTTCTCTGGCTCTCCAATACCGAAACAAGCGCACACGATCTGTCGCTCACGCTCCTTGAGTACCTGACCGAGAACCTGTTTCAGTTCCATTGCCATACTCTCGTGATCTACCTGCTTGTCTGTACGACTGTCATCGCCACTCGACATCACATCGACCATGGCATTATCATCGTCGTCTCCAAATGGAGCATCGATACTCACGTGATGTCCACTCGCAGCCATACTCTGTGATATCTTCTCCTCATCCACACCTGTGCGGTCAGCTATTTCCTCCACACTGGGACGACGGAGATTCTCCTGCTCAAACTTGTTGATTTCGTGGTTCACCTTATTGAGTGAACCTACCTGGTTGAGGGGGAGTCTGACGATACGGCTCTGCTCAGCAATGGCCTGAAGGATACTCTGTCGAATCCACCATACGGCATAAGAGATAAACTTAAAGCCACGAGTCTCATCAAAACGCTCTGCAGCCTTAATAAGACCGATGTTGCCCTCGTCGATGAGGTCGGTAAGCGTGAGTCCTTGATGCTGATACTGCTTGGCGACAGATACCACAAAGCGCAAGTTGGCTTCTACCAACTTATTCTTGGCACGCTCACCGGCACGACCACCTTTCTTGATGGCCTGAGCAAGTTCAATCTCTTCCTCAATGGAAACCATAGGTGCACGACCAATCTCAACGAGGTACTTGTCGAGAGCCTCGCTGTTGCGGTTGGTGATGCTTTTCTGTATCTTAAGTTGTCTCATTCTCTATACTTTCGCCTAATTTGCGCAAATATAGTAAAAAAATGCATTCGTTGTTATTTTTAATAACTAACTTTAACACAATTATTTAACAACCTCATTCTGAAGAAATTTCTGATAAGCGTCACGATAGCCATTAAAAACATTGATATCTACATGTCCACGGATACCACTTACTCTTCCGTCTGGACATAACTGCCACAAAACCAGCCTGATATCTGGCTTATACTCGCCATAACGGGCTATCCATACGCGATAGTTCCGCTTCAGATCGGGCGCATATTTCAAGTAACGGTTCACAAACATCTGACTGATATAGAGTATCGGCCTTGTGCCTGTTTGGCGTTCCACATATCTCAGCCATGCCCTTACTTGTGCAAACATAGCGTCTGGTCCGCCCATCTGCTTAATCTGCCGTGGTGTCGGTTCCAGGTCGAGTACGGGTGGAAAATCCCCCCTTCTTACCAGAGCATGCTTCATAAACTTGCGGGCCTGTGCCAGTCCTGGCTTACGAGGCGAGAAGAAATGATAGCTTCCCACTCTGAAACCATGCGCCTTTGCTGCCCGATAGTCTTTACGATAATAGGGATTGAGCAGGGAGGCTCCTTCCGTACACTTGATATAGATGAAGCTGATGGGATAGCTTATACTTCCACTGACTGTTTTGCGACTGATGTTGCCCAAGTGGGTAATACGCAACTTATTCCATTGGATGGGGTATTTCTTCTTACCTATAATGTGCTGATATTTAGATATATCTATGCCGTATATTCTATCAGAGGTATAGACAAGACGCTCGCCACGATAACGGTCGTTTTTCCATTCTCCCACGCAGAGTTGTTTGCCAGACTCAATGCCAAATCCGAATCCATCACGATGCCCATGTTTCCATTGTCCTTCATAGTGCGACCCGTCATTTCCCATCCACGTACCATGACCATGAGGATGGAACAGAGAGTCTCGCTCGCCCGTATAGATACCTGCAGAGTCTGCCTGCATTACCTTCACAAAGGACTGACATAAAGGCACGACGTCCATCTTTATTCCATACGAGGCGCTTTGCTGATTAATGGCACAGGCAGAGTCGGGCAGGGCATGCGATGATAAGCGAAAGTAGTTCATGCCTCTCTGTTTATCGTTCTTCTCCAGTTGGCATGACTGACTTGACAACTTGCGAGTTGATAACTGACCGATGTATAAAGCTTTGTAAGATAACTGTCTGACGATTCGAAGCGAGGTGGTATCGACTGTATGATGCAGAGAATCCAATAGTTTTTTAGCCTTTTCGAACCGAACTTTCTGCTGTTCTGCGTAATCTGCAATCATGCCATAGCCTTCGTCGCGCACATTGTGCGAATGTGTGTAATAATCTATCTCATGAAGTGTCCATTTGGCATTCTTGTAGATCGTTTGCAACGAGTCTATTTGTGCATGATATACCTGCTGAGGTGTCATTCCCTGATAACGATGATATCTTATAGCCGCATTGTCCTCGGCAAGTAAAAGTCCCTTGCAGGAAGGTAGCAAGTCGTATTGATTGACGAAGAAGGCATCCAGTTTTGTGGTGTCATTACCCAAGTCGAGCAATATCTTATTGCCTGCTCTAAGCTCGTAATGACAGCAAACATCAACAGTAGCCTTGGCACGCATCCATCTTTCCTGAGTCATGTGGTAGCACGACCATACATACCATCCACAGAGTATGACAACCAACAGAAACGACAGAATTGCTATGACAGCCTTGTTTTTCTTACTTAAATGAAACATTACTTTCTCTCTCCATATTTTAATGCACACCCTTATATTAATAAGGTGTAGCTTCTCATATCATAAAGTAATTTGCAAAATTACAAAAAAAAGACTTCTCTGCAAGTTTTTCTTCGAAAAGTTTATAAAAATCTTTGATGCCCTATGAGTATAAATATCAACGTATGGTGTATGCTTGTCCATAAGAGGAGGAATAGAAAAAAACAGAACCCAATCATCTCGATTGAGTTCTGCATACCTTGAAAACATACTTATACTATTATCTGTCACCTAAAGAATCACATAATACTATACTTAACTAAAAAACCTTGTAAACTTTATGACATCCATCGTATGAGTCAAGTCCTTTATTAGAGCACTATTTATTGTAATGCAAAGATAATCAACATTAACAAAAAAGGCTTGTAATATGAAAAAAACAATTCTTTGTTATTTGTAAAATCTTAAAAAAATACCTTTTTATCCATGCCATCACATCAAAAAATGATAGTCAAAAGCTAAAAATAAAGATTTTTTATAGCTGATAATCAGAATTTTGCATTTTTGAAACATCTTTTTTGAATTATGACAAAGCTTTTCGGATAATTTGCGTAACTTTGCAAATGATTAGCAAAAGATTATCAAAAGATCTCTGCAAGATAAGTTATAAACCAAACCTACCAATATGATGTCACCCAACTTGTTTTACCAAGATTTTTTGCTGTGCATAGGAGTGGCAAGTCTGATTTTCGGACTGTTTCTTCTCTTCTTTAAGGCACCAGACAACAATATTTACCAACCTTACCGACGCTCAAAAAGTCTTTTGGCGGCAGGCTACCTTGTCATGAGTCTCAATATTTTGTTTTGGGGCTTCACTTTTGACGACAGGTTTACCAAGCCCGATGTGTTGGATATTTACAACGAGATTATCGCCATTTATCTGCTCTACATTATATTCAACTACGCGCTCTGCAATCTTCTGGACCATCACTATCTTACCCGTCGCCGGCTGTTGACGGATGCCTTCAGATGGGTGGGAGTCATAGCGATAAGCGCCTTGTCAATGTTGCCGCTGTTTGAGAAGATAAGATGGGGAATTGCAGCTCTCATCTCGTTCCTGCTTATCGAATACATCGTAAGTTTCCTTTATAAGTTCCGCAAACTTTACCTGCATAACGACAAGGTGATGGCCAATTATTTCGCTGACGATAAACGAAGATTTGTGGCATGGACCAACCGCCTCATCTTACTCATGGTGGTATATGGCGTGCTGGCATTTATTTCTATTTTCCAGGGAATATGGTTCAACTTCTTCTTCCAATGCTATGCTTTGGTCTTCAATTTCTTCGTTGTCATCAGTTTCCTGAATCACTGTCAGCCCTATGGCGACATAGAAAAAGCCTATATGGAATGGGAAGAACAGGAGAAGGCAGCCTGTCAGCCGGAAATAACCCACAGCAAAGTGGTGTATCACCTGTTGGAGAGCAAACTGAAAGTCTGGGTTGCCCGGGAGAAATATACCGAGCCCAACCTTACCCTTGATTCTCTTTCTACCTATGTGGGAACCAACCACACCTATCTCTCGCGCTTTCTCAAAGAGACTCATGGCGTGAGTTTCAGCGAGTGGGTTTCGGGCTTGCGTGTGTCGAAGGCCAAGGAGCTGATGCGGAAGAATCCCAAGGATAAACTCGAAAACGTGGCTTATCTCTCAGGATTCTCTTCTCTCTCTTATTTTTCTAAAGTTTTCTCTCATTTTGAGGGAGTTTCGCCTGCCCGCTGGCGCGACAGCATGTCCTTATAATCTGACGGGGTATCGTTGAAGAACTGGGCAAACTGTCTGTTGAATGTAGAGCGCGACGAGAAACCCGCCATCTGTGACACATCGTTGACACTCAGGTCAAGGTCGGTTCTTTCGAGCAGTTGTGAGGCATAGCGCAGTCGATAGCGCGTGATAAACTGACTGACGGTCAGTCCGCCTCCATAACGCTTGATGGCATTGGCCAGATATGTGCGATTGGTACCTAAGCTCGCAGCAAGGTCTTCGGGCTTAAAGTCGGGACTGGCATAAGGCTTATCTTTGTCCATCAGCTGACAGATACGTACAAAGAGACTTTCCTCCTTGCTGAGTTTGGCCTGCGGTTTGTTTTCCAGTTCCGACAGGAGCGTACGTTCCTGAAGGTGGAGTCGCCTCACAATCGCAGACAGGCGTCTGAGCTTATGGCGAAGATCACGTATGTGAAACAAGAGCACCACGATGCACAGCAAAAGGCTGATGCTGACGAAGTGATTACTGATGAAATTCATGTTGAGATATATTCTATTTGTAGTATCCGGTTTGTGGAGTCATCAATGCGGAAGTCTTCTGCAGTTCTTCTGCCTATCAACCAAACGATGCGCTGACTGGCATCCTCTACCACCAACTGTTCTTCCTTCTCGAAGGCATTGCACTTGATGTCTGTTAGGAAGTCGCTTACCAGTTTGCTCCCCTTCATACCGAAAGGACGGAAGCGGTCGCCAGGGTTGGTCCTTCTTAGGGTGAGAGGAAACTTTACTTTGCCGGCATCAAGGGTTGCCACCATTGGTTTCCTGCTCGGACAGAAGTCTGAAGTCCTGTCAAGACTTTCCACCTTTATATAATGTTCTTTTGCACAACTGTATTTACCCGTTTCCGGTATCTTGAGAGCATAAGACTGCTTGTCCTCCTCCAAGGCTTTGACGAGAATAGTGTTACGATCGATAACCAACTGATGCGTAGACGATTGCCACCTTTTACCTACAGCATCTATACTGTTGAGGATTTCCCGGATAGAGGTTCCCAGAAAGTGATAAGGCGAGAGCAGGGCATGGAGCACGAACTCAGGACTTGCCTTCGACAGCAACTCCTCCTTGCTTATGGCAGTGATACCCTTGCTGTCGGTCAGGGAAAGACGGCTGTCCGACAAGGCTGCGCTGAGCATTTTATTGGCCTCAGCAAGATGGGTTGCCGTGGTGGCAATGCTGTCGGAAACCGAAGGATTGATGGTGCGAAGCAGGGGCAGAACCTGCAGTCTTATCTTGTTGCGCACCACATCGGGGACCAGGTTGGTACTGTCTGTCACATAGTCCTGCTGCTGCAGAGACAGATACTCCAGAATATCCTCACGGCTCTCATCGAGCAGTGGGCGCAGTACGTGTCCGTTTCGAGGAGCTATGCCTGTCAGTCCGTTGATGCCCGTGCCCCTTATCAGATTGATGAGGAGCGTCTCCACGCTGTCGTCGCGATGATGAGCCACACAGACACCCTGCGCCTCCAAGTCCTGGATGAGCTGTTCGAAATAGCGATAACGCAGTTCGCGAGCCGCCATCTCGATGCTTACCTTATGAAGCGAGGCATACTGTTCCGTATCGAAGTGTATGCGATGAAGGGGCACGCCAAGGCGTTCGCAGAGTGAGACGCAGAACTGCTCATCGCGTACCGACTCACTGCCACGGAGGTGGAAATTGCAATGACAGGCCTCTGTCTTATAGCCCAGATGGAGAAGCGACAACAACAGCGATACGCTGTCGGCACCTCCCGACAAGGCTACGAGGCACGGTTTGTCCTTGTCCAGCAACTGATGCCGGGCAATAAACTGCTCTACTTTCTGTTCGAAACGTGTTATATTCATTTACTATTAACTTTCGATGGGTTCAGAAGTCAGCGAAGCTGTGCTTTCAAGAATTCCTCAGCACGCTCAAGGTCCTGTGGCGTATCAATGCCAACGGTCTCTACATCAGTGGTTCCCACCTTTATCTTGAAGCCATTCTGCAACCACCGCAACTGCTCCAGGCTTTCGGCTATCTCAAGCGAACTTTGTGGCAGTTGGGTAACCTGACGCAACACGTCCTTACGATAGGCATAAATGCCAAGATGCTTCAGGAAAGGGTAGTGAGTGAGCCAGGAAGACTCTTCCTTTCCTCTTACATAAGGGATGACGCTGCGTGAGAAATACATGGCAAAGCCCATATTGTCGACTACGATTTTCGGACTGTTGGGATTCTGTACAGCCTCCATGCTCTCGAAGGGTTTTCCGAGAGTGGCTATCTGTGTGGTAGGATCGTCAAAACAATGGCAGATGGTGTCGAGCTGACTCTTTGCCACAAAGGGCTCATCGCCCTGAACGTTTACCACCACGTCCCATTCGCCTCCTATCTTTTCGATAGCTTCCTCTATACGGTCGGTACCGCTCTTGTGGTCGGTGCGTGTCATCACCACCTGACCGCCAAACGATTTCACGGCATCGTAGATGCGCTCATCGTCAGTGGCGACATAAGCAGCCTCGAGCACGGCAGCCACCTTCTCGTAAACATGCTGAATGACAGGCTTGCCACCCAGCAGGGCCAATGGTTTGCCCGGGAAACGCGTAGAAGCGTAGCGGGCTGGAATGATTCCTATAAACTTCATAATCGTATATCTTTATGTTTTTAAAAATCTTCAACAATCGCTTGTTCTGAAGTAAGCAACTTTTTTCGCTGGGTTCAGAACATTTCTCCTTCCTGGCTGTCTCCCTTTCTGATTTCCTTCAGGAATATCTCGCCATATTTCTTCCGTTTGTATTCGCCGATACCATGGATAAGTCCAAATTGCTCCATGGTGCGCGGCTTGACGGAAGCCAGTTCGTGCAGCGACTGGTCGGAGAGTACGATATAAGGAGGATAGCCCTGTTCGTCGGCAAGCCGTTTGCGAAGTTGCCGCAACCTTTCGAAGAGCGACCCTTCTGCAGCCTTGGGCTTCTTTGATGATACCTTTCGTGCATGCACCACAGGTATCTCGTCGGTCTTTTTCTGCAGTAGTACCAACTGCACGGGCATCTCACCATTCAGCACACGCCATCCCTGAGGAGTAACCTTCATCGCTCCATGCTCATTGTAAGCCACCTCGAAGAATCCCATCTGCAGCATTTGCAACAGGTAGTCCTGCCAGTCGCGTGTGAGATGGTCTCTGCCTGCGCCGAAGGTTTTCAAGGCATCATAGCGGTTCTTCACAACGGCAGGCGAGTGGGTTCCCCGTAGGATGTCTATACAGGTTCCTATATGAATCTTCTCACCGGCACGCACCACAGCACTGAGGGCTTTCTGCACCAGCACAGTTCCGTCGAAGGTCTGTGGCGGATGGGCACACACATCGCAATGTCCGCAGTCGTGGGTGGCTTCCTCGCCGAAGTAGTTGAGCAGGATTCTTCGTCTGCATACCCTCGACTCGGCATATTCCTGCATACGCTTCAGCTTCTCCATGTTGACCTCTTTCTGTCCGCTTTCCTCCGCAAAGGAACGCAGTTGGATGACGTCTGCCATCGAGTAGAACAATACGGTGTCGGCAGGAGCACCATCCCGTCCGGCTCGGCCTATCTCCTGATAGAAACTCTCAATGCTCTTGGGCAGGTTGTAGTGGATGACCCATCTCACATTTCCCTTGTCTATACCCATGCCGAAGGCTATGGTGGCGCATACCACCTGCACCTGATCCATCTTAAAGCGCTCCTGCACCGAAGCCCTTTCCTCAGTGCTCAGACCTGCATGATAAGCCGCGGCATTGATACCTTTCTTCTTCAGTTCCATCGCCACCGTCTCAGTATTCTTGCGCGAAAGACAGTAGATGATGCCGGCATCGCCAGGATGGCCGTTGATAAATCTATAGATATAGTGGAGTTTCTCCTGTTTGGTTCCTCCGCGTCTCACCGAAAGACTCAGGTTGGGACGGTCGAAACTGCTGACGAAAGTCTTGCCATTCAGGTGCAGCTGCTTCACGATGTCTTGACGGGTTATCTTGTCGGCTGTGGCTGTCAGGGCTATGATGGGCACATGGGCGAAATGCTCTCTGATGGTTCCCAGCTGCGAGTACTCGGGTCTGAAATCGTGTCCCCACTGGCTGATGCAGTGGGCCTCGTCGATGGCAAAGAGCGAGATCTTGATGTTACTGAACAGGAAAGGTATCTCGCTGATCAGTTTTTCGGGCGAGACATAAATCAGCTTCAAGTCACCCGACATACATTTGCGGCGTATGATCATCTCGTCGGTGGAGTCGTTGTTGCTGTTCAGCTCTTCGGCAGCAATACCATTGGCCTTAAGCGTTTCCACCTGGTCGTGCATCAGACTGATAAGCGGCGAGACAACGACAGCCGTACCAGGCATGGCAAGGGCAGGAATCTGATAGCAGATACTCTTGCCTCCACCTGTCGGCATCAGCACAAGACAGTCGTTGCCCTGCATCACCTCACGGATGATTGCTTCCTGGTTTGGGCGGAAGGAATCATATCCGTAGTAGTTTCTCAATAGGTCGCTTATTTGCATTTTTATGATAATTTCTGGCAAAGGTAATGATTTTTTTCAAAAAAATAAGCAAGATATTTGATAAAATGGGATAAATTCATTATTTTTGCAAACCTAAATGTAAAACTTTCGTACGTACGTTACAAAACAACGGGTCACTACGGGTGAAATCCATGGTTTTTATCGTACAGACTAATGATGAATAAACATACAAAACAAAATGGCAAAATATAATATCAGAGAATACAAGGAGTCGGGAGCAAGCTATCAGGAAAGCATCAATCCAGATATACTGGATGAATTGCACACCAAAATACTGAACATTCTGCTCATCCAGAGGAAGTTTATGGACAAGGACTATTCGGCCAAGAAGCTGGCACAGGATCTGAACACCAACAGCCGATATGTGTCGGCTGTATGCAATGTGAAGTTTCACATGAACTATGCCACACTCATCAACAAGTACCGAATCGACGAGGCCATGTCGATACTCATCGACCGCCGCTATCTGAAACTCAACATGGAGGATGTGGCTTCCATGGTGGGCTTCGCCAACCGCCAAAGCTTCTATTCGGCATTCTATAAGCAGAAAGGTATCACTCCACGCGACTTCCGCATGGAATATCTGAATCTTCATCCAGAACTGAAGAAAGAGAAGAAGAAAAAATAAGAACATCAATATCACATCATGCACGACAATCAGTTTAAGTATAGTGACGAGCGCTTTGCCGACCTGCAAATGTTGCGCTATCGCCTGAATGGTTTCGAGAACCTTTCGCTCTCTCAGAAACTGTACATCTTCTGTTTGGCCAAAGCCACGCTGATGGGACGCGACATCACCTTCGACCAGCAGGGTAAATACAACCTGCGCATACGCAAAACCCTCGAGGCCCTATACCTATATTATAAGGAACGCGAGGAGGCTGAGAGTGACGAGTTCCAGAAAATCGTTGTCTATCTCAAGAGAGTATGGTTCTCAAGTGGCATCTATCACCACTATGGTTGCGAGAAGATGAAGCCCGACTTCAGCGAAGAGTACTTCTATCAACTCATCGACGGCATGGACGAGAAACTGCTGCCACTGAAGAGAGGCGAGAACAAGGAAGACCTCCTCGACGAGCTCGTACCGGTGATCTTTGACGACACCGTATTGCCCAAGCGCGTCAATCAGACTGACGGCGAAGACTTGGTGAAGACATCGGCTTGCAACTTCTATGAGAATGTGACGCAGGCTGAGGTGGAGCGATTCTATGCCAAGATGAAGGAACAGGGCAACGAAGAGGCTCCCTCGTACGGACTGAACTCCAAGCTCACCAAGCGCAATGGCGAGATGATAGAGTTGGTGTGGGCTGAGAACGGCATGTATGGTGAGGCCATCCGCGAGATAACTTCATGGCTCCGCAAGGCTCAGAAGTATGCCGAGAACGAGCAGCAACGACATGTCATCGACCTACTGCTGAAATACTACCATACGGGCGACTTGGCTGTTTTCGACCGCTACAGCATAGCCTGGGTAGAACAGCAGGAGGGTATGGTCGACTTCGTCAACGGCTTTATTGAAGTGTATGGCGACCCACTGGCACTGAAGGGTACCTGGGAGGGAATCGTAGAATACAAAGACCTCGAGGCCACCAAGCGAACCCAGACCATCAGCAGCTACGCCCAGTGGTTTGAAGACCATTCGCCTGTTGACCCACGCTTCCGCAAGCCCGTGGTCAAGGGAGTCACTGCCAATGTCATCTGTGCTGCCATGCTTGGTGGTGATGAATATCCTGCATCGGCAATAGGCATCAATCTGCCCAATGCCAACTGGATAAGGCAGACCTATGGATCAAAGAGTGTCACGATAGGAAATCTGACTGAGGCATACAAAAAGGCTGCTCATGGCAACGGATTCGATGAGGAGTTTGTCATCGACAAGGATACTCTCGCCATGATAGAGAAATATTCCGACCTGACGGACGACTTGCATACCGACCTGCATGAATGCTTGGGACACGGCAGCGGTCAACTGCTGCCAGGAACCGACCCTGATGCCCTCAAGGCTTACGGCAATACCATCGAGGAAGCCCGCGCCGACCTTTTCGGCTTGTATTATATGGCCGACGAGAAGCTGGTGGAACTGGGACTCCTGCCCGACGCAGAAGCCTACAAGGCACAGTATTATACATACCTGATGAATGGTCTGCTCACTCAAACCATCCGTATCAAGGAAGGCGACAAGATAGAGGAGGCCCACATGCGCAACCGTGCACTCATCGCCTGGTGGACTCTTCGTCATTCACAAGGAGCTGTATCGCTCGTTCAGCGTGAAGGCAAGACCTATGTGCAGATCACAGATTATGAAGCACTGAGGAATGCTTTCGGAACACTGCTTGCAGAAATTCAGCGTATCAAGAGCGAGGGTGACTTCGAGGCTGCTCGCAGTCTGGTGGAAGAGTATGCAGTCAACATCGACCCAATGTTGCATCACGAAATCAGACAGCGATACGAGTTGCTTAACCTGGTGCCCTATAAGGGATTCATCAATCCAAAGATGACAATCCTTCATGACGACCAAGGCAATCCTGTAGATGTGCTTTTAGACTACACTGAGAGCTACACCGACCAGATGCTGCGATACTCTGAAGAGTATGGAACATTATAAGAAACAATAAGAACATTCATAAACTTTCAGTTGTGATAGAATCTAAAGTAATCAATCTGCATCACGACAACGAGGAAGAGCAGTTTCCCATCGTCGACGAACAGGGAAACATCCTCGGTGCCATCAGTCGCGGACATGCCCACGATGGATGTAAAATCCTGCATCCGGTGGTGCATCTGCATGTATTCAACAGCAGGGGAGAACTCTACTTGCAACATCGTCCTGCCTGGAAAGATATTCAGCCCGACAAATGGGACACGGCTTGCGGAGGACATGTCGACCTGGGCGAGAGCGTAGAAATTGCGCTTCGCAGAGAGGTGAGAGAGGAGTTGGGAATGACCGACTATGAGCCCGTCAGCATGGGGCATTATGTATTCGAAAGCCTGAAGGAGAAAGAACTTGTTTACGTTCATCGCTGCGTCTACGACGGTCCGGTCTGTCCAGATAAGGATGAGTTGGCTGGTGGACGCTTCTGGAGCGAAAAGGAGATCAGCGAGAATATGGGAAAGAAAATCTTTACTCCCAACTTTGAGAATGAATACAAACGCTTCTTCTTGAATCAGAAAGAGCATTAAGATGATGTTGAGTCCATAAGCCAGCCACTTTCTCCATCTAAGTGTGATGTTTCCTACCTGTAAGTATGATGTTTATGGGAGCGAAAGATAATATTCCCGCTTTCGCTCCCACGAGTCTCTGAGCGAAAGATAATTTTCCCGCTTTCGCTCCCACGAATCTCTGAGCGAAAGATATAGATCTATAATAATCAGAATAAGATACCTTTCAACGCATTCTGAGCGATGGTGTCATAGCTTTCATCCATGTCGGCAAAGCGCATCACACAGTTGGCTGCTGCATGTTTTACACCCATGTTGTCACCTTGCAGCGCTATGGCAGCCTGGTCGAGAAACTCGTTGATGCCCCTTTCGTTGGCCTCATGTTTGGCAGCAAAAAGGCGCGAGAGAATATTGTAACCGGCAATCTCGTAGAGAGGCTTGTCTGAGGCTATCCACTGATAGGCTATTACAGGCGCATAGTCGACATACTGCAACAGATTGAACGCCAGCATTTCCGCCATTTCCTGCCCAGCAACCTGTTCCATCCATAAATCAGCAATTTCTGGGAGCATCTGTTCAGCAGGCATGATAAGTGTTGCCAATATCTTGCATTCACGAATGTTTTCCTTCCACAACTCTATGGCCAGGTCATAATCCTTGCCATATTCCGCCGCCATCTTCTTGAGTTCTACAAAGGGAACACCCCAGTTGATCTTATATTCTATACCTTTGTCACGCATTGACTGTGATGTGGGACCACTCATCAGCAACCTGAAAGATCGCTTTATTTCCATCAGTTTCTGGTGTGTCTGTTCATTCATAACTATCTGATTAACAAATAATTTCTTGTTTTTATTAAATAGAGAAATTTAGCAAGTTTGAAAGAGTAGGGGGCTTTCTCCTACCATAGGGAAACTGGAATTACAGCTTCATCACCTGGCAGAACATACCTTCGAATTCTTTCTCCAAGCCTGTAGGTTGTTCACGGAAAATACCAAAGAGGGCACTTCCGCTTCCGCTCATGGCAGCATACACTGCACCAGCATCATACAGACGCTGTTTAATGGCAGCCAACTCTGGATGCATGGCAAAGATAGGAGCCTCAAAGTCGTTTACCAACTCATCTTTCCACGTCTCGATAGGCAGTCTGACAATATCTCTGCAGCATTTTGCCGGAGCTTTAGGTACAATGGAAGCATATGCGTCACGCGTACTTACTGCTACTGAGGGTTTTACCACAGCCAGATAGTAGCCGTCAAGACCAGCTCCAGGCACATCTGCAGGCATTAGTACATCGCCAATTCCTTCGGCATAAGAAGGTTCGGCAGTGATGAAAAAGGCACAGTCAGCACCTAATTTGGCAGCATAACGTTCCATCTCTGGTATACCAATATTCAGTCGGAAACGCTCATCCAAAAGGCGAATCATATAGGCTGCATCGGAAGAACCGCCTCCCAAACCTGCCTGTGTGGGAATGCGCTTCACGAGATGTGCATGAACACGAGGCAACTGGAAGTCGGCAGCCAAGAGCTGATAAGCTTTTATCACCAGATTGTCTTCTTCGTTGCAGTTGATGTCATTTCCTGTGATTTTTAGATCACAGGGCGCCTCACTTGGAAATTTCTCATCCATGTACTTGATTTCAAGTGCATCGGTAAGAGGTATAGGGTAAAATACTGTTTCCAGATTATGATAACCATCCGGACGCTTACTTACGATATTAAGTCCAAGATTGATCTTGGCGCATGGAAATGTAATCATACTTATTGCTGTTTATGGTTTATGCTGTTAAATTGCAGAGGACATCAAGCTTGCTTGAATATCTGCCGAGCGCAGCTTATCTTTTGCAAAGATAATGCAAACAAGCGCAATGAAAACTTGCTTCTGTTTAGGGTTTATGCTGTTAAATTGCAGAGAACATCAAGCTTGCTTGAATATTTGCCGAGTGCAGCTTATCTTATGCAAAGATAATGCAAACAAGCGCAATGAAAACTTGCTTTCAAATTGCCGAGTGCAGCTTATCTTATGCAAAGATACGATAATTCATACATAAAGCAAAATAAATTTTATTTTTTTCGCTTACAAAAATAAAAAAAAGTTTATAACAAAACCAAACTATTCGAAATGAATCAGGCAAGTAAGTTTATTCCTTGCTGATTTTTCCATTTTCTTATGTGTTCTCGTATAATATAAATATATATCTTTTATTCCTAATTTCGCAGTTCCCTTTTTGGAGATTAATGGACATTATGATAAATAATAGATGTAGGAACTCTCCTTTCATATAAGAAGTTTGTGCCACTTGTGCCAATGTGCCAAGTGGCATTTCAGTACCAAAAGTACCATAAATACTGTTTTTTTTCTATATTTTCTATATTTGTGCCACTTGGCACATTGGCACAAGTGGCACAAAGTGGCTACAATTTATCTATTCTGCTACAACTGAAATTGTTCCATCTTTCAAGCGGTCTAAAGTAGTCTAGGTCAATGTTAAGTGTTCTGTGTTACCACTAAAAAATAAACACTAAACTTTGTCTTCCCATCTCAGATTTCCTCAATGATTTCGTTCATGGCTTTGCGATTCTTAGGATTGTGCGGACAGTCTTCTGCCACATGGCCGAGAGGGATAATCACCACAGCTTCGAAGCCATCGCGTGGGAAGAGTTCCTTCATCCTGTTGCTGTCGTAGGCACATACCCAGCAGGTACCCAATCCGCGTTCTGTGGCAGCCAGGCAAAGATGCTCGGCAGCTATCGCCACATCAATGTCGCCATGAGGTTTGTTGTCGTACTTGCGCACCCAGTTGTCCTCGGTGTTCTTCATGCCGACGATATACATAGGAGCTGTCTTGAACCACTCCCTGTCGTAGCATTCCTGCAGTTGAGCCTTTGCTTGCTCCGAACGTACAATGAGCCATTTCCAGGGCTGACGATTGCATGCAGAAGGAGCCAGTCGTACGCACTCCATTATATACTCCAGATCTTCCTTGCTTACAGGTTCTGTCGTAAACTTGCGGGCGGAGAATCGCTCGCCTACCAATGATTTGAAATCTTGCATAATCTTCTACTTTATTCAGGTTCGTATTGAAAAAATGACAATAAGTGTTATTTTAACATCGCAAATATACAAAATATCCCTCAAACGCCAAAACATTTGAGGGATATTAACAGAATATCGCATTAATTTTCTACTTCTCCTTTCCGAAAAGATTGTCGTGGGGAGTTACGGTCGTAGGCGTACCTACCTTGCCTCCGATGTGGCAGGAACCCATGTTGACATCCATGGTATTCTCGAAGCTCAGGCCAATCTTTGCCTTCGCTACATCCACATTGTTGAACATGACGTTGAAGACGGGCTTGGCCTCAGTACCCTGCAGCACGAGGGCTGCTTGCTTCACATTGTTGCATTTCAGTCCGTCGACGAAAAGATTTCTGATGTTAGAGAAGTGATGGTTGTCTTGTCCTTCGCCAGCATAACGGCTTGTGACATAGAAGAGGTCTTCCACCTCATCGAAACTGCAGTTCCTCACATACACATTCTCTACAAAACCGCCGCGGTCGGGATTGGTCTTGATGAAGATGCCGCGCTTGCAATAGCCCGCATAGTCGCAATCTTCGACGATGACGTTTCTCACACCTGCCGACATCTCGCTTCCTATCACCACAGCATGCAGTCCCTTGAAATGACAGTTGCGGATAATGATGTTTTCGGAAGGCATCTTGGCGTTCCATCCGTCATTGTCGCGTCCGCTCTTGATTGCCACGTTGTCGTCGCCGTTGTTGAACTCCACGCCTTCTATCAGTACATTGCGCGAGCACTCTGGGTCTATTCCGTCGTTGTTCACAAGTTTAGCATCATAACGCAGATTGCGGCAGATGATGTTCTCGCTCTTCAGCAGATGTACGCACCAGAAAGGTGAGTTGGTAATCTTTACTCCCTCGATGGTTATGCCCTGACAGTTGTACAGTTGCAAGAGTTGTGGGCGCAGCCAGTGACCCTTACCGAACTGGCGGTCCTTCAGTGCCACCTCCTCATGGTTCATCTTGCGGCTCAAGTCCTTGTCAAGTTTCTGCTTGGGTCGCCACTGGGCAAAAGTAGTCATGGCGTTGCCGTCGATGGTTCCCTCGCCGATAATGGCTACATCATGGCATCCATAACCATAGATGAAGGGCGAATAGTTGTAGAGGAAGGTTCCCTCCCAGCTGGTGCTAACCACGGGATAATACTTCTCCTCGGGGGCAAACTTCAGTGTGGCGCCCTTCTGCAGTTCGATACAGACATTGCTGGCCAGCACGATAGGTCCTTTGATATAATAGGTACCCTCAGGAACCACAATCTTGGCTCCCTTCATGGCAGAAGCTTTCCTGATGGCCTTGGCAAAGGCGGCCCGACAGTCGGTCTTTCCATCATTCTTGGCTCCAAACCTGCTGATCAACAGCGTCTTTTCGGCTATTTTTGCACCGGAAATATGGGTTAGAATACTGTCGCGAAGTCGTACCCTCTCCTGCTCTACGGCAGAAGACAGATGACACGTATTTTCGTCCTTGGAATGAGAATGTGAACCGCAGTTCACCTGCCGTGCGTTCGCTGTGAGGCAACAGAATGCAAGACATACTGCTGCCAAGAGATTTGTTTTAGTTTTCATTGGTTAAGTGCTTTGATTAATTGCTATTATCAAAATATATGAGTAGTTCGGGGAGTTATCTGTTGCGATGTTTCATGTACCAGGGGTGTACGAAGAAATTGTAGAGCCCTAAGCTGATGACCAGCAGTCCCAAGCACGCATAAGGCACACGGCTGCTGTCGGAAGAGAGGAAACCAAACTTCAGGAGGAAGCCCAGACTGATGCCCGTCTCCCATGCCAGGAAGAAAGAACTCTGGCTGGTGCCTCGCTGACAGTGTTTTGACAACTTGAGGTAGAAAAGCAGAAAACGGCTTCCGGTGATGCCAGAGGCAAAGCCTATCATGGCTGGCTGCATGTAATCGAGTGCACGTGCCTGATGGGTGAACTCCATCAGCACAGCCGCTGCCAGCACGATGATACCCGTAAGCACCTCACTCTTCAGTTCGGCATTGGCAAAGGCAAAACGCTCAGCCACTATTGCCATGGCCAATCCTGCCAACAACATAGCATAGTAGGTAACACTGTGAACCTGAGCCAACAGCACGCCAACCACCATCATGATGAGTATCAGATTGACAAAGAGAGGCAAGCCCTGCGGCAGGAAGAAGCGGTCAAGACTGAACAGTGGCATCTTCTCGGATGGGGCCTTGAAGGGAAAACGCACCATCGCTATCAGCACAAAGGATGCAAGTGCCAGCACACCCGAAAATACGGGGATGTAACGATAGCCCCAGAAGCCGTAGACTATGAGTGCAGCTAAAGGTCCCATGGCCAAAGCCAGTCGGCCAAACCATGCCATGATGTGATTGGCTGCCGTGCGCTGAAACGACTCGCAGATGTCTATCGCCAGCGTACTGCCCAGTACCATCGCTGCCAGTCCCAAGAAGGCACCGATGGCAAAACGAACCAAGAGCAATAGTCGGAACTCCATCTCCACTCCCAGCACAAACTCTAAATAATAAGCCAGGCCCATACAGAGCACCAAGCCCAGGATGGAGTACTGGCATACATGGTTGCGACGATAGCGCTGAACATAATAAGAGCAGAACCCGCCCAGGGCAAAGAGTCCTGCTCCATATATTCCCATAACCAGTCCTGTCTGCATGCCGTCCAGTCCTCTGCCCAACAGATAGAAAGGCAAGGTGGGCAGCAAGCCATAAGCCGACATCATGAGCAGCAGATTGGCAAGAGCCAGCATCCAGAACTCACGATGCCATAACTTCAGATGTACTGGTGTATTCTGTGTATCCATACTTTACTTTAGTAAGATTCTTCGGCAGAAGGATAGCCTCCTGTCTTCACAGCATCGACATAAGCCTGCACGCCCTTGGTCATCTCCTCACCCACATGAGCGAAGTGGCGCAAGAACTTTGGCTTGAAACCCTGAGTCATTCCTAAGGCGTCGGCATAAACCAATACCTGTCCGTCGCAACCTGCGCCTGCACCGATACCTATAGTTACTGCCTTTACCTGGCGTGTCACCTCGGCAGCCAACTTGGCTGGCACTTTCTCCAAAACGATGGCAAAACAGCCAGCCTTGTCGAGGGCGATGGCGTCGCTGATCAACTTCTCTGCCTCGGCTTCCTCCTTGGCACGGATGCCATAACCGCCAAACTTGTTGACGCTCTGAGGGGTGAGTCCCAAGTGTCCGTGTACAGGAATACCTGCATCGATGAGCGACTTCACGGTGTCGATGATTTCGATACCACCTTCCAACTTCAGTGCGTCCACACCCGTCTCCTTCATCATTCGGCAGGCATTGCGCAACGCCTCCTCACGACTTATCTGATAACTGCCAAAGGGCATGTCGCATACCACGAGGGCATGATTGACGGCACGTGTCACACTGCGGGCATGATAGATCATCTCGTCTACACTGATGGGCAGCGTATTGGCATTGCCTGCCATGACGTTAGAGGCTGAGTCGCCTATCAATATGCTGTCGATTCCAGCTGAATCGATAATGCCTGCGGTAGTAAAATCGTAAGCGGTAAGCATAGTAACTTTCTCGCCAGCCTGCTTCATTTCAGCAAAGGTCTTGGTGGTGATTTTCTTCTTGTCAGTCGATAAATATCCCATTTTTCTCTTGTCTGTTTTTGAAATCGGGTGCAAAGTTACAGCTATTTAGGCACAATACAAAGAAAAAAAGCCTTTTTTTTCACTTTTTGCCCCTCTCGTCCACCACCTTGCACAGGTCTTCATAGCCAAAGTCCTGATAATCATCAATCACATAATCGGCTAAAGGAGCGATGGCTTCACGCGAATTGGTGGTGGCAAGTCCGAGAGTGAATGCGCCCGATGCCCTCACGGCACGCAGTCCGTTGAAACTGTCTTCCAGTCCTACACACTCCTCTGGCTTCGCACCAAAGCAGGCAGCACCCTTGAGGTAACAGTCTGGGTCGGGCTTGCTGCGGGCAAAGTCCTCGCTGGTAAGCACACGGTCAAAGTATGACTCCAGCTCTGGATGCTGCTCGTACACGCTGCGCATCTTAGCCATGTTGCTGCTGGTCACCACGGCACATTTCACGCCGTGCTCTCGCAGATCGGCTACAAAGGCTTCGAAGCCTACGATATAGTTGTACTTCATGTGCAGTTCAAACTCATCGAGCCTGCGGGTAATACGGGCTTGCTCTGCTTCTACGCCCTGATAGTCTGCCACATGGGCGAAGACGGCATCATCGGAGAAGTATTTGTCGTAGATTTGCACCAGCGTCTGTCCCTTGATGCGAAGGGCGAAGTCGGGCAACTCAGGATGATATTCCTTACCTATCATTCCCCAGAATACGGAGTACTGGGTCTCTGTATCGAGCACCACTCCGTCGAGATCAAATAATGCTGCTTTTATCATGTTTCTTATATAAATTGTTTTTTACTTAACTTCTTTAACTTCCTCATTGGCGAAAGTTCTTTTAAATTAAACCATACACCACCAGCTGACGAGGAAGGGCACAATGAAGTCGACCACAAAACCATGGTAGATACTCAGAGCTACATAGCGCTGACCCACGGTCTGCGAGAGAATGGGCAAGGTGGTGTCCATCGTGGTGGCTCCTCCTGCAGAGATAGGTGCAAGCGGGCCAAACCAACGGGCCATCAGCGGGGCACCCAACAGGGTAAGCATCTCGCGTATGATGTTTGCCAAGAGAGCAATGGTTCCCAATTCGGCACCACGATATTCGGTGATGAAGATACTCGACAGCGAATAATAGGCAAAACCGCTGTTTATCGCCATGCAGTCGGACAGGGTGCGGTGAAGCACTGTCCATATCAGCAAGGCACCCAACCACGAGCCTATTATCGTGACCACAGGCAACAATGCCATGCGAGGGCTCAGCGAACGAACCTCCTTCTTCATTTCGGGATTCAGTCCGATGCCCAATCCCACGAAGAGCAGCAAGCCACAGAGTGCCACAAAACTCACGTCTCCATCGAGAAGCCATGAAGGAACCATCTTCTCTATGCCGCCCAGCAAGCCTATAACGAAGAATCCCACTACAATGAGACTTCCTTTCATCACCTTCAGCCCTCGGAGGAGAGAAGATCCTTGCAAGCCTTCTTTCTCGGCAGGAATCCCTTCTTTGTCGGCAGAAGTTTCTTCTTTGTCGGCAGAAGTTTCTTCTTTGTCGGCAGAAGTTTCCTCTTCAGCACTTGATTTCTTATCGGATGAGATTTCCTCTGTCAAAGTTTCAAGGGTTTCTTTCTTCGCCATCTCCTGCGTAGAATTGTTCTTCGAAACTCTCCAAAGCGCCCAGGCTAAGACACAACAGCCCAAGGTGGCAGCCGAAGAGAGCAGCAGCGCCTCTACTCCAAGCGTGGGCAGAGAGCGGACAATCATCTCGTTGCTTCCCACCTCAATACCCAATAGTAAGAGCAACAGCCAGATGAGCCAGGTGACGATTCTTCCCTGCCATCGCGCAGCCACATCGGTGAGTGAGATGCAAGCTCCTGTCGACAACTTGCGACAGAGAACTCCCGACAGGATTCCCAAAAAGATAAACAGAATGACTATAAACATACCTTCTCGACAGCCTTATGGATTGAGGGAAAAATACTTCCACAAAGGGGCTGCCATCAAGCTCTGCCAAACCTCGCCTTTCTGCAACATATCTTCCACTTCCTGGCGTGTAAAGATGCGCACCTGTACATCTTCGCCAGCATCAAGATGTTGTTCACCTTTCAGTTCAACGTCTGTCGCCAAAAAGCAGTGAGTCAGATTGGTATGCGTGCTTGGGTTGGCAGAAATGGTCATCCATTCCTTCCAGTTTCCACCACCAAATCCTGTCTCCTCCATCAGCTCTCTCTTAGCAGCAGCCATAGGTTCCTCACCTTTCTCTATAACGCCCGCACACAACTCGTTCACCGTCTTGCCCAAGGCATAACGGTACTGGCGCACAAACACAAACTTGCCTTCCTTAGTGACGGCTATCGTGTTTACCCAGTCGGGATATTCCAGCACATAATACTCGTCAATGACAGCTCCTGTGGGCAACTCCACCTTGTCAACCCTTGCCGTGAGCCAGGGCTTCTCTATCAGATAGCGTTGCGAGAGCGTCTTCCATTTCATATCGTTATTTTCCATCTTTTTCATTTTTGGCTGCAAAATTACTAAAAATCTTTCGGATAATCTTATGATAGGTGCAAAAACAGCCGTTTTTGCTTTTCTATTTTACTCGCAAAACACTTGAAAAACATGAAAATGCAGTGGAAGTAAACTAAAAGAAAAATAAAAAAATAAGGTGCTAAAAATCATAACTATCAGATTTCTAACACCTTATTCTTCGAGCGAGATACGGGAGTCGAACCCGCCTCCCGGGCTTGGGAAGCCTGTGCACTACCGATGTGCTAATCTCGCACAATAGGAATGAGCCACGAGCGGGACTCGAACCCGCGACCCACGCATTACGAATGCGTTGCTCTACCAACTGAGCCATCATGGCTTGCTTTTTTAAAACAACTGCAAAGGTAATGAAATAATTTCAACCGATGAAATTGTTTTTACGCATTAACCTATATTAACTTTGTGGAGTAAAGGTCAACTCATCCTTGTTGGGGTTCTTGCCAATGACGATAGTGTCACCCGCAGTCAGCGAATCGCCAAGCAACAGTTCGCATACGCCATCTTCGATGTAGGTCTGGATGGCACGCTTCAAAGGACGGGCGCCAAACTGGACGTCATAACCTTTGACAGCCACAAACTCCTTCGCCTTGTCAGTGATACGGATGTGGTAACCCATGTCCTCCACACGCTTGAAGAGCGACTTCAGTTCAATATCAATGATCTGCTTGATGGCATCGAGGCCCAACTGATCGAAGGTGATGATCTCGTCGAGACGGTTGAGGAACTCTGGCGAGAACTGCTTGCTCAGGCTCTTCTGTATGATGCTGCGGGCATACTCCTTGTCCTTCTCGTCGAGCAGGTTGCCATGAGCACTGCCCGCATTGAAACCCACGCCACGGCCAAACTCCTTGAGTTGGCGCGTTCCGGCATTGGAGGTCATGATGATGACTGTGTTGCGGAAGTCGATGAGACGGCCGTTGCCATCAGTGAGTCGGCCTTCGTCCAACACCTGCAACAGGAGGTTGAACACCTTGTCGTTGGCCTTCTCTATCTCGTCGAGCAGCACTATGGAGTATGGTTTGCGTCTTACCTTCTCGGTGAGCTGTCCGCCCTCCTCATAGCCTACGTATCCCGGAGGCGCACCTACGAGACGGGAGGTGTTGAAACTCTCAGAGTACTCGCTCATATCGACGCGAATCAGGGCATCGGCAGAACCAAACATCTGTTCTGCCAACTTCTTGGCGAGATAAGTTTTTCCCACACCAGTAGGGCCCAGGAACATAAAGGCGCCAATGGGATGGTTGGGCTCTTTCAGCCCAACACGGTTGCGCTGGATGGCTTTCACCATAGTGTCGATGGCCTTATCCTGGGCGATGACTGCACTTTTGAGGGTGGCGCCCATCTTGCGCAGACGGCTGCTCTCGGCTTCCTCCATGCGTTCAACAGGTACGCCCGTCATACGGCTCACCACCTGCGCCACGTCGATTTCGTCTACAGGCAGAACTTCCTCGCCTTCGCCACGTTCCCACATCAGCTTCATGCTCTCCAGGCGGTTCTCCATCTGTGCCTGTTGGTCGCGGTAGCTGGCTGCCAATTCAAAATTCTGGTTCGCCACAGCTTTCTGCTTGCATCCCTTCACCTTCACAATCTCTTCCTGCAGGTCGAGGATGGGTTGTGGAACAGAGGAATGGCTGTGATGAATGTGTGAACCTACCTCGTCGATGATGTCGATAGCTTTGTCGGGGAAGAAACGGTCGGTGACGTAGCGGTCTGCCAATTTGACACAAGCCTGCAGAGCATCGTCGCTGTAGACGACATGATGGTGCTCCTCATAGCGTTCCTTCACATTGTTGAGTATCTGAAGGGTCTCCTCGGCAGTCGTTGGCTCTACTATTACTTTCTGAAAACGGCGCTCCAAGGCACCGTCCTTCTCTATCGAATTGCGGTATTCATTAAGGGTAGTGGCACCGATACACTGTATCACGCCTCTTGCCAAGGCTGGTTTCAGGATGTTGGCAGCATCCATGCTTCCCTGTGCATTGCCTGCTCCCACAATGGTGTGGATCTCGTCGATGAAGACGATGATGTCGGGCGATTCCTCCAACTCACGGATGAGTCCCTTGATACGGTCTTCGAACTGTCCACGAAACTTGGTACCTGCCACCATGGCAGTCATATCGAGCTCTACTACGCGCTTGTTGAAGAGCAGTCCAGACACCTGCTGCTTGTCGATGAGCTGTGCCAGTCCTTCCACGATGGCGCTCTTGCCCACTCCGGGCTCACCTATTAATATAGGGTTGTTCTTCTTGCGGCGTCCCAAGATCTCGATCACGCGCTCTATCTCCTTGCTGCGTCCCACCACAGGGTCGAGCTTACCTTCGGAAGCTGCCTGTGTAAGGTCGTGGCTGAAATGGTCGATGATGGGAGTCTTCGACTTCTTCTTGGTATTTACCTGATGCCGATTAGCTGAGGATGTGTTCTTGCTTGCGTTGTCGCGAACATCATCGTCATCGTCGTTGTCAGCGAAGAGTCCATCCTCGTCTTCATCGGGGAAAGAGAATCCGTCATCGTTGCGCAGGGTCTCTGCGCCCTGACGAATGGGGTCGAAATCTATCTTGTCGTTAAAGTCTTCTTTCTTTGTCATATTAATTTGTATTGATGATGAATAATGCATAGCAAAGGTTGTGCCACACTTAGCAAGATGTGGATTTTGCTATCCATTTCGTTGCAAAAGTACAAAAAATATTGCAAATAGCAATTATTTTGAGAAAAGTTCTTTACTTTAACATTCAAAAGTAAATGAGTATCTACCCGTCATCCATAAAGTTATGAGTTGCGTTAATACTATATAAATTGTTTCAGATAGTTATGAAAAAGTTTTCCTTTTGTTGATTAATCTCCGTTCAAAGGCTTTGAACGG
The DNA here is from genome assembly GCA_963587495.1 of Clostridia bacterium. Lineage (GTDB taxonomy): Bacteria > Bacteroidota > Bacteroidia > Bacteroidales > Bacteroidaceae > Prevotella. The sequence continues at coordinate 18,522 of CAVACC010000004.1, read as the reverse complement.
ACATTCAAAGGCTCTGAACGCACATTCAAAGGCTTTGAACAGAACTTTTATAGGCTATTGAGAACATTTAGTTGCCTCAAGAGTTAAAGAGTTAGGGAGTTAAGACAAATCTCTGTGAGTAAACGAGGGCAAAAATGTGAACCGACAGTAATATTGTTGCATGAATAAAGGGTGTTTCATCAGCCATACTTAATGAATGGCAGGACGAAACACCCTTATTATTAGTTTGCCTTATTAATCAGCATCCTCTGTCTTCTTTTTGCGAATAGAACGCTTACGCTTTGGCTTCTCCTCTTCTGGAGCGCTGATCTTAATACCAGCCAACTCTGGATCGATGAGAATACGGCCGCAATACTCACAAGGAATGATCTTCTTGTGCATCTTGATGTCAAGCTGGCGCTGAGGTGGAATCTTGTTGAAGCAACCACCACAGGCATCACGCTGTACGTACACGATGCCCAAGCCGTTGCGGGCACCCTTGCGGATACGCTTGAAGCTGGTAAGCAGACGTGGTTCGATCTTCTTCTCCAAGTCGAGCGCCTTCTCCTTCAGACGCTCTTCCTCGTCACGTGTCTCCGACATGATGTCGTCGAGCTCAGAACGCTTCTCTACCAAACCCTTCTCGCGGTCGGCCTTCTGCTCTTGTGTGTAAGCCAAGTCAGCCTGTCTCTCCTGAATCTTCTGCTGACCCTCACGAATCTTCTTCTCACAAAGTTCAATTTCCAACTGCTGGAACTCGATTTCCTTGCTCAAAGTATCATATTCACGGTTGTTGCTTACTGTGTCGAGCTGTGACTGATAGCGCTTCAAGCTTGCCTGAGCCTCGTGTATCTCGCCGTTCTTCTGGCTTACAGCCTTCTGGAACTGCTCAATCTCGTTCTGAATCTTTTCGATACGAGTAGTGAGACCAGCAATCTCGTCTTCCAAGTCCTGAACTTCGAGAGGAAGCTCGCCTCTCAATGCGCGGTTCTCGTCGATGCCCGACAAGGTAGTCTGCAGCTGGAAGAGGGTTTTCAATTTCTCTTCTACTGTCAAATCTGTAGGATCTTTCTTTGCCATTATATTATATATTAATGTGTTTAATGTTTATTGCTTTCCTGTAACTCTAAATAAGAGTCCGGATTGATGTTTGACTTTCTAAAGATAGATAATCGGGTTGGTGTTGATCTCAGAGATCAAGCACTTTACTCCGGGACATTTCTCCTCGATGATACTCTTGAAGATTTCGCTGGTAAACTGCTCGCTCTGGTAATGACCGATGACGCAGATCTGAATCTCCTGCTCATGACCGAAGTATTCATGATAGTGCATTTCGCCTGTAACGAAGGCATCAGCACCAGCCTGTATGGCAGCATCAAGAAGGAACGAGCCTGCACCACCGCAGAGAGCCACGCGCCTGATAGGACGACGAAGCAACTGATTGCATTGCACACTCTCTACTGCGAACTTGTCGCGCAGCAAGAGCACCAGGTCATCGGCAGCCCACCCTTCTGTTTCGGGCACTTCACCTATCACGCCTTCGCCACCTTTCACGCCATCCACTTCTTTCTCGCCTGCAAAGAAGCTCAGGTTCTTCAGCCCCAGTTTCTCTGCTATCTTGAAGTTGACTCCACCCGTAGCCGCATCCATATTGGTATGCATGCTCACGATGGCGATGTCGTTCTTGATGGCCTTGCGTACAGTGCGCTGCACATAGTTCTCGTCTGAAATTCTTGCCAGTTTGCGGAATATCAGCGGATGGTGGCTCACGATGAGGTTGCACCCCTTTTCTATCGCTTCGTCCACCACTTGCTCAGTAACGTCAAGACACAATAATGCCCCTGATACTTCCACCGTCTCTGTCAATCCAACTTGCAGGCCGGCATTATCATATCCTTCCTGCAAGGGCAGAGGCGCGTACTGTTCAAGGGCATCTACTACCTTATTTATTTTCATTTGGTTGCAAAGTTAACGATTTCTTCGCAAATATGAAACGCTCCCCCTTAGAGTTTAACTAATTTTATGAATATCCGTAGAATAATTCATGTAAAACCTCGCATTTAAGTAAAAAAAAGGAGGAAAAGGGAGTCTTATTTTAGAATTTTTCGTAATTTTGCAAATGATTGTCGATTATCGGCAACACCTAATCGTAAAAATAGTAAGAACAAAATAAATCATAAAGCCTATGTATCAGTCATACCCTTGCGATTATTCGCTACCGGCAGAATGGTCACCCCAGAGCGGAATCATGCTTACATGGCCTCATGGAGGTACCGACTGGAAACCTTATCTGCGTCAGATTACCGACACCTATCTGGAACTGTCAGAAATCATCACACGCTATGAGCAGTTGCTTATTGCCACGCCCATAGTTGAGAGTACCCGGCGAATGCTGGCAAGCCGTCTGTCGAAAGAACAGATGGATCGCGTACATCTTTATGATATTGATTCCAATGATACCTGGGCACGTGATCATGGCCCTATCACCTTGGTTTCCAAGAACAGCCACAACGGCCTAATCGTTCCTATTCATCTGCTCGACTTCCGATTCAACGGATGGGGCGAGAAGTTTGCCTGGCATAAGGACAATGCCATCAACCTGCAGCTCTACTATCAAGGAGCCTTTCAGGCTGCCCTCGAGAACCATACAGGTTTTGTCCTCGAAGGTGGAAGCATAGAGAGCGACGGCAAGGGTACCATCTTTACCACCAGCCAATGCCTGCTGGCGCCTCACCGCAACCAGCCATTCACCCGGATGGATATTGAGAAACAGTTGCTCAACTTTTTCCATGCCAAGCGCATTGTGTGGCTCGATCATGGCAATTTGGTTGGCGACGACACCGATGGACACATCGACACCATAGTGCGAGTAGCGCCTCACGACACCTTGCTTTATGTAGGTTGCGACGATGCCACGGATGAGCAGTATGCTGACTTCCAGGCTTTGGAGAAGCAACTTAAAAGTGTTCTCACCTACGAGGGTTACCCCTATCGCCTGCTTCGCCTGCCTATGCCCGACCCTATCTATGACGATGGAGACAGACTGCCGGCAACTTACGCCAACTTCCTGATTATCAATGGCGCTGTAATCTATCCCACATACAATCAGCCAGAGAAGGATGAGGAAGCACGCCGACAGATACAGTTAGCCTTCCCAGACAGGGAGATTATAGGAGTCGACTCGCGCACCATTATCCGTCAACATGGCAGCATCCATTGTCTCACCATGCAACTGCCAGAGGGAACCATCAGGGAGACGAAACACAATAATATTCAACACAGATGAAAATAGGAATACTACAGCAACACAATACAGCCGATGTGGCTGACAACAAAACACGCCTGGCACAGGGCATCATAGACTTGGCTCACCGTGGAGCTGAACTGATTGTTCTGCAAGAGCTACACAACTCGCTCTATTTCTGCCAGATAGAAACAGTAGATAACTTCGATTTGGCAGAGCCTGTTCCTGGTCCATCCACCGACTTCTATGGCAAGTTGGCAAAGGACTTGAATGTCGTCATTGTGACATCTCTCTTCGAGCGTCGTGCTCCCGGACTCTATCACAACACAGCAGTTGTCATAGAACGCGATGGCAGCATCGCTGGCAAATACCGCAAGATGCACATTCCCGACGACCCAGCCTACTACGAGAAGTTCTATTTCACTCCTGGCGACCTGGGCTTCAAGCCAATAGATACTTCAGTGGGTAAGTTGGGTGTATTGGTATGCTGGGATCAGTGGTACCCAGAGGCAGCCCGACTGATGGCTCTTCAGGGTGCAGAACTCCTGATCTATCCTACAGCCATCGGCTATGCCAAGTATGATACAGAGGATGAACAGCAACGCCAGCGCGAGGCCTGGACCACAGTGATGCGAGGTCATGCCGTAGCCAATGGTCTGCCGGTAGTGGCTGTCAACCGCGTAGGCTTCGAGCCCGACCCGAGCGAGCAGACAGGAGGCATTCAGTTCTGGGGCAGCAGTTTCGTGGCAGGTCCGCAGGGCGAGCTCTATTACAGGGCAAGCGACAACGAGGAAGAAAGCCTTGTGGTAGATGTAGACCTCAAGCACAGCGAGGACGTAAGGCGCTGGTGGCCTTTCCTTCGCGACCGTCGCATTGATCATTACGGCAATATCACTCGCCGTTTCATCGACTAAAACACAATTATTTTTTTCAGGATAATGCAGAATTTAGAAGTGATGGTGATGCTTTTCACCATGGTTATATTGGGTTACGCCGCCTGTAAGTTGGGTTATATGGGCGACAAGTTCGACAAAAAACTGTCTTCCATCGTAGTAGACATTACTTGTCCGCTCTTGGTACTCTCCTCGGTTATGGGCGACGAAATGCCCGACCGCTCGTTGATTCTTCCGCTTGTAGGTGTGGGATTCCTCACCTACATCTTGCTGTTGGTGTTTGGTTTCTGGGTTCCCCGATTCATATCCAAGAATCATGACGACCAGGGCATGATAGGCTTTGCTCTGATGTTTGCCAACGTGGGGTTCATCGGTTATCCTATTGTGTCGAGCATCTTTGGTCCGAAGGCTGTCTTCTATGCAGCCTTGCTCAATGTGCCCAACACCTTTTTTATCTTTACGGCAGGTGTGATGCTTGTCAAGGGCGAATACAGTATCCATCAGTTCAATCCGAAAGTATTGCTCAGTCCGGCTCTCATAGGTGCCTTCATTGCTGCCTTATTGGTGGCTTTTGGCGTACATACTCCCGAGATGATAGCCCGGCCGGTTACGATGGTGGGCAACATTACTGTGCCCGCAGCCCTGATGATTATAGGCAGTTCGATGGCACGTCTTCCAGTTCGTGAGATTATAGGTTCCGGCAAGGTTTATGCCACCTCCTTCCTCCGACTGGTGATAGTGCCTCTGTCCGTGTATTTTCTATTCCGTCTATGCGGAGTCAACACGCTCATCAACAATATCAACACGGTAGTAATAGCCATGCCTGTGGCATCTTTCGGCACGATGTTCTGCCTGAAGTATGGTCGCAACCCTTCGCTCATGACCGAAGCAACTTTCATCACGACCCTGTTCTCCATCATTACCATTCCTCTCATCACCCTGCTTTTTGGAGCATAGAATGAGAGGTTTCCTCCTTCTCTCCTGCCCTTCGCTTGACTATTTGTCAATGCTGCTTATAGAAAGTTCTGCTTCGCTTATAGAAAATTCTACTGCGCTTATAGAAAATTCTGATTCGGTTATAGAAAATTCAGCTTCGGTTATAGGCTGACTATATAAAAAAAGGTGTGTCATAAGATTATGACACACCTTTTGGGGGTTATCGTTCGTCGAGCGGAGTGTATTCCAACTCACCCAAAATGTTCTTGTAAGCAGGACGGATGATGCGACGGCCTTCAAAGTTGAGCTCCTCGATACGGTGGGCTGTCCAACCCACAATACGGGCCATGGCGAATATTGGTGTATAGATCTCCTGTGGCAGACCTATCATCTCATAGATGAATCCACTGTAGAAGTCGAGGTTGGCACAAGCAGGTTTGCTGCCTCCACGATGCTCCTGCAGGCACTTGATACCCTCTTGCTCTATGAGCTTCAGGAATTCATACTCGTCCTCTCTTCCCTTCTCCTTGGCCAATTCGCCAGCCAAACGTTTCAGCTCTACGGCACGAGGATCGCTCAATGTGTAGACCGCATGACCGATGCCATAGATAAGACCAGTCTTGTCGTAAGCCTCCTTGTTGAGCATACGTGTGAGATAAACATCCAGTTCCTTCACGTTCTTCCAGTCTCTGATCTGCTCTTTCAGGTGATGGAACATATTGATCACCTTGATGTTGGCACCACCATGAAGCGGACCTTTCAAACTGCCGATACCGGCGGCAATAGAACTGTAAGTATCTGTGCGGGTGGAAGAAGTGACACGCACGGTAAAGGTAGAGTTGTTACCACCACCATGCTCTGCCTGGATGATGAGCAGCAGGTCGAGCATTCGTGCATCGAGCTCCGAATAGTTCTCGTGCTTCATCATATAGAGAAAGTTCTCTGCGATGGAGAGGTTCTCGCGAGGATGACGGATATGCAGACTGCGGCCCTGTACCGAGTGGCGGTAGATGTTGTAGGCATAGGCGATAATGGTTGGGAACTTGGCTATCAACTCTATGCTCTGACGCATCAGGTTGTCGCGGCTGATGTCATCAGGATTAGGATCGAATGTGTACATCTCGAGCACGCATCGCGCCAGTATGTTCATGATGTTGCTGCCCTCCAATTCGATAATATGCGTGATGGTGCGGTGGTCGAGCGGCATGTTGTCGTTGAGCAGTTCCTTGAAAGCTTCCAACTCTTCCTTGTCAGGCAACTGACCTGAAAGCAGCAGGAAAGCCACTTCCTCGAAACCGAAACGCTTCTCCTTCAGCAGAGGACTCACCAGGTCATCGAGCTCATAGCCACGGTAATAGAGCTTACCCTCTGTAGGTGTCAGCTTTCCGTCTGCATCTCGCTCGTAACCCACTACATTACCAATATTGGTCAAACCGACGAGAACACCCGAGCCATCGTCATTTCGAAGACCACGCTTCACATTGAACTTAGTGAAAGCCTCCTTGTCAATCTTGCATGAGTTTTTTACCTCATCGCTCAGTTTGTATATTAAATATTCCTTGTTCATTTTTATTGATGTTTAATGGGTAATGTTTAGTGTAATCGCAAAACACTATTTCTTTGCCGCAAAATTCAAAGCCGAACCTGCCTTGAACCAAGCTATCTGCGTATCGTTGTAGGTATGTTCTACCAGGAAACTGTCCTCGCTGCCATCCTGATGCTTCAGAGTTACCGTCAGCTTGCTGCCTGGGGCAAACTCCTTCAGACCGGTGAGCGAAATACGGTCGTCTTCCTGTACCTTATTATAATCATCCTTGTTGCAGAATGTAAGCGCCAGCATACCCTGCTTCTTAAGGTTGGTTTCGTGAATGCGGGCGAAGCTCTTGGCGAGAATCACCTTCACGTTGAGGAAGCGAGGCTCCATGGCTGCATGCTCACGCGAAGAACCCTCGCCATAGTTGTCTTCTGCCACCACGATACTGCTGATACCCTGTGCCTTATAAGCCTTGGCTGCGGTGGAAACCTCCACATACTTGCCGTCCAACTGGTTTTTCACCTTGTTGCTCTCACCGTTGAAGGCGTTGACGGCTCCCATCAGGAGGTTGTCGGAGATGTTCTGCAGATGACCGCGGAACTTCAGCCAGGGACCAGCCATAGAGATATGGTCGGTGGTACACTTACCTTCAGTCTTGATGAGCAACGGCATATCGGTCAGATCCTTTCCGTCCCAGGCTGCAAAAGGAGCCAGCTTCTGCAAGCGGTTGCTGTCTGGTGAGATCACTACCTCCACATTAGCGTTGTCTGCGCTTGGTGCGATGAATCCCTTGTCCTCTACGGCAAATCCCTTAGGAGGGAATGTGTAGCCTGTTGGGGCATCCAGTTTCACACTGTTGCCTTCCTTGTCCAACAAGGTGTCTGTGGCAGGATTGAAGTCCAGTCTGCCGGCAATGGTCAGCGCCACAGTCAACTCTGGGCTGCCGATGAAGGCGTAAGTATTGGGGTTGCCGTCAGCACGGCGGCGGAAGTTTCTGTTGAATGAAGTGACGATGGCATTCTTACGTGTATTGTCGTCAGTATGACGCTTCCATTGTCCGATGCAAGGACCGCAGGCGTTGGTCATAATCAAGGCACCGATCTTCTTGAAGTCGTCGAGGATGCCGTCGCGCTCTGCCGTGTAACGAATCTGCTCCGAACCTGGATTGATAATCAGCTGTCCCTTCACTTCGATGCCTTTCTCGTAAGCCTGGCGTGCCACACTGGCTGCACGTGCAAGATCCTGATAGGATGAGTTGGTGCAACTGCCTACCAGTCCAACCTCTACCACCATGGGATAATCGTTGGCAGGGCCCTTCGCCTTCATGTGCGAGATAGGTGTGGCGGCATCGGGAGTAAACGGACCATTGAGGTGTGGCTCCACCTTGGAAAGGTCGATCTCTACTATCTGGTCATAGAAAGCCGAAGGATTAGCCATCACCTCATCATCAGCGCGGAGTTCTGCCGCATTCTGCTGGGCGAGAACTGCAATCTCCTCACGGCCCGTCTTGCGCAGGTATTCGTCTGCGTTCTCGTCGAAGGGGAAGATGGAGCAAGTGGCTCCCAGTTCTGCTCCCATATTACAGATGGTGGCCTTGCCTGTGGTCGAGATGCTGTCGAGACCTTCGCCGAAGTATTCAAGGATGGCATTTGTGCCGCCCTTGACGGTCAGAATGCCGAGAATTTCGAGGATCACGTCTTTAGGAGTTGCCCATCCAGAGAGTTTGCCCTTAAGATGAACACCAATAAGACGAGGCATCTTGAGTTCCCATGGCTGTCCGGTCAGCACGTCTACCGCATCTGCACCGCCCACACCTACTGCTACCATACCGAGACCTCCGGCATTGGGCGTATGCGAGTCGGTTCCTACCATCATACCACCAGGGAAGGCATAATTCTCGAGCACCACCTGATGGATGATTCCAGCTCCTGGACCCCAGAATCCAATATGATATTTCTGTGAGACTGACTTCAGAAAGTCGTACACCTCCTTGTTGGTCTTGCAAGCCTCAGGGAGGTCGGCAGTAGCGCCTACATCGGCACGAATCAAGTGGTCACAATGAACCGAAGCGGGTACGGCCACTTTGTCCTTACCGGCATTCATGAACTGCAAGAGAGCCATCTGGGCTGTAGCGTCCTGCATCGCCACACGATTGGGACGGAAGTCTACATACTCTATACCTCTTTTATATGGTCGCAACTGAGTGGGATCATATAGGTGAGCAAAGAGCACCTTCTCAGCATAAGTGAGAGGTCGTTTGACTGTAGCCTTGGCTTGTTTTACACTATCTGAATACGAAGCATAAAAGCTTCTCAGCATTTCAATGTCCAGTATCATCGTTATTCACTTTTAAATAAAAAATTCACTACTTTTAGAAATCTGTTTGCAAATATACTAATTAATTTGCAATTAGTCGTACAAAATGCAGAAAAATTATCATTTTGATATTGTTTTTCTGCATTTATTATGATTTAGCTGTATATTTATGCTGTTTTAGCGTTCTCTTACGCGACAAACTCTGATTCCTGTCTGTACCGGATGCTTGCTCATATAAGTGCGGAGCAGCATGGGTTCGTCGATCACCCGATGATGTATGCTGCTGGCATTGAGCAGATGCAGACCGTCTGCATGCCACGATGCCAGTCCGATGTGAGTGGTGTCAAGTCCTTTCTTGTTGGTGATGATGACAATAATGTCGCCGTCGTGAATCGCCGACCTGAAGAGTTGGTTGTTCGCAATCTTGTTTTTCGGGATGTATCTGTAGCTTTTACCTGTAATGCTTCGTTCCATGGCCTTGATGCCTGCCATCCACTCGGGATGAGCTGTGAGCATCTTGTAGTTGGAGGAATGTGTACTCATCCAATTGACAGCCACTTTCTGAACAGCTGTGAAGGGAGGATTGGGATGTACATTGGTCACGATGCCCTCCTTCTCGTTGTCGTTGATCCACACCGTGAAATAATGCTGACGTTTGGTGTACTCCACCTTTCCACCAATATACCTCACGTGTTTTAGATGCTCGCAATATTGCGCAAAGGAGGTTTGTCCCTTCTGGGCGCATAGGGTCAGTGCTGTCACCATCTCCACATAGGTGGTGCAGTCGAGCTGGCGAGTATTGATTACCAACTGCTCTTCCTTCGCACGGTCGAGGGTTCCTGCCACATAAGGCACACCGATAAACTTCTTGCCAAACCACAGCATCCAGCTCTTGGGTTTCTGTTTGAGTGACTTCGCCTCCTGCAGCAGGCTCACTATCTTCATACTGTCCTGACGGTTGTAGGCCGAAACGTGACAAGCCAACAGGCAAGCCAACAAAAGAATCATCGTTTTTTTCATGATGCTATTCATTTTATGTATCAAAAGATGAACCTATCGTTTTCTGCCAAAGTTGACTCCCACATAGAGATTGAGCTCTCCAAAGGAGTTGTTGGTTGAGAAACGGTCCTTCTTATAATTATAGGTATGCAGGATGGCGCTTGCACCGGCATACCAGTGGGTGTTGTTCCATACCAAGGCAAAACGGCCAATGCCGTCGAGGTTGAAGTTGCGGAAACTGAACTCGCGCATTCTCTTGTTCTCCTCGCGCTCCACATCTGCCATCGACTGGTTGTAGGCCAAAGCCAGGGAAAGGGAAGCATTGAAGAGAAAGTCCTTGGTGAAGACCCAGTTGTATGCATAGCCACAACTGCCCGATACGTCGGTATACTTCACCGTACCAAAACGCAGTTTGTTGTCGATGTCGCCACCGAACTTTTCACCCATCTTGTCGACTACCACATCTTCCAGTTTCTCCCAGTCCACCTCCAGCGTATGGTGGGTGTAACCTATGCCTGCCAACCAGCTACCGGCGCTTTTTCGCTGAACAGTACTCTGCGCATAAGCTGCTGGATAAGAGAATTTTCTGTGGTTAAATATGTAGTAAAGATTAAAACCTTTTACACTCGATTTCACGCCGTCGAAGTCTACTCCTTTGACGGGCGATGTGTCTATCCCGTCGCCTAAATAGAAGCTCTTAATGTGATAGTCGTTTCCTGTCTGTCGCCAGAACAGGTCGATGCCCAGCAGACTGCTGTAAAGGCTCATCGAGAACCCCTTCTTGGGTGAATGGGAAGAACCAAAGCCGATATTCTTCAGATCGATGGCGTAGCCTAAGAACACCCATCTCCAGCCAATATAAGGACCTAAGCGGTAGGTGATGTCGGGAGCAAACGAGATGCTCTGCCCTTCCTTGCTCGAGAGTGTGTAGCGTTCGTAGGTGTTGGTGTTCTGCAGCATCACGGTATAGTTGTAATGCTGCGACTCGATATAGTTCTCGTCGGTGGTGTTGAACTCGCGGAACAGTTGGGTGAAGACATCGCCCACTCTGTGGAAAAAAGTCTTCTTGTGGCGGGCATAAGTAAGACTGTCTGAGGAATTCGGCTGGAACATCGTAGCATTGAACAAGGTTCCCAGCAAAGTGGAATCTGCCGTCTCCTCGGCACTCCAGGCAGGAGAGCCGAAGCCAAGGCAGAAAACGATGAGGGTGTAAACAAACTTGTTCTTCATTGCTTTATATTTTACAGGTCGTGCTGATGCAGCAGTCTGCCGGAACTCTCAGTCGTGGGGCCTGGGCTGACTGCAGGCGACATGGTTTAGTTCTTCCACAATATGCGGTCGAGCACCCAGTTGGTAGGAGTGGCTGCCACACAAGTGCTTTCGCAGGTGCCGATTCCCTGTAGGTCTTCTATCACTGTCTTGATGATAGGCAACTGTACATACGAAGGGTTGGGCACTACGATGCTTGTCTTGCCTGCACTCGTAACAAGCAGGATGGGATCGTAGTCGAAAACCGAGAACGACAGCGACCCCTTGTCGCCAACGATCTCTATGCGGTCTTCCTTGGCACTCTCGTGTCCCACAAAGCACCAGCTTCCACTGCCGGGAATACCGCTCTCGAAGTAGAAACAAGCAGAGATGGTGTCCTCTGCTTCATACAGATGGGCACGGTTGGCGGGATAGCCGTGGGCACGGGTGATGACTCCGAAGATATCCTGCAGGAGGTCTATCTGATGTGGAGCCAGATCGTAGAAATAGCCACCTCCCGAAATGTCGGGCTGCAGTCGCCAGGGCATTTCCTTGCCCGAAGTATAGTCGAGGTCGCGTGGCGGCACCGAGAATCTCACCTGTACGTTGAGCACATTGCCTATGCCTCCCTGCTCCACTATCTGTTTCACCTTGCGGAAGTATGGCAGATAACGACGATAGTAAGCCACAAAGCAGGGCACTCCCGTCTGTTCGCTCACTCGGTTGATGCGGATGCAGTCGTTATAGCTGGCAGCCAGAGGTTTCTCCACATACACCGGCTTGCCTGCCCTCATCGCCATGATGGCGAAGGTGGCGTGCGACGATGGTGGCGTGGCGATGTAAATGGCATTCACGTCGGGATCGTCTATCAACTCCTGGGCATCCGTGTACCATTTACGTATATGGTGGCGCTCGGCATAACTGCGGGCTTTGTCCTCACTACGGCTCATGACAGCCACTACCTTCGAGCCCTCCACCTCGTTGAAGGCTGGACCCGATTTCTTCTCGGTCACTTCTCCGCAACCGATAAATCCCCAATTTATCTGTTTGATGCTACCCATAATATCTTTGACTACTCTGTCTTCTCGCAACTTCATCGCTTACGAGAGTTCTATACCTTATTATATATAACTCACCTTTCGCTGGATTCGGAAGTTTCTGAAGTAGAACTCTTTAGTTTTACAGACTTATTCAGCCTCCTCCAAACTCTTGTTGATTTGGTCGATGTAGTCGAGCACGTCGTCGCGCCCCAACTTCTTCTCGCTGCTGGTGATGAAGTAAGGAGGCAGTTCCACCCAACGGTCTTCCAGCGCGTGCATCCACTTCTCGGCATTCATGCGGGCCTTAACTGGGCCCAACTTGTCGGCCTTGGTGAAGACGATGCAGAAGGGCACGCCACTCTCGCCCAACCAGTCTACGAACTCACGGTCAATCTTCTGCTGGTCGTGGCGCACGTCGATAAGTACAAAGACGTTAGCCAACTGTGGACGCTGCAGAATATAGCTGGAAATCATCTGCTCCAACTGTTTCTGTACGGTCTTCGAACGCTTGGCGAAGCCATAGCCCGGCAGGTCGACCAGATACCACTCGTTGTTGATGATGAAATGGTTGATAAGCAGGGTTTTTCCCGGTGTGGCCGATGTCTTGGCGAGTCCCTTGTGGTTGCAGAGCATGTTGATGAGGCTCGACTTTCCCACGTTACTTCTGCCGATGAAGGCATACTCCGTCTTGTTGTCCTTAGGACACATGCTCACTCGTGGAGCAGATATGGTGAATTCTGATTTCTTTATTTCCATATTGTTGTTATTTCAATTTTTTATTCCGTTCTTTCGTTCTGCACTTTCGCTTACTCTCCCACTACCCTTCTATCTCGGCGAGTTCGAGCCAGCGCATTTCCTTCTCGTCGATCTCGTCCTTGATTTCTGGCAGACGCTTGCTCTTCTCCGTCAGTTCCTCCACCGAGAGTTGTCCGCTGCAGAGAGCTTCCTCCAGGGTTTTCTGCTCGTTTTCGAGCTGTTCCAGTTCCTTGGTCAGCTGCTCGTACTCGCGCTTCTCCTTGTAGGTCATCTTTCTTTTGCCCTCTTTCTTCTGGGTTGCCGAAGGCTGTTCCTTGGCTGTAGGCTTGGTGGCTTTCTTCTCGGCTCCCTCACCCTCGGTCTTGGGTTGAAGTCGGCACCATTCACGATACTGGGTATAGTTGCCAGGGAAATCCTGTATCTCGCCTTCGCCCTTGAAGACCAACAGATGATCCACCACCTTGTCCATGAAATATCGGTCGTGGCTCACCACAATCACGCATCCGGCAAAGTCTTGCAGATATTCCTCCAGCACCTGCAGCGTCTGTATGTCGAGGTCGTTGGTAGGCTCGTCGAGCACCAAGAAGTTGGGGTTGCGCATCAGCACGGTACAGAGGTAGAGCTTGCGCTTCTCGCCTCCGCTCAACTTGTACACGTAGTTGTGCTGTTCCTCGGGCGTGAAGAGGAAGAACTGCAGAAACTGCGAGGCGGTCATGTGTCGGCCGCCGCCCAGGTCGATGTAGTCGGCTATCTCTGTGATGACGTCTATCACCTTTTGGTCTTCCCTAAACTTCAGACCTTCCTGCGAGAAGTAGCCGAAGCGCACCGTCTCGCCGATGTCAAACTGTCCGCTGTCAGGTTTCACCTCGCCCAGCAGCATCTTGATGAAGGTGGACTTTCCTGTTCCGTTATTACCCACGATGCCCATCTTTTCGAAGCGTGCAAAGTTGTAATAGAAGTCGTGCAAAATGACTTTCTTCTTGCCGCGGTCGTCGAAGGCCTTGCTGACATACTGGCATTCGAAAATCTTCGAGCCGATGTAAACGGTAGAAGCTTTCAACCTTACCTGTCGGTCCTCAATGCGCTGTTTTGCCACTTTCTCAAGCTCGTAAAAGGCATCCTCTCTGTATTTCGCCTTATGTCCACGGGCTTGTGGCTGACGGCGCATCCATTCCAGCTCTCGGCGATAAAGGTTCTTCGAGTGCTGAATCTCTGCCCGAAGGTTGTCCATGCGCTCCTGTCGTTTCTCCAAGTAGTAGGCGTAGTTGCCGCGATAGGTATAGATGCCCTGATCGTCGAGCTCCAGTATCACGTTGCACACCTTGTCGAGGAAGAATCGGTCGTGGGTCACCATAAAGATGGTCTTGTTGCCCCTGTTCAGATAGCCTTCCAGCCATTCTATCATTTCCAGGTCGAGATGGTTGGTAGGCTCGTCGAGCATCAGGAAGTCGGGCTCGGTAATCAGCACGTTGGCAAGCGCCACACGCTTCTGCTGTCCACCGCTCAACTGTCCCATGGGCTGCTCCAGGTTGGTGATGTGCAACTGTGTGAGTATCTGCCGTGCCTTGAGCACCTTCTCGGGGTCGCCCTCGTGGTTGAAACAGGCATCGAGCACACTCTCCTCGGGATCAAACTGGGGCGACTGTTCCAGAAAGCCCAGCTTCAAGTCACGGCGATAGATGATAGATCCTGACTCATAGCCTTCCTTGTCCATCAGCACCGACATAAGAGTTGACTTTCCCGTGCCGTTGCGTGCAACGAGTCCCACCTTCTGTCCTTCAGCGATGGAAAACGAAATATTCTCGAAAAGAACCTGAGCACCAAAGCGTTTGGTGAGGTTCTGTACGTCCAAATAGGGTATCTGCGTAGCCATTTATTATTTTTTTGTGCAAAGATAAGGAAAAAATTTGGCAGAAACGAATTTTTTAATTATCTTTGCACTCGATTTCAATTCTAATAGGCGTTTCCCCACTCTTCGAAACGCTTATCATCAATCAAAACATCATATACTATTTTATAATATAATGTATAGCATAGACGAATTAAATGCAAAAAATGTCGCTCAACTGAAAGACATTGCAAAAGAGATAGGTGCTAAAATTAAGTCTAATGACAACAAAAAGACGATAGTTTACGCCATTCTCGACACCCAGGCCGAGACGCCCGTCCAGAATGCTGCAGCTCCCAAAAGAAAGAGAGTGAGAATAGCAAAGAAGGAGGACAAGGTGTACTCCGTGAAGGGCAAGGACGGTGAGAATTACGACGTGATGAAGAACCAGGTAAAAGGTCCTGTGTCCACCGATACTCCTTTGTTCAAGGAATCCTTACAGCAGGATGAGCCCATAGCCGAAACCGAAGCAACTCAGACCGCTGCCGGTCAGGATGCTCCCGAAGCCGAAGTGCCAGCCGTGCTGAAACCCATAGCCAAGCACAGAGGACGTAAGAGCAAGGCTGAGCTTGAGGCCATTGCAGCTGCCAAGGTGGCTGCCATGAAGGAAAGAAACAAAATACAGGGAGAACAGGATGCCAACATCCCTGCTGAAGACACAACCTCGGAGGATAATACGGAAAAACAAGACTCGGTTGACGAAACCAACATCATTCCCGAACAGGATCTTTCTAAAGTTGCCGACAACGGCGAGGCTGACGCTGCCGCCCTGGCTGCACAGTTGCAGGCCAAGCTGAATGCTCAGAACGAGAAGGCTGAAGAACAGACTGTTGCTCAGGATGCTACAGGCATCTGGGAGGGCGATCCTGGCGACGGCACCGACTTTATCCCCGTAGTCGACCTTCCTATCGAAGACCAGGCAGCCATGCCTACTTTCGACATCTTCGACCGTCCTACCACTCCTGCAGCCACAGCTGCTCCTGCACCTCAACCCGTACAGCAGAAGAAAGCTGAGCCTACCTTCGACTTTACCAACATCATCACATCCAACGGTGTACTCGAGGTCATGCCCGACGGCTATGGTTTCCTGCGCAGCAGCGACTACAACTACCTCTCTTCACCCGACGATGTGTATGTGCCCAATAATGTCATCAAGCGCTATGGTCTGAAGACCGGCGACGTGGTACAATGCCGTGTGCGTCCTCCTCACGAGGGCGAGAAGTACTTCCCTATCACCGACATTGAGATGATCAACGGTAGAAAGCCATCCGAGGTGCGCGACCGCATACCTTTCGAGCATCTCACACCTCTCTTCCCCGACGAGAAGTTCACACTCTGTGGCGACCGTGCCACCACTAACCTCAGCACTCGTGTTGTCGATCTCTTCTCGCCTATCGGTAAGGGTCAGCGTGCACTCATCGTGGCTCAGCCAAAGACGGGTAAGACCATCCTGATGAAGGATATCGCCAACGCCATCGCTGCCAATCATCCCGAGGCCTACCTCATGATGTTGCTCATCGACGAGCGCCCTGAGGAGGTTACCGACATGGCTCGCACCGTCAACGCAGAGGTCATCGCCTCTACCTTCGACGAGCCTGCCGAGCGTCATGTCAAGATAGCCGGAATCGTATTGGAGAAAGCCAAGCGCATGGTGGAGTGCGGTCACGATGTCGTCATCTTCCTCGACTCCATCACCCGTCTGGCTCGTGCCTACAACACCGTGGCGCCTGCCTCAGGCAAGGTTCTTACTGGTGGTGTCGACGCCAATGCCTTGCAGAAACCTAAGCGTTTCTTCGGAGCTGCCCGCAACATCGAGGGAGGCGGCTCGCTCACCATCATCGCCACTGCCCTCATCGATACAGGCAGCAAGATGGACGAGGTGATCTTCGAGGAGTTCAAGGGAACGGGCAACATGGAGCTTCAGCTCGACCGCTCTCTCAGCAACAAGCGCGTCTTCCCTGCTGTCAACCTCGTGGCTTCTTCTACTCGTCGCGACGACCTGTTGCAGGACAAGACCACCCTCGACCGTATGTGGATTCTGCGTAAGTATATTTCCGACATGAATCCTGTGGAGGCGATGAACACCATCCACAAGAGCATGGAGCATACCCGCAACAACGACGAGTTCCTGCTCTCCATGAATTCGTAAGCAGAAAGACTTATTTCAAATAACAATTATAAAAAAAGGAGTTGTCCCCATCAGGATGACTCCTTTTTGTTTTTTTATCCGCCATCGTGCTCGCAGATTTGGTGATGAAAAGAATAAGGTAAATTCATAAAAAACTGAAGTTTTGCCCCACACGCCCTGAAGGGGCAGAAGCTCTTAGCCCAGGGCAGCGCCCTGGGTTATTTTGGACGCAAACCTGTCGCCCTGTAAGGGCAAAAGCTTTAAAACTCCAGGCAATTTACAAAGCTTTTGCCCTTACAGGGCGCCTTGCCGATTGCCATTATACCCAGGGCGCTGCCCCGGGCTAAGAGCTTCTGCCCTTTCAGGGCGTGCTGCTTGTATCCATTGCTCTGGGCTAAGAGCTATTGGGCCTTCAGCCCGTACATAAACCACTTGTGAAACTTGAGTTAAAAATCTATCACCAAACGCTATTTATCTTTCTTTTTATACACAAAAGTGTAATTCTTAAGCTACACTCTTGAGAAATACACTTTTGTGTCAAAGGCTTTTTCCTTTAAAGCTATACTTTTGCAGCAGAAAAATAAAAAAAAACAAGCAAAACTGTAGCAATATGAAGGAAAAAGTAATTTTGACCACAGCGTTGTGCCTCTCGGCTATGACGCAGATGATGGCGCAGAATATCACCGGCAAGGTGATGGATATGAAGGGCGAGCCTTTGGCGTTTGCCAATGTAGTATTATTGAATAGAACAGACTCGGCTTTCGTCAAGGGCGCAGTGACTGGAGAGGATGGCAGCTTTGTCATCGACTCTTCCTGCAACGGCGGAATCATCAAGGTGACCTCCGTAGGCTATAAGACAATCTGCAAGGATTGCACTGGCGAGAATGTGGGCATTATCAAGATGGAAGAAGACAGCAAGATGCTCGGCGAAGTAGTCGTGAAATCATCCCTGCCTAAGACTATCCTGAAGAATGGCGGAATGACGACAACCGTTGTCGGATCCGTACTTGAGAAGGCAGGAACCATGGAGAACCTGCTCGACCGCATCCCTAACGTGTCTGCCCAGAATGGCAGCATCAAGGTATTCGGTCGCGGTGAGCCTGTTATCTATATCAATGGACGACAGATGAGAGACAAGAGCGAGCTGGACCGTTTGCATTCAGATAACATCAAGTCGGTGGAAGTCATCACTAACCCTGGTGCCCGTTACGCAGCCAGCACCAAGGCGGTCATCCGTATCACAACGAAGAAGATACAAGGCGAGGGCTTCGGATTTGACGCTACAACAGAAGGATCGTACGACGAGAAAAAGAACATTGGAGGATATGGCAGGCTGAATATGAACTATCGCAAGAATGGATTAGAGCTGGGCGCATACGCTTTTGGAGCAAGACAATACCAGCCAGACAATAAAGACTTACAGCAGAAGACTTATCTTGACAAGACGTGGAACCAGAAAAGTGAGATAAGACAAGTAGGTATTATCGAAGCCATGAACTTTCGCCTGGATGCCAGCTACCAGTTGGATGCCAACAACTCTATAGGTGCCAACTTTGGCTTT
>CAVACC010000003.1:0-64955 GCA_963587495.1 Clostridia bacterium | reverse complement strand
TGACATCACTACCTTTCTACCAATAGATGAATTGATTAACCACATAAATGATTGATTTTTAAATATTTAACTGTTTGAAACTAATTTATATTCTTCTTTAAATATCACTGTACAAGATGTTTGCTTGCACCGCCCAAAATACCTATTTTTAGGTACATGGCCGCAAGTTTGCTGCAAAATTACTATAAATTCATGATTTATCAAAGTGTTTTTGCTAAAAATTCAATTAAAATTCTTACTTTTGCCGAAAATTAGAAATAGTATAGATTATGAATTTCAAGTACGACGTCCTCGTTATAGGCGGAGGCCATGCCGGAAGTGAAGCCGCTGCAGCTGCTGCAAACATGGGAGCCAAGACATGCCTCATCACAATGGACATGAACAAGATTGGACAGATGAGCTGCAACCCTGCCGTGGGTGGAATCGCCAAAGGACAAATTGTAAGAGAGATTGATGCATTAGGCGGACAGATGGGTATCGTTACCGATAAGACCGCCATCCAGTTCCGTATGTTAAATATTGGTAAGGGACCTGCCGTATGGAGCCCACGAGCACAATGCGACAGAGGAAAGTTCATATGGGAATGGAGAACCATACTCGACCATACCGACAATCTGGACATCTGGCAAGACCAGGCGGAAGAACTGTTAGTGGAAAACGGAGAGGCTGTAGGCGTGCGCACTATTTGGGGCGCAGAGTTCTTCGCTAAAAGCATTATCATTACTGCAGGAACTTTCCTCAACGGACTGATGCATGTAGGAAGAAAAATGGTAGAAGGCGGAAGATGCGCCGAACCAGCAGTACACCACTTCACAGAAAGCATCACACGATGGGGAATCACAACCGCAAGAATGAAAACAGGAACTCCTGTTCGCATCGACAAGCGAAGCGTGCATTTCGAAGATATGGAAATACAACCTGGCGACAGCGATTTCCATCAGTTCTCGTACATGGGAGAACACAGAGTGCTGAAACAGTTGCCTTGCTGGACTTGCTATACTAATAATAAAGTACACGAGACACTGAAAAGCGGACTTGCCGACTCGCCTCTCTACAACGGACAGATTCAAAGTACCGGTCCACGCTATTGTCCAAGCATAGAAACCAAGCTCGTCACGTTCCCCGACAAAGATCAGCATCCTCTCTTCCTGGAGCCTGAGGGCGAAAACACCAACGAGATGTATCTGAACGGTTTTTCTTCCAGTATGCCTATGGACATCCAGCTCAAAGCCCTTCACGAGATACCTGCGCTGAGAGATGCGAAAATCTACCGTCCCGGTTACGCCATCGAGTACGACTACTTCGACCCCACTCAACTAAAACACTCATTGGAGTCTAAAATCATCAAGGGCTTGTTCTTCGCCGGACAGGTGAACGGAACAACAGGATACGAAGAAGCTGGCGGACAAGGAACCGTTGCCGGAATCAACGCCGCACTTTATTGCACAGGCAACAGAACTTTCGAAATGCAAAGAGACGAATCTTACATCGGTGTGCTCATCGACGACTTGACTACAAAGGGAGTGGACGAACCTTATCGTATGTTTACCTCTCGTGCCGAATATCGCATTCTTCTCAGACAGGACGACGCTGACGCCCGACTCACAGAAAAAGCCTACGAATTGGGAATTGCCAAAAGAGACAGATATGAATGGTGGATACAAAAGAAAGAGCAAATCGATAGAATCATCGAATTCTGCGCCAACTATCCGATCAAGAAAGAAATGGTCAATTCCAAACTGGAAGCTTTAGGCACTACTCCACTCAGAGCAGGCTGCAAACTGATAGACCTGGTGGCAAGACCTCATCTGAATTTGCAAAACTTAGCGGAAATTATCCCCGACCTGAAGGAAGTGATAAATGCTCCCGTCAATCGAAGAGAAGAAATCGCAGAGGCTGCAGAAATCAGAATGAAGTACAAAGGATATATCGACCGGGAAAGAATCATCGCCGACAAAATGCACAGACTCGAGAATATCAAAATCAAGGGAAGATTCAACTACGAAGAACTTCACGAAATTTCGACAGAAGGGCGCCAGAAACTCTCGAAGATAAACCCCGAAACTCTGGCACAGGCAAGCAGAATCCCGGGCGTTTCACCAAGCGACATCAACGTCATGCTTGTACTGCTCGGCAGATAGGACCCACACCCAGCTCCTACCCTTGCGAAAACATGAAACTATCAAATGTTTCACGTGAAACGGTAGTAAAGCTAAAATATTGATAATAACACCATTAACACCGGTTACATCAAGAAAAATAGAGTTAAAGCATCACTTTAAGCATAAACTAAATTACAGACCGCTCAAGAATAGAAATAAAGAGTAAAAACAGCAAGAAAGAAGTAACAATTTAAACATATAAAAGAAATGAACAACAAGTTATTATTAGACAATCTGAGAAGCATTCCCGATTGGCCAATCAAGGGAGTAAACTTCCGCGATGTCACCACTCTTTTCAAGAGTCCGAAAGCCCTCAAAGAGATCAACGACGAAATGTACGAACTCTACAAAGACAAAGGCATCACAAAGATCGTAGGCATCGAATCACGCGGTTTTGTCATGTCTTCTGCCTTAGCCATACGATTAGGCGCAGGAGTCGTACTTTGCAGAAAACCAGGAAAACTCCCCTGCGAAACCGTACAGGAGAGCTATGCTAAAGAATATGGAATCGACACTATCGAGATTCATAAAGACGCCATCAACGAAAACGATGTTATTCTGCTCCACGATGACCTGCTCGCAACTGGAGGAACCATGAAAGCAGCCTGCGATCTGGTTAAGAAATTCCATCCCAAGAAGGTTTATGCCAACTTCATCATAGAATTGGTAAACGAGAATTTCGTAGGAAGAAAGGTCTTCGATAACGACGTTGAAGTCTCTACCCTCTTACAATTATAAAATGCAAACCGCTATCGTTTCACGTGAAACAATAGCGGTTTCTTTACCCTTAAATATAAAGGAAATGTCAAAACAAGATAACGAGCAAAGATTAGCCAAACTCAAAAACATAGTATTAAGTATGCCTGAAAAGCCGGGAAGTTACCAATACTACGACGAGAACCATACTATAATATATGTAGGAAAAGCTAAAAACCTTAAGCGGAGAGTATCTTCCTATTTCCATAAGGAAGTAGACAGATACAAAACCAAAGTGCTTGTTTCCAAAATTCATGACATTTCCTACACAGTGGTTAATACCGAAGAAGACGCCCTACTGCTGGAAAACAGCCTGATCAAGAAATACAACCCCAAATACAACGTTTTGCTGAAGGACGGCAAGACTTACCCTTCTATTTGCGTCACCAACGAGCCTTTTCCAAGGATTTTCAAGACAAGAAACATCAACAAGCGCGTAGGAACATTTTACGGACCTTATCCTCACATAGGAAGCATGTATGCTGTACTCGAAATCATCAAAAAGCTCTACAAACCCCGCACTTGCCGATTTCCATTGACAAGAGAAGGTATCAGAGACGGGAAATACAAGCCCTGTCTCGACTATCACATACACAACTGCGGGGCGCCTTGTATCAACAAGCAAAGCTACGAAGAATACCAGGAAAACATGCGCCAGGCTCGTGAGATTCTGAAGGGAAACACGCGGGAAGTAAGCAAATATCTCTACGACATGATGATGAAAAACGCCGAGATTCTCAAGTTCGAGGTGGCAGAAGAATACAAGAGAAAGTATATTTTGCTCGACGAATTTGAGGCAAAAAGCGAGGTCGTAAGCCACACCATTACCGATGTAGATGTATTTACTATCGTGAACGACGACAGCAACAAGAACGCATTTATCAACTATATCCACGTCAAAAATGGCACCATCAACCAGAGCTTTACCTACGAATACAAACGCAAGTTGGAGGAAAGCGACGAAGAACTTTTGATAACAGCCATACCTGAGATAAGAGAACGTTTCCACTCTGCTTCCAAAGAGATTATTGTGCCTTTCGAGATGGAATGGAAACTAAAAGATGCCACTTTCTTCGTACCACAAAGAGGCGACAAGAGACACCTGTTAGAATTGTCGGAAATGAACTGCAAACAGTATAAATTCGACCGTCTTAAACAGGCAGAAAAGCTCAATCCAGAGCAAAAACAAACTCGACTGATGAAGGAATTGCAAGCAAAATTGAAGCTTCCAAAGCTGCCTTATCAGATAGAATGCTTCGACAACTCCAACATTTCCGGCACAGATGCCGTGGCAGGCTGTATTGTATATAAAGGTATGAAACCAAGCCGTAAAGACTATCGAAAATACAACATAAAAACCGTTGTAGGCCCCGACGATTATGCATCGATGCAAGAGGTGGTAAGGCGCAGATACAGCCGTATGATAGAAGAAGGAACACCGCTTCCCGACCTTATTATTACCGATGGTGGTAAAGGTCAGATGGAGGTTGTAAGAGCCGTAATAGAAGACGAACTCAGGCTTCATATAAGCATAGCAGGACTTGCAAAAGACGACCGACACCGCACCAATGAGCTACTCTTTGGTTTTCCTCCTCAAACGGTTGCCATACCGACAGAAAGCGAGCTGTTCAAAGTCCTCACACAGATTCAGGACGAAGTACACCGATACGCCATTACATTCCACCGGGACAAGCGTTCCAAGCATGCTTTACACTCCGAACTCGACGATATTAAAGGCATCGGTCCTAAGGCAAAAGAGGCACTTCTGAGCCATTTTAAAAGCGTCAAAAAGATAAAAGAAGCAAGTCTGGAAGCCCTAACAGAGATTGTGGGCCAGCATAAGGCAAGCATATTAAGAGATTATTTTGAAAATAATCAGCCTAAATGATGGAAATTCGGCAAAAATAATGTATATTTGCAGAAGATATAATTAAGAAATATGAGAATTGTAATACAACGCGTCGCACACGCATCTGTCGCCATCGAGGGAGAAGTAAAATCTGCTATCCAGCAGGGCTATCTCATCCTTCTCGGCATAGAGGAAAGCGACACTTCTGAAGACATAGACTGGTTAGTTAGAAAGGTAATTGGACTCCGTGTTTTCGACGACGAGAACCATGTGATGAACCGATCCATTATGGATATAAACGGCGAGATATTGGTCATCAGCCAGTTTACCCTATTCGCCAGCTACAAGAAAGGAAATCGTCCCAGTTGGCTCAGAGCAGCCAAACACGAGATAAGCGTTCCGCTCTATGAAGAATTCTGCAAGAAGCTGTCTGAGGCACTTGGAAAGCCTGTAGGAACGGGAGAATTTGGGGCAGACATGAAGGTAGATCTGCTGAACGATGGTCCAGTTACCATCATGATGGACACCCATAACAAGGAATAGAGACAGACTATTCCACAGAACAGAAAAATGAAAAGAATAGTAAAGTATAAAGATTGGTTGACGACCATAGGATTAATTCTATCTATCGCCTTTTCACAGAGGCTATTGGACAACCAATGGGCTGTATACGCAGGTCAAACACTCATGATCATGGGTCTGAACCTGGAGTTCTTAAATGACAAAAGAGAGGATGGAAAGATCGGTATCTACAACACCATTGCCGCGTTATTCTTCACTGGATTGTGGCTAAGTTTGACCTATTTGATTATTAAAGATCATCTGTTATGACTATAAAAGAAGCACAAGAGGCTGTAGACAAGTGGATTAAGCAATATGGAGTACGCTATTTCAGCGAACTAACCAATATGGCTTGCCTGACCGAAGAGGTGGGTGAACTGGCTCGTGTCATCGCCCGAACCTATGGCGACCAGAGCTTCAAAAAGGGAGAAAAGCCCAACCTTGGAGAAGAGATGGCCGATGTGCTTTGGGTACTTATATGTCTGGCAAATCAAACGGGTGTAGACCTTACAGAAGAGCTCCAGAAGAGCTTCAACAAGAAGACTCAAAGAGATGCGGAAAGACATAGAAACAACCCTAAATTAAGCACAGAACAAGGAAAAGACAAACAATAAATAACAACAATAAAAACATTAAGTATGAGCAGTATCAAGGAACAAGTTATTGCCCAGAAAGAAGGGCAGTACAGCGAGATGGACGACAAGTATTTGTCAGTTTTGAAACAGTATAACTGCAACCTCAACGACGAGGAGGTAGCAGCAGAAGTCAAGAAGATACTCGACGAGAAAGTGGCTGAGAATGAGACCATGGAGGTAAAGAAATTCCTCTTTGGCAGCATCGAGTTGACCTCTCTTCATACCGAAGATACAGAGGAAAGCATCCTGAAGATGATCGAAAAGGTAAATCAGTTTGCCAAGGATTATCCACAGCTTCCTCATGTAGCTACCGTATGCACCTACCCTAACTTTGCTGGACTTATCAGCCAGAGCTTGGAGGTTGACGGCGTGGAAATCGCCGTCGTAAGCGGCAATTTCCCTTCTTCACAGACATTTATAGAGGTAAAGGTAGCCGAGACCGCCATGGCCATCAAAGACGGCGCTACAGAGGTGGATATCGTGATGCCTGTAGGCAAGTTCTTCAGCGAGGATTACGAGGGTCTTTGCGACGACATCCAGGAACTGAAGGAAACCTGTGGAGAGCACAAGATGAAGTGCATCCTTGAGACAGGTTGTCTGAAGAACTGCAGCAACATCATGAAAGCCTCCATATTAGCCATGTACTCAGGTGCAGACTACATCAAGACCTCTACTGGTAAGGAGAAGGTTTCTGCCACTCCTGAGGCTGCATACGTCATGTGTCAGGCCATCAAGGCATACTACGAAAAGACTGGCATTCAGATAGGTTTCAAGCCTGCAGGCGGCATTAATACCGTCCACGATGCAGTTGTTTACTACACTATCGTTAAGGAAGTCTTAGGCGAAAAATGGTTGACCAATCAGTGGTTGCGCCTCGGTACTTCACGCCTTACCAACCTCCTCTTGAGCGAACTTATAGGCAAGGAAATCAAGTATTTCTAAGGCATAAGTGTCATTAGCATTACTTCATAAGCATAAGAGCTTGGTTCCAATCATTGGGAATCAAGCTCTTATTATTTTATCGTATACTGTATTAAATTGTATTTTCTATAAGGACAAAATGTCCTTGAATCCTTATTCGTTCTATGTTCTAAACTTTAGAACATAAGTTCTAAACTTTAGAACATAAGTTCCAAACTTTAGAACATAGAATTATCCTAAGCAAAAAAACTATATCTTCCTTTCTATTACATAATCTAAATAGGCTTTTAGAGCCTGATAGACGTCCTTATCCTCTACATAAGTATCAAGAAAATCCATCGACTCCGCATGAAATTCCCACATTCTCTTGTCAGCATATTCTATACCTCCATTCTCCTTGGTAAAAGCCACCAACTGAGCTATTTCTTCCTGCGAAACATCATGCGCCTTTACCTTGCGGGCCAACTTCATCATCTGTTCGTTACCAGTAGAATTTAGAGCATAAATAACAGGAAGGGTCAATTTGCCCTCCACCATATCATTCCCCGTAGGCTTGCCTATCTCCTTTGAGTCATAATAATCGAAAATATCATCACGAATCTGGAAGATGATACCAAGATTCTGCCCGAATTTCTTTGCGGCCTCTACAGCCTCCATAGAGGCTTTGGCCGACAAGGCTCCTATCCCGGCACAAGCCTCAAAAAGAGCAGCAGTCTTCTGCTTAATCACCTGATAATAAACATCTTCTGATATTTCCTGATTGTTGATACTATTCAACTGCAGTATCTCTCCATTAGAAAGCACTCGACCCAATTCAGCCAGATAACGCACGATTTCCTCAGAGTGAGAATACGACACATGGAGCAAAGCAGTAGAAAGGATATAGTCGCCCACAAGTACAGCCACCTTATTATTATAAGTAGCATTCACACTTGCCTGACCTCTTCGCTCTCCACTCTCGTCCACCACATCATCATGAACAAGAGAAGCCGTATGAAGCAATTCCAATCCCACAGCAGAATGCTGAGTAACGGGAGTTACCTTACCAAAATTCTTGGCCATCAGCAAGATGAGCATAGGTCGCATACGCTTGCCCGCACGCTGTCGAATATGATCGAGCGCCTGCGAGAGAAGACCATCGCCGTGCATCAAAGACTTGTTGAACAAGTCTATAAAATCAGCCAATTCAGACTCTATAGGTTGCTTGATAAGTGATAAATAATCCATTATTTCCGAAATTTGTTACAAAATTAATCAATTCTTCGCGAAATGTGGCAATTTTTTAGTAATTTTACGCGATAAAAATAATTATTTATGGATAAACTGTTTCTTTTAGACGCTTACGCACTGATTTACAGGTCGTATTATGCATTCATGAAGAACCCACGAATCAATTCGAAAGGGCTCAACACTTCATGCATCATGGGATTCTGCAACACACTCAACGAGATACTGACCAAGGAAAAGCCAACACACATAGGAGTGGCTTTCGACCACGGAAAGACATTCCGCCACGAGGCTTTCCCTGCTTATAAGGCTCAACGTGAGGAAACTCCAGAAGACATCAAACTCTCAGTACCTATCATCAAGAATATCCTCGAAGCCTACCACATCCCTATTCTGCAAGTCGACGGTTTCGAGGCAGACGACGTGATTGGAACCTTAGCCACACAAGCAGGCGAAAAGGGTGTCGAAACCTACATGCTCACACCCGATAAGGATTATGGACAGTTGGTAAAAGACAATGTCTATATGTATCGCCCACAACATGGTGGAGGATACGAGAAACTCGGAACCAAAGAGATTGAAGAAAAATATAGCATCACTTCCCCACTCCAGGTTATCGACCTCTTGGCGTTGATGGGCGACTCTGCCGACAACTTCCCTGGTTGTCCGGGCGTGGGCGAGAAGACTGCCATCAAACTCATCAACGAGTTTGGCAACGTTGAGAACCTGATAGAGAATTCTTCAAAGGTGAAAGGAAAGCTGCGCGAAAAAGTAGAAGGTGCTATAGAAGACATCAAGATGTCGAAGTTCTTGGCAACCATCCGAACTGACGTACCCGTTGCTCTCGATATGAACAATTTGAAGTTGGTCGAAGCCGACAAGGAAAAACTCGACGAAATCTTCACCGAATTAGAGTTTAAGTCCTTTGCTAACAGAGTTCTTAAAAAACCTCAACAAAAGCCAACAAACGCTTCTTTAGAGCTTGATTTATTTGCCGAAAATCCGACCAATGGTCAGGATGAGCAGAAAAACGCGAATTTTGAGAGTATTAAAACTGTAGAACATAAATATAATCTCATTGATAATGAGGAAGATGCACAGCGTCTTTATGATTATTTATTTACAAAACAAATTCTCAGTTTAGATACAGAAACCACTTCAACCCATGCTGTTGATGCCGAATTGGTAGGTTTGAGCTTTGCTGTGGAGGAAAAAGAAGCTTTCTATGTGGCGATTCCTTCAAATCGTGAAGAAGCCTTAAAATTCGTAAACATCTTCAAACCACTCTATGAGAATCCCAAAATCATGAAAGTGGGACAAAACATCAAGTACGATTACGAGGTACTGATGAACTATGGTGTAGAGATACAAGGCAAGATGTTCGACACGATGATTGCCCATTACCTTATACAGCCAGAGCTCTACCACAATATGGATTATCTGGCAGAAGTATATCTGCATTATCAGACTGTACATATCGAAGACCTGATAGGACCGAAAGGCAAAAACCAGAAATCGATGCGTGACCTGTCACCATCCGAAGTCTATGAGTATGCCGCCGAAGATGCCGACATCACTTTGCGACTCAAGAACGTTCTGGAGCCCAAACTCAAAGAACTGAATCTGGAAGAACTTTTCTGGAATGTAGAGATGCCGCTCGTACCAGTGCTGGCACACATGGAGATGAATGGTGTCTGTATAGATACCAACACACTGAAAGAAACATCAGTCAACCTTACCAACAGGCTGACAGAGATAGAGCGCCACATCTATGAGTTGGCAGGCGAGTCATTCAACATAGCCTCTCCTCGACAAGTAGGAGAAATACTCTTTGGAAAGATGAAAATCGTAGAGAAGCCAAAGAAGACCAAGACTGGACAATATGTGACAAGCGAAGAAGTGCTGCAACAGCTGAGAAGCAAGAGCCCTATCATCGATGAGATATTGAACTACAGAGGGTTAAAGAAACTCCTCAGCACCTATGTCGACTCTTTGCCCAAACTCATCAACCCTCGTACTGGTCGCATTCATGCCTCGTTCAACCAAGCCATCACATCTACAGGACGCCTCTCATCCAGTGACCCCAACCTGCAGAACATCCCAGTACGCGATGACGACGGAAGAGAGATACGCCGATGCTTCATTCCAGAGCCTGGCTGTCTGTTCTTTTCTGCCGACTACTCTCAGATAGAGCTCCGCATCATGGCCCATCTCAGCGAGGATCCCAATATGACGGAAGCCTTCCGCGAAGGCAACGACATCCATGCGGCTACAGCTGCCAAAATATGGCACGAAGACATTTCGCAAGTCACTGATGCTCAACGCAAAAAGGCCAAGACTGCCAACTTCGGAATCATCTATGGCATCACCACTTTCGGACTGGCACAACGCATGAATATCGAGAACAAGGAGGCCAAACAAATCATCGAGGACTACTTCCACACCTTCCCTGGCGTCAAGGCATACATGGAGAAATCCAAAGAGATAGTTCGGCAAAAAGGCTATGCCGAAACCCTCTTCCACCGTCGCCGCTATTTGCCGGACATCAACAGTCACAATGGCACTGTGCGTGGATTTGCCGAACGCAATGCTATCAATGCTCCTATCCAGGGTTCCGAGGCCGACATCATCAAAGTGGCTATGGTGCGCATCTTCAAACGCTTCAAGGCGGAAGGCATCAAGAGCAAAATGATCATCCAGGTACACGACGAACTCAACTTCTCTGTTTATCCCGAAGAGAAAGAGAAAGTAGAGCAAATCGTAGTAGAGGAAATGCAGAATGCCTATCAACTGAACGTACCTTTGGTAGCAGATGCCGGCTGGGGAAACAACTGGCTCGAAGCTCATTAAAAACATTCATACCATTACATCCCGGTTGTTCCACATGAAACAACCGGGATGTTTCTATCAACCAATGCTGTCTCTCAGCAAAAAACGGAATTCTACCAACACACCAATCCTATGCCTGATTAGCATTGCCGTAAATACAGCAAATCACTCGTTTATAGATATTTACGCCACTTATACCTTTCGCCTTGATTGATTTCTATCGAAATCCAAAAACTGGTTTGATTTCTTTTTCTAAAGGAACTATATGTAATTATTTATTACACTATTTTACCTACTCTTTGTTAAGGCATCTAACAGTAAAAAAATAGATTTTAGCATCAGTAGCACCCGTATTTTACAACATTTTCTCAAACTATAATTCTATAGTCGTACAACTATACATACTCATGTCGTACGTTTTTACGGTTCATGCCGTACAACTATAGCGCTTATGTTGTACAACTATAGGATGCAATGTCGTACGACATGAAAATTACGGAACATGACCATTAATTCTTTATAATCATAACCATCTGATTTTTAGCAAATTGGCTTCAGCCCTCATATTTTCAATATTTACAAACAAAAAAGAGTCTGACAAAAATACAGAAATCTCAGCGAAGGAAGTGTAAAGAACATTTCACGTATTTAGGTACCATCGAATACATCCACGTCACCATACGTCCGTGAGACCTTCAGGATAAGGGCATTATCTTTCCATCTTATACCTACTTCATTTACACCGACCATTCCGAATAACTTTGGGACTTTCACCTCTTAGATAATGCTCATGTCGAGCATACAATAACGAAAGTACTTCCATGTGCAATCAAAAATACTTACGTTTTTCGAGACTGTTTTATGCAACTGTGCCAATATTTGGGTAGGGATAAATTGAAAAATGCTTCCATACTGCGAAAGTATGGAAGCATTTGTATGGGGAAAAGACAAAAGTCTTTATACGGATTTTGTTATTCTACGGTGAATGTTGTTACTTTCATTCCGTTTTTTGTATTTTCATGATTAGGATCGCCAATGACTATACCATATTCACCTGGGGTAAGATCTTCCAATACAATGTAATATGAACTTTCGCCATATTTCTTAGCCTTGTAGTCCACACTTGAAAGGTTATTACTCTCTGATTTAGAAAGTGTACCAGCTTCAGCGAGTTGGTATCTACGCTCTTTTCCTTTAACCTCAAATTTAAAAATTGAGATAAAAGAGTTTGGATCAGTCTTATTGTCGGCAGCCTTAACGATAAGACGTGTTGTTGAGCCGCCGACTGCTTTACTCGTAGACTTAACCCCTTTAAGAGTCAGTCTCGATTTCACCTTGCCGATACCTGTAAGATAAAGGCTTGCTCCAGCCTTTGTTTTAATCGTACCATTCTCACGAGACAATTTAACTCCTTGGCTATTAGAAGTCAGAAGAAGTGTCTCTTCTGCAAACTCTGGCTCTGTTACTTTTATAGACTGAGCCGTCAGACCTGTAACCGATGTTAAAGCTACAATTAAAGATAAAAATAGTTTCTTCATAAACCTTAATTCCGCAACACTATTATAAATTATACCTTTTAAGTACCTGAGCAACAAAAGTTCTTGGACAAGCCAAGCGGCAGAGCCGAGCGGCCCAGAATTTTGCCATGTCGAAGAATTCACTTATCTTAGTGTTGCAAAAATAAACAAGAGAATCCGACGATAGACATGGCAAAGGTACAAATTAAATCCGAGAAACTCACTCTTTTTGGAGGAATTTTTTCAATCATGGAGCAATTTGACTCCACATTGTCCTCTGCAATCGACTCTACCCTCGGTCTAAGGTGTAGTTCGTTCGGTTATCAGTATAGTGAAATCATCCGTTCTCTCATGAGCATCTACTTCTGTGGTGGCTCATGTGTTGAGGATGTCACTACTCATTTGATGAATCAAAAAGTACCAATAACCTGTATTGCAATGGGAGGATTGACAGTGGCATTTCTATGCCAGCTCATTCATATAGAAAAGCCAGCTTATCTCGCCAATGTATCTATAGGAATATCTTTATATACATTAGGTTATTTATGGAAGGAAAAACAATTCTATAAAAAGTACGCAAGCATGGCCATCGCTTTATATTTAGGTATTATGATAATATGGCCGTCTCACATAGATTTAAGAAACAATACTCTTTATGGAAATAGTATCTATATATTAGCCATAGTATTTTCTATATCTGGCTGTATTGTAATTAGGGTCTGCTGAATTAATTTCTTGAAGAAAACAAAAGAAAATGTCTGTTTTTAACATCATGGACTATTTCCACTAATTTCCGCCAATGAATATAGTCCACCATGGGGGGACAACAAGATTCTATTTCCTGTGAGCATCCCCTGACATTCTTCATTTGTATACATTTATAATACTCGAAATGTTAAAAACACGCTTTCTATGGAATTTTTTCTTCAATTTTCTTGGTAATTCCATTTTGGTACTTTATTTTTGCAAAATGATGATAAAAGATTTTAAAGCATGAAATACTTGAAGACCATTTTGTTATATATCACGTATATGCCGCATATCCTTCCGATACGTGGTGTTTAACTTTTCGGTTGGTCTACCGCAGTACCAACTTTTTTCTCATCATAGAATCTTTTGCCCTTAGTATTGGATATTACCTAAATATCCTTTATAAGTTTAATTTCTTATTAACATATGTGTTTTATAAGCAACTATTTAAAGTTAATTAAAATCTTAAACCGATGAAGAATAAAGTTATTTTACTGATGCTGCTGTTTGTCTTTACTTATACTAAGGCACAGGGACAGACGGTTGTTTACACATATAATGCACAAGGTTGTTGTACTTCCCGGGTTATTAGAGGAACACTTCCAAAAGCCAAGAAAGCCCCCAAAGCTTCTACAGACACGAAATTGTTAAAAGTAGACCTCTCTCCATCACCGACTTTTCAAGATCAACTTTCTATCTCTGTTGTGGGATTGCCTTCAAACCATAATTTATCATATATCATGGCAAATGTATCAGGTCAAGTTGTCTTCAATGGTTTAATTGGGAATGGAACTATTACCTTAACGACCACAAACCTGCCAAAAGGAATTTACTTTGTTAAAGTAAGTGGAGAGAACTTTGAAAAATCATATAAATTGCTTAGAAATTAGAACTTATGAAAAAACATTTACTTCTTTTGATATATTTATTGGTAACGATAAGCAGTTTCGCACAGGAACGTCTTTATACTGATAAGGAACACGGAGGAGCCGAAAATGGAGTTTTCGGCAAAATCAATGATGAGATAAATGTTTCTCCTACAGGACAACTGTCATATGAAATCCCGATACCAGCTCTTCCTGGAACAGGTGGCATGAAGCCGAATTTATCAGTATGTTACAATAGTTCCACGAAAAATGGTTTGGCTGGATATGGCTTTGACCTTATGGGGCTATCCATTATAAGCCGAATTCCATCAGACAGGTTTCATGATGGTATGTCCACCGCAATAGATTTTACCAGTCATGATCACTTTGCATTAGACGGTCAGAGATTAATAAACTATAGCTATTCCTATGATACGGAAACAGAATATAGAACAGAAAACAATTCTTTCGCAAAAATCTTGGCAAATGGTAAAAGTACCAACCCCACATCTTTCACGGTATATACCAAGTCCGGATTGATATATGATTATGTAACTGTATCAAAAGCATTAGGTAAGGCAGAAACTGGCTCAACCCTGTTTTGGCTTGTGTCAAAAGTGTCTGACACAAAAGGTAACTATTTCACCATCACATATGGTGGTGACGCTGGTACCAATGATTTCTATCCTTCACGAATTGACTATACAGGAAATGCCACGGCAGGACTGTCTCCTTATGCCTCAATCCGTTTTAGCTACATGAGCAATCCTTATTCACCAGTTACTTATGTCAATGGCGTGAGAGTTAAAAGGAGCCAACTTCTTTCTTCTATAGCACTGTTCATGGGAAACCAAGTGGTGCGTAACTTCCAGTTTAATTATCAAGTCGAAAACCGCAAATACCAACTTTCAAAAGTAACAGAGACCACGTCTGGAGGAGAACATAAAAATCCGACACAACTGACGTGGACCAATCTTAGTGATTTTAAGGTACAGAATTATAATTACTCCCAGACAAATCTTATTCACAAGGCGGCTTTGACTGTAGGTGATTTCAATGGCGATGGATTGGCGGATTTCATAGCCACTCCAGAGAATGACAGAGCTGGATGGAAAGGCTGGAAACTTTTTATAAGTCATGGTACTTACTTTGAACAGGTCGCAAGTGGAACATGGAATTGGAATGACGATAAACTTGAGCAGGTTGTCTGTGGGGACTTTAACGGAGATGGCTATACCGATGTTGTTGTAAAACGATGCCATTCTGGCAAATGGCATAACTGTGACTTATACACGACATCAGTGGACAACAACGGAAGGGCAAGTATAGCCTTCTCGAAATGTTTCATCTCACTTTCAACGAATTATACAATCCAAACCGTAGAATTGAATGGCGATGGAGCTGCCGACTTGTTCGCATGGCTTTCGAATTCCAAGGAGTGTAAACTAATCCGCTCAGAGCAGGGTGCAAATGGGATAACACCTTTAGGTTATACGGCGGTTAGATATTGCTCCGAAAAGTGGGACAGAGTGGAATTTGGCGATTTCAATGGAGATGGACTGACAGATGTGATGAACCTTAATGACAACGGTAACTGTATCATGTATTGTGATGGTGCGGGAACCATGACTAAGGAGAATAAATCATCATGGCCTGATAAGAACCATTACCTTGAACTAGGAGATTTCAATGGAGATGGAAAGACTGACATGCTGCTTACCGGATGGACAAAAAATCCCAATAGTGGTGGATGGAGCAGCTGGTGCATCAATTATTCAAAGGGGGATGGTAAGTTTACCAAAGAGTATTATGCAAAACCCTTTGATGCACGTTCAAAGCAACTGTATATCGCCGATCTGAACGGAGATGGATTCGATGACTTCCAAGCCATTGACAAGACATCTTCTGGAAGCAATATGACACAACCGCAGGCCTACCTTAGTGACGGGAGAGGCAATTTTTATCAACAGGTAAAAGGTGGTAATGTATATGCTACGGACAAGTGGCATTTCTATGTTGGCGATTTCAACGGTGACGGCAAAGCCGATTTCGTTTGTACCTCTGATTGGAATAAAAGCAACTGGGATGGTTATCAGGTTTATTTGATGCCCTCTGACAAACATAGTCTTTTGACAGGAATCAAAGACGGTTTGGGCAATTCCACCAATATTGATTATAAATATTTGACAGATGAAAGTGTGTTTACCAGAGGCAGGACAAACTCATATCCTCTTGTCTCCATAGGTTTGTCATGGCCTGTAGTGGCGTCTGTTTCAACACCTGATGGAATTGGCGGGACTAATGTGACATCATACAGATATGAAAATGCGTTATTCCACAAAAACGGGCATGGCTTGCTGGGCTTTGAAAAATGCTATGTGAAAGACGAGACCACCAATACATTGAACACTACGGAATATTCGGTGAACATCGAGAAATATGTGATTGCGCCCAAGCATAGCCGGACCACTGTCAACGGCAAGGTGATTGAGGAGAGCGACCATACTTACACGCTTAAATCAAACTATGCTTCGTCATCTTATAACTCCGACATCTATACCTATATGCCGTTGACAGTTCATCAGAAGAACTACGAGTTTAACACCGGTGAACTAATCAAGGATGTAAAGACAGACTATGAGTATGACACTTGGGGGAATACCACAAAAACCATTGTTAAGGATGGAAATATTGAGACAACCACCAGCAGCACTTTTATCAATAATGCTGACAAATGGCTTTTGGGCAGGCTAACGGAATGTACTGTTTCCAAATCCAATGAGAGTGGTACAACAACTCGGAAGTCCTCATTCGAATATGATCCGAATTCCGGCTTGTTGACCACAGAAGTGTTTGCCCCGGGAAATACCGAATTGGGTTATAGAAAAACATACGTCCACGACAACTTTGGAAATATTGTTAAAAGTACTGTTTCTTCTCTTGATGGCTCATCAGAAAGGATTACTCAAACCCACTATGATGCCAAGGGTAGATATATCGTATCCTCTATCAACAGTTTAGGATTTCTTGAAACATCGAAATACAACGAGGTGGAGGGACTTGTTACCGCTTCAACGGATAAAAACGGCATTGTTACCAATTACACTTACGATAAATTCGGTAATCTTGTTACAGCATCTACCCCTATCTCAAAAGCATTGAAAACTACGGGGTGGAGTGCTGGAATGTCTGATGCTCCAGCGAACGCATTGTATTTTGAATGGAATAAGACTACAGGAGAGCCTTCTTCCATCGAGTTCTACGACTGTTTAGGACGTCTGTTGAGAAAAGTTACGGAGTCGGTTAACGGAAAGAAGGTCTACACAGACCAGACTTATGATAAGAAAGGGCTTGTCGAAAGGTCTTCTGATCCATATTATGTCGGCGGACAACAATATTGGAGCAAGAATGAATACGATGCAGTGGGCAGGACTATTGCGCAAACTGCCCCTGATGGAAGCCGCCACATCTTTTCATATAGTGGACTTAAGACTACAGCAACGGACCCACTTGGAAGCATGAGTACTAAAGTCAGCAACCTCAATGGCTGGCTGGCTTCCAGTATTGACAATGCTGGCACAGGCATTACTTACAAATATGATGCGGATGGAAAGTGCATAGAAACTAAAGGCCCAAGGACGACCATTCACTGTTCCTATGACATAGCAGGAAACCGAATAAGTTTGGATGATCCGGATTTAGGGCATTCTCAGGACACATACAATGCGTTTGGAGAGCTCATTACCCATCAAGATGGTCACGGGGAGACCCGATTTGAATATGACACTGGTGGACGTATCATACAGGAAGTCCGACCGGATGTAACGATTTCAACTACATATGACAAAGGATGGAAGGGTGCTGTTGACGAAGTCGTTTCTGTGGGTTCCATACAGTATTCAGAGACATATACTTATGATAATTACGGACGGGTTGTCAAGAAAAATACTGTCATAGATGACAGGGCGTATGAGACGTCGTATACATACAACTTGGCAAATCAGGTTGAGACCATAAAATATCCCAAAGGACTGAAAGTCAAGAATGGGTATGATGCCTGCGGAATACAGATATCAGTTTCAAATGCCAACAACCAAAAACTCTATTGGAAACTCTATGACTTGGATGCAAGGGGACAGATTGAGAAGGAAGAATACGGAAACGGTCTCATCACAACAACGGCTCATGATCCAAAGAAAGGTACTATCTCCAGCATATTGACACCCGGAATTCAAAATTGGACATACAGTTTTGATGCCGTGGGCAATCTTGTCACACGCCGTGATTTAAAGAGAAATCTATCGGAATCCTTCTCGTATGATGGTTTGTATCGTCTGACAACAGTTCGTAAGAACGATCAGGTAACGCAGTCCATGACTTATGACAACGCTGGCAATATAACCAGCAAGTCTGATGTCGGAACATATATCTATACAGACGGTTCCAACAAGTTGTCTTCCATTACGGATTGCAAGCGTTCCATTGCGGCTTGGGATGAAATCAGCTATAACTCTTTCGACAAAGTAGCCAAGATTGTATCAGGCGATAAAACAATGCTGATAGAATATGGTCCAGACAAATCGAGAGTATTGGTAGACATTCAGGGCGTGCGGAAATATTATGTGGATAATCTGTTTGAGCAGAAGGTTGAAAATGGCAAGATAAGTAGCACGAACTATATCTTTGTATTTGGAAAGGCTGTGGCAATACTCTCACAGGATGCTAATGACATTGAAGATGTAAAATACATACATCATGACCACTTAGGCTCCATTCAGGCTTATTCTGATGAACTCGGCAAGTTGTATCAGGAACTAAGCTATGATGCATGGGGATTAAGGCGTAACCCAGAGACATGGGTAGTATTTGATGTGATGGCATCAAGCAATGCTTATAATGATTATGGCTTCGGCGGACATGAGCATATTGACTTGTTTGAACTGGTCAATATGGACGGTAGAATGTATGACCCTGTCGTAGGACGTTTTATTTCTGCTGACCCGTTTATACAGAGTCCAGACTTTACACAAAGCCTGAATCGTTATGCGTATTGTATAAATAACCCTCTTTCCCTGATAGATCCATCGGGATATAGTTGGTTCAGCAAAAACTGGAAAACAATTACTGCGTCTATAGTTGGTATAGCAGTTTCTGTAGTAACTGCAGGTACAGCGAGTGGACCTGCTATTGCCATAATTGCAGGGGCTGCTGGAGGGGCTGCTGGCGCTTTGACGGGTGCCCTACTTAACGGGGCGAATCTTGGTCAAATAGCAAAAAGCACATTTATCGGAGCCGTAGTTGGTGGCGCAAGTGGTTTTTTAAATTTTGCGTCAGGCGATGGCACTATATTCGAGCAATTGTTTAAACATACGTTTTCACAAGGTTGGCTAGAAGGTGTACAAGGAGGTAATATGCTCCACGGTTTTATGATGGGAGCTGTATCTAGTGGTGGAAGTCATCTTATAAATTCAGTAAACTTATCTGACATAGAAAAAATTATGGCTAATTCTATATTAAGTGGGACGATTGATGAAATTGGTGGGGGAAAATTTGCCAATGGTGCAGTTACAGGTGCATTCTCCATTTTATTTAATGATTTGTCTCATTCACTTGGAACTAGAAGGGCAAAGAAAATATATGATGAATACTTAATTGGCTCATATGATGGTAAAGAATGGATAGACGCACTTTCTCTTGCGAAGAAAATAGGAGGAGAAGTTGAACAGGAATTAACTAAATGGATTGCTGCTGGTAATGATCTAAATGGATGCGCTTTACGCTTAAGCATGGCATTAAACA
This sequence comes from Clostridia bacterium, assembly GCA_963587495.1. Taxonomy (GTDB): domain Bacteria; phylum Bacteroidota; class Bacteroidia; order Bacteroidales; family Bacteroidaceae; genus Prevotella. The sequence continues at coordinate 45,083 of CAVACC010000003.1, read as the reverse complement.
ATGCAGGTTATACAATTCCTGCAATGGGAAAGCAGACCCTAAAGGGTGCAAATGGAATGAATTATATTGTAAATGCGGAATTGATGTATAATTATTTAAGGAAAGTATATCCAGGCCATATCGTGTCATATACACATCATAAAAAAGTAAATTACGGCTTGCCTTTCATCCCCAAAAGATATTTCAGTAATGCTTCTGGCCATGTAGATGTAGTTTCTAATTATAAATGGGGATCAACAAGAGGTTATGGATATTACGACCAACAAAAGAAAAGAGATTTTCAAGTTTCTGTAATACAATAAAAAGTTATCTACACATGTCAAAATAGAAGCTAATTTAACTAAACTTAGAACGAGAGGTAGCGTATTATAAATATATACGCTACCCCTCTAAAAAAGCAGTATCCAAATTTTATTTATTAAAACAGATACAATATTGAATAAAACTACATTTAGGAAAAGATATGAAACATGCTCATCTTACATTGATTTTACTGATGTCTTTCGTAATTTTAGACATTCATATCTCTGCTGCATCCAATATAGGTGGAGATACTGTTGTTATTGATGGAAAATATAAACCTTATCACGAAATTAGAACTTTATCCAACTCGGTAAATGTTGAATATAGATGTATACGTAATAATTTACCTCTTGTAGACATTTTCACTCTAAGCTTGGATTTAGAAGGGTATCCTACAAGCATGATGATGATTTCAAAAGATAAGCCAGGCACATACAAAGTGCGGATAAATTATGAGGAAAGAATAAATTTCATAAGGCTTGTACTATGGAATATCGCAAATAATTATAACTTAAGTCATCTTCACCAGATATTTATATGCCCTTCTGATTTTGGAGATGCTTTTATTCAAATAAATAGAGAAATTAACAAGAATAAAAAACGAACAAATTATACTATCTCTTCGCAATTTAAGAATAAAAATAATAAAATAATATCAGATATTTCAAGAATTCTAGGTGATTACAATCTCAGCATCAAAGAAGTCATAATAGAAGATGAAATATTAAAATATAGTAGAGAAGAGTATCTTAAGTTATTCAATTATTCTGAGGAAATAAACACCTTACCACGCGTGTTTTATGAGCCTATTAGAATTCTTTTGGTAATTCATAATAAAGAATAACGCGCGAGATCCTAAATTGGCTATTACAACATTATTTATGATAATTTAGAACGATTTGATCATTGGATAATCTCAAAAGCAAAGAATTATAAATTGATTGTAAAGTAAACTGCTTTGAAGATATTTCGTTGCGATGTCAGATTATTTTTACTTACAACATCAAATCAGTCAAGAGCATGTCGATAACAATAAGGCTGTTCGTAATATGATGCTCCAACGTGGTATTGTGCCAGAAAATCTTCCTGCTGGCGAAGATGTCAAGAAAGTAGAACGCAGATTGAAAACTGACGAAAAGACATTGACTAAAAAGAATAGCAAAAAGAAATAATCTCCATCACAATTCTTATAGTTAGAGAAGAAGCAAGAATTTCACCGCACATCAGCCGTTCTACGCTTGCACAACAACTGATGTGCGGACTTTGATATTATCGAGAACTTCTATCATACACCTCTACCCCTCTCCTGTCAATATGACTCTTGAGTTCTGCATTCTTCAAATCCTTATAAATGCAGAAATCAAACTCGTAGGGAAGGAGCAAGTCATCTATCTCATTCTTAAGGTGAAGCAAGTCGGTAAGCGACAAGGCTTCGCCTATCAATGCTATATCCACATCAGAAAAAGGCTTGTAGGTTCCTTTAACCCTGGAGCCAAAAAGTATAGCCTTACTGATATGAGGGAAATGGGAGAAAACAGAGAATACTTTCTTCCAGTCGCCCTCGTCTATTCCATATTTATTCATCTGTCTATATCAAAAGATTCATTTTTAGACTACCGAAAAAAAGATAAACAAGAAAAGGAGAAATTAGACTTCAGAAACCTTGATGGCATTCATCTTCTCGCTGAACTTTACGAATATCGGGAGATAATCATGGATAATCTGATTCAATACCATGTTGAATTCTTCTTCATCGTAACAATGAGAAGTAAGATTACGGGATGAAATGGTACTCATCCAGGCAGAATCCTCTACAATACCCATTTGCAAAGCCTTGCGGATAGCATCCCTCGAACCCTGCACATCGGTATACCCCTGATACTCCTCGTAATCCTTCATCACTTTCCATGCCAACTCCTGGGTATATTCAAAGCGCTGTACCAGACCTTCTTTCAAAAGATCATCAACTTCGCCACTGAATTGTTTCTCCGAAGAAACAATCTTAGCGGCACTCTGCAATCGAGCCACCGCCTTATCGTAGTTGCTCAATCGCTGTACCCATCGTATATCTTGATTCTCTGACATAAGCCTTGATTTTTTCGCAAAGATAAGAAAAGTTTTTGAAGGAACCTATACCGCCGACACTTTTTCTTATCTCATCACCAAGTTTTAAGTGTATTTGAGGCGATTCCTTCGAATCTGCAAACTTAGTCATCTTTCTACATATTGGTTGTTGTAGAAGAAACCTTGTTTGGTATTTCAAGGAAATGCCTACTGTGGAAGAGGAGGCACTTATCTTCCCAACAATATCTTCTTGATATCGTTGAGCTTATTCAATGCCTCTACCGGGGTAAGATTGTTGACATCCAAACCGAGGATTTCATCACGTATCTGCGTCAGCACAGGATCATCAAGCTGGAAGAAACTGAGTTGCATACCCTCCTTCTGCTCATCAAGATGCTTTACATTAGGCTTGCCTGCACCCCCTACTCCCGCATTATCGTCCTCCAACTGTTTCAGTATCACGTTGGCACGATTTACAATACTCCTGGGCATACCGGCAATTTCAGCCACATGAATACCAAAGGAATGCTCGCTGCCACCAGGTTCCAACTTGCGCAGGAAGATAACTTTTCCGCTCACCTCCTTCACACTCACATTGAAGTTCTTGATACGCGCGAAGTTCTTCTCCATCTCGTTAAGTTCATGATAATGAGTGGCAAAGAGTGTACGCGCCTGAGCCTTCTTATGCTCGTGCAGATACTCCACAATAGCCCATGCTATAGAGATGCCGTCATAGGTGGAAGTACCACGTCCCAACTCGTCGAAGAGCACCAACGAGCGAGGCGATACATTATTCAAAATATTGGCAGCCTCGGTCATCTCCACCATAAAGGTAGACTCTCCCAAAGAGATATTGTCGCTGGCTCCCACACGGGTGAAGATCTTATCCACCAAACCTACTCTCGCACTCTCTGCAGGAACAAAACAACCCACTTGAGCCAACAGAACAATCAAAGCCGTCTGTCGCAGCAGAGCCGATTTACCAGCCATATTAGGACCCGTAATCATCATAATCTGCTGTTTCTCGGTATCGAGCAACACATCATTGGGCACATATCTTTCCCCTAATGGCAACTGGGTCTCGATAACAGGATGACGCCCCTGCTTAATGTCGAGCACCTGCGAGTCGTCTATCACAGGCCTTACATATCTGTTCTCGTCCGAAGCCTTTGCAAACGACAACAGACAGTCCATTCGGGCTATCAGATTGGCGTTGATCTGTATCTGCGGAATATATTCCTGCATGGCAACGATCAGCTCATTGAAAAGCTGCGTTTCCAAGATCAATATCTTCTCATCTGCACCGAGAATCTTCTCCTCATATTCCTTCAGTTCCTGGGTGATGTAACGTTCTGCCTGCGCCAGAGTCTGCTTGCGAATCCAGTCTTCAGGCACCTTGTCCTTAAAGGTATTACGAACCTCGAGATAATAACCAAAGACATTGTTATAGCCCACTTTAAGGCTCGATATACCCGTCTTCTCTATCTCCCGCTCCTGTATCTTGAGCAGATAGTCCTTTCCATGTCGGCTGATAGCACGCAGGTCGTCCAGTTCGGCATGATAACCATCGGCTATAACATCTCCCTTATTAACCAACTGAGGCGGATCGGGCTGTATCTCCTTGGCGATACGTTCCTTCAACGTATCACACAGATTGAGCTGCTCTCCCACTCGTTTCAAAGCTTCATTCTTGGCATGCTCGCAAGCTGTCTTGATAGGCCGAATGGCTTCCAGGGCATGCTGCAGCTGCACTACCTCACGTGGAGAAACTCTGCCCACGGCAACCTTGGAAATAATACGTTCCAGGTCGCCTATGCGATGCAGCTGTTCATCCAGCAGTTGACGGAATTCTGGCTCTTTGAAGAAATATTCCACGATGTCGAGTCGCTCATTGATAGGGCGTACATCCTTCAAAGGGAATACAAGCCATCTGCGGAGCATACGTCCACCCATGGCCGTTACCGTGCGGTCGATAACATTCAGCAGCGAAGAACCATCCTCCTGCATCGGAGCTACAAGTTCCAAACTACGTATGGTGAAGCGGTCCATGCGTACAAACTTGTCTTCCTCTATGCGCGAGAGGGCCGTGATATGGTTAATCTGGGTATGTTGAGTAATCTCAAGATACTGCATGATGGCACCGCTGGCGATAACACCATTCTTCAGGTGTTCCACACCAAAGCCCTTCAACGACTTGGTCTTGAAATGCCCCAATAGTTTCTGGCGAGCTGTCTGTTCTGTAAACACCCAGTCGTCCAGTTCGAAAGTACAGTATTTGGTACCGAAAGCCTGCTCAAACTTCGACTTCATGGCGCGGTCATAAAGCACCTCTTTAGGCTGAAAATTTGCCATCAGTTTCTCCACATAATCGGGAGTTCCCTCTCCTGTCAGGAACTCTCCTGTAGAGATATCGAGGAAAGCCACACCGCAGGCCGCCTTTCCGAAGTGCACGGCAGCAAGAAAGTTGTTTTCCTTGTAGTTCAGCACATTATCGCCCATGGCCACACCCGGTGTCACCAGTTCGGTAATGCCACGCTTCACCATCTTGTCCATCTGGCTCAGTCCTTTCTTGCCCTTTATTTCCTGACGCTTCTTCTTAGGGTCTTCCAGTTGGTCGCAAACAGCCACGCGCTTACCTGCCCTTATCAACTTGGGCAGATAAGTGTCGAGAGCATGATGAGGGAAACCAGCCATCTCTGCTCCACCTGCCGAACCGCCATTGTTACGACGTGTCAGCGTGATGCCGAGAACTCTGGAAGCCTCTATCGCATCCTCGCAATATGTTTCATAGAAGTCGCCACATCTGAAGAGCAGCAATGCCTCGGGATGCTTTGCCTTCATCTCGAAAAACTGCCTCATCATAGGCGTCAGACCTTTATCGTTGTTTGCCATTGTTTATTTCCTGTACTTATTTGTTTGTCCCGAAACGGCTGTACCATGACTTTTCCAGCCGTATCATCAGAATTGCAAAAATATGAAAAAATGAGGAGAAAACAAAATGATTCTACATTAATTTAATGTTTTTTTGATGGAAAAGAGCTTCCTTTTGAACGTTTTCGATAATAATTACGTACTTTTGTATCGAAAAGTTGAGTTACGAAAGAAGACCAACGGAAAATCGAATATGACAAAACGACAAACATACATCATAGCTTTAGCCATCACTTGCTGCATACTTGTGGCAATAGGCATGACTTTGCACCTTGGCAGAAAAGCCTCTACACCACCCGCCCCCACTCCTAAACCCAATATCGTGGCAAAGGAAAAGCCACAGCCCAAAGACACCATTAAGAAGGTGAAACCTGTGGTCAGAAAAACAGACTACACCATCAGCGGAACTCTTACCGATGAGGAGGGAAACGGAGTGGCCGACGTCATCGTCAGCGATGGCTACACCTGTGTGAAAACCGATTCTACAGGCAGATACAAGATGAAGCGAGACAGTCTGGCACGGTTTATATACTATTCTGTTCCAGCCGATTGCGAGGTTCCCACCCATTCTGATACCGACCGCACGGCTTGCTTCTATCAGGCTGTCAAAGCCAAAAAGAAGATATACGACTTTACGCTTACCCGCCTGCCTTATGGCAAGGAGAGGCAGTATAAGATGATCGTTATCGGCGACCCGCAGGTTACCAATGCCATCAGCCCCTATTACGACTCGCCAGACGACAATCCTATCAAGAAAAGCGACGTTGAGCGATTTACTACTCAGACGATGCGCGACATCCGACAAACAATCAAAGACCAGAAACCCGGTACACCCGTCTATGGACTCAGTATGGGCGATGATGTACAATACTATGGTGGCTACAATCCACAACTGGAACGCCAGATTCGCGAGGCTTTAGGCTCGTCAGAGATGCGACTCTTCTCCGTTATAGGCAACCACGACCAGGACGGAAAGTCACTCTACAAACGCAAGTGGGAAGAAAACTTCGGACCTACCGACTATTCCTTCGACCGTGGCGACGAGCACTATGTATGCATCAACAACTGTTTCTTCACCAAGGGTAAGGCCTATTATTCGCCTGGCGAACTGCACGCCTCGCAGATGCGATGGCTCAAACAAGACCTCGCGCTCACCCCCAAAAATAAGAAGATAATACTTTGCTACCACATTCCATTTACATTTGGCAACGCCCCCTACAGAAAGGCAAAACCCGTTGGCATAGAGAGCGAGAAAGGACATTTCACCTCTTCCCGCCTGTCGTCGCTGCTTGCTCTTTTAGAATCATTCGAGGGAGGATACGAACTCTTCTGCGGTCACACCCACTTTGCCTGCAATCATGAGATAGAATATGAGGGACGCCATGTCATGGAGCATTGCCATGCTGCCGCCTGCGGAAACATCTGGCAGTCGAACGTGAACATCTGCGGAACGCCCAATGGCTATTATGTCTATACCTTCGAAGGCACCCGCCTCGCCGACTGCTACTACAAGGGCACATTCTGGAAAGCCAACAAGCAGATGACACTCTTTCGTGCCGAAACCAACTTCAACCAGGAATCATACGCCGACGACTGGAACCTGCCATCAAAAAAGAATGTACTGATAGCCAATGTGTTCAATGCCGACAGCCGTTGGAAGATATATGCCATCGAAGACGGCAGACAATATCCCATGCACCGCATCAGCAGCAAGGGACAGGATGCCTTTGCCACAGGCTATCATCACAAGTACAGCGAATCGGTATCCTACTGGTTCGTCAGCAAGCAGAATGGTTATCTCATCATGAACCACCTGTACTATTATGAGCCCAAGAATCCCGATGCCCAAATCACCATCAAGGCAATCGACCCTTATGGACACACCTATACGGCCAGCAGTTCTGACGTCATCACCGAACCCTTTGCCAACTTCGCCCACTACTACAAGAGCGAATACAAAGAGACTAAGAAGCAGAAGGAACAACAGTTGCGCAAAGATTCGCTCGAAACAAAGAAAGAAGACCATGCCAATGCGGCACAGTAATCTTATCGAGTTGACTAAAAAGAACTTACATTTAACATCATTTGCACAGAATAATTTGGAACTTATCCAAAAAAGTTATATATTTGCCACATCTATCCATCACTACATGATGAATAGTGAAAGTAATTAACCCTAAAAACAACTTTTTAAAACCGAAACATTATGAAAAAGTATGTATGTGATGTATGTGGCTGGGTGTACGACCCAGAAGTAGGCGATCCTGAAGGCGGTATAGCACCAGGAACAGCTTTCGAAGACATTCCCGACGACTGGGTTTGCCCTCTGTGCGGAGTAGGCAAAGACGAGTTCAGCCCCATGGACTGATATGAGTCACTAACCCACTCATTCTTTTAACTTTTTTATATAGGAGGAAACATGATGACAAAAACAAGACAAGTGTACCGCTGCCCTATCTGCGGCAACGTAGTAGAAGTATTGCACTCAGGAGCCGTTCTGAGTTGCTGTGGACAACCCATGCAGTTGATGGAAGAAAACGCCACCGACGGAGCTTATGAGAAGCATGTGCCTGTCATTGAGCCTATAGAAGGCGGCTATCGGGTGAAGGTGGGAAGCGTAGAACATCCCATGATGCCCGAGCACTATATCGAGTGGATAGAGTTACTCACCCCTACCGATGTGTTGCGCCATGAACTGAAACCAGGCGAGAAGCCCGAGGCTATATTCCTGACAGACGCCACTGAGGTGACTGCCCGCGAATACTGCAACCTGCACGGATTATGGAAAGGAGAATAAATCATTTCATTAATACTAACAAGGACCATGAGCTGGAGTGCTCATGGTCCTTTTTTATTGAGTTACTTGAAAAAGCGGTTCAGCTGCTTCATAGCCTTGTCAAACTGCTTGGCAGGCAACACATAGTTTTTCACAGGATTCATCCTGGCATCATAGACATCGAGGGAACCCTGAGCAGTCTTCTCCAGAATACTGTCCTTCCCTATAATGAAAGCATAGTTCAGATTGCTTCCCACCACATGCCACAGACGCGGAGTCTTATCGGTCATCAGCCGACCCATAGAATAGTCGTCTGTAGGATTCTTCACACCCAGATATTCTTTCATCAACGTAGGAACCATGTCGTAATGAGTGGTACGGTGTGTGTACTTATGTGCCTGTTGTCCAGGCACATGCCATATCATTGGCACTCCTATCTGATGAACTGAGAAATTGCTGTTATGTCCCCAGTAGTTGCGATGATTCTCATTGAACTCCTGACTGTGGTCGCCTGTCAGCACAACGATGGTATTATCCATAAGTCCCTGTTTCTTCAAAGCCTCAAACACCTTGCCCAACAGCAAGTCGTCCTGATAGCAGGTGTTGCGATACAGGTTCCAGAAAGGAGTTGGGTCCATATCGTTGTTAAGCTTGGTATAATCGGCAAACGCCCATGCTGGTTGGAAATGTTTGTTCTTGTCGGCTGGCAATTCAAAACTATGGGGCAGATCGAAGAAGAGGAACGAGAAGAAAGGCTTTTTCTTGTTCTTTCTTCCTTCCATATCGGCAATAAACATATTGGCCACTCTCGTATCACGCTCCAAGGCATTCTTGCCCTTGGTCTCGGTGTGTATGCCGGGCACACCTCCAAAGATTACCCTTCCAAAAGGAGGGTCAGCCCATGTAGCACTGGGATAAGTCTGAATGTCGTAGCCCAGAGCTTGCAGTCTGCGGATAAGCAAAGGCTGGACATGAGCCGGCTCAAAACTCTCCCAATAATAGCACGACAAGCCAAAGAAGAGGCTGAACACACCACTTCGCGTACCATTGCTGCCACTCACATGATTGGTAAACCATTGATTCTGTTCGGCAAACTGATAGGTATGAGGCATACATTCAGGAGTTAGTGTCCTGCGATTCCATGAATCTAACAAGATAACCACAATATTGGGCAGAGAATCGGGTTCCACGGTTTCAAGCTGATGCACGGGATACAGCAAGTCTGTACTCTGTCGACCATTGGTCTGCCCCCCCACTCCTCTTGGTTGTTTGCATCCCCATTTGAGCAACAAACCATTCGAGGTAGTAGGGAAATAATAAGGCAGCAAGGTGGCGCTCTTCATCACCGACTGGTGCTGATAGAAGGCAGCATAGATATGCCAAAGATGAGCATAAAGTGTACAGCCTACGAAGATGCCAGCCACCAACCAGGCATAAGCTTTCTTCCTCAACAGCCACACGCGATGTGACAGATACCACACTCCCACCACAATGGCGGCAACGATGGCAAAAAGTCCTGCTTCCTTAAGATAAAGCAAGGCATCGAAGTTGAATATCTCTCCTGCTCCCTCGCCGAAAACCATACTCAGTACAAAACCATTGATATGGAAATGATAGATGGCATAGACCTGAGAGTTAAGATAGTTGAGCACACAGAGCAGCACTACGCCCACTATCTGCACTACTCTTGCCGTCTTGGGACAACGACAGAACAGCACAAGGATGCCCAACAGATAAGGCAATAAAGCAAACTGCGAGGCATGGCTCACACAGGATGCTGCAAAGAAAACCCATCCCTCAAAATCCATATAGTCGAGGACGGGACTGCCCACGATGTAGAAGCCAAACTGAATGGCTATCAATATTGTGGAAAAGGCATAAAACAAAAATCCTTGTTTCATGCCATTTATCAATTGATTTTTATAAGTCATATTTAGGTAAAAAACTTTTTCCTTCCAAACTTGTCTACAGCTTCAGAAGTTTAGCAAACTCCCATACCACGATTCCTGCCGTAACGCTGACATTGAGCGAGTGCTTGGTGCCAAACTGAGGTATCTCAAGACAGCCGTCACTCATATCCACCACGTCCTGCTTTACTCCTTTCACCTCGTTGCCGAAAATAACGGCATAGCCTGTAGAGTGTGAAGTATTATGAGCATCCGGCAGATTCTGCAGTTTGGTGGATCCTTCCACCTGCTCGATACTATATACAAAATAGCCTTTCTCCTTCAATTTCTCCACAGCTTCCTCAGTGGTCTTGAAGTATTCCCAGTCTACGCTGTCCTCACCGCCAAGAGCAGTCTTGTGTATCTCGGCATTGGGAGGCGTGGCAGTAATGCCGCACAGATAAACACCCTCTACCCTGAAGGCATCACACGAACGGAACACGCTTCCCACATTATATAAAGAGCGCACATCATCGAGAACCACAATCAGGGGCAGTTTCTCTGCTTCCTTGAACTCCTCCAGCGTGAGGCGGTTCATCTCTATCGTTCTTAACTTACGCATTTCCCTCTGCTTCCTTTGTTTTATAAGCCAAGGCGTACATACGTATCTGCTTGATCATGGCCAATAGACCGTTGCTGCGAGTAGGACTCAAGTGGTCTTTCAGTCCTATCTTCTCAACAAAATACAGGTCGGCATCCATGATTTCAGAAGGAGTATGACCGCTCAACACACGTATCAAAAGGGCTATAATACCTTTTACGATGAGCGCATCGCTGTCGGCTGTGAAGACAAGCTTACCGTCCTCATAGTCACATTGCAGCCATACACGGCTCTGACAGCCGTCGATTAAGTTCTGCTCGTTCTTGTATTTCTCGTCGAGAGGATCCAGTTCGTTGCCCAAGTCTATGAGCATCTGATACTTGTCCATCCAGTCGGTAAAGTCCTGAAACTCCTCTACAACCTCGTCCTGCAATTCATTGATTGTCGCCATTATTTTATCTCCTTTATTTCGTTTACTGTTATCAGTTTATATAGTTTGTCGTTGGGGCGCACCTTTCCAGGCACAGGGATTGAAACTCTCCAGCCCTGCTTGGCCACCTCTACAGGCTTCAGGTCATAGCGTATCTCGTCTGCATGCAGATACATCACACCTGTGGTGTTGCCCGTAATGAGCAGTTTCTGTCCCTGCTCAATCTCAGAAGCCTCTATAGCCACCTCTGCCACACCAAGCTTGGAGAAATATTTCATCACCTTGCCCACGAGTACCTTCTTCTCGGTAGCTACAGAGCCATAGTGCTTATTCCATTCGCCAAGAGTCTGTCCCTGATAATATCCGTCCCAGAAACCGCGATTGAAGACGGTAGCCAGTTTCTCGTCCCAGGCATCCTTCTTCTCCTCGGTAAAGGTTCCGTCGAGCACAGAGGCGATGGCCTCCTTGTAGCATTTCACTACGGTGTATACATATTCTGCACCACGTGCACGTCCCTCTATCTTGAACACACGCACACCTGCATCCATCATACGGTCGATGAAGCGTATGGTCTTCAGATCTTTAGGACTCATCACGTACTTGTTGTCTATCTCGAGCTGATTGCCTGTTTCATTGTCGGTAACCGTATAGCTTCGACGACATATCTGCACACACTCTCCACGGTTGGCAGAACGGTTGGCATTGGCAAGACTCATATAGCACTTGCCCGATACTGCCATACACAAAGCACCATGACAGAACATTTCTATCCTTATCTTCTTTCCCATAGGGCCGCAGATGTTCTGTCGTTCTATCTCTTCATGGATATGCTTCACCTGGTCCATATTCAGTTCGCGTGCCAGTACAGACACATCAGCAAAACGGGCATAAAACTTCAGCGCCTCGGTATTGGAGATGTTGAGCTGGGTAGAAAGGTGTACCTCCTCTCCTACCTCATTACAGTAGGCCATGACAGCCACATCGCTGGCTATAACAGCCGAGATGCCTGCCTCCTTGGCAGCATCAATGATTTCTTTCATCGTAGCAATATCGTCATCATATATCACGGTATTTACCGTCAGATAAGTCTTGATGCCGTGTTCATTGCAGGTGGCTGCTATCTCGCGCAGGTCGTCGATGGTAAAATGGTTGGCAGAGTGTGAACGCATATTCAACTTGCCAATACCGAAATATACCGAGTCTGCACCAGCCTGTATGGCAGCAGCCAACGACTCGCGTGAGCCTACTGGTGCCATGACTTCAAATTCTTTTATCTTATCATTCATAAATGTCATTTATTACTTTGCGGCTGCAAAGTTACGCAAAAAAAACTAAGTTCACAAGTTTGAGTTTCATTATCTTATGAACTTTTCGCTCTATAGTCCATTTGGGTGAAGATAATAGCCATATAACTGTCGATGGGATTAGCAGCAAAAGCCATAAAACGACAAAGAGCCTTGACCTAAAAGTCAAGACTCTTGCCACGATAAAAGTCGAGAAGACTGTTCTGATAAAGCGACTCATACTTGGCTTGCACCATGTCGCTCTGTGCCTTGAGGAGATTGTTCTTAGCCTCATTAAACTCGGTAATGCTGGCCTTGCCATTCTCGTACTTGCCCTGAGTCAGCCGGAAGGCATCCTCATTGCTTGCTACAGCCTGTCGACTGCTCACATAGCGCGACTCGGCAGCTATGGCATTGTAGTACACCTGCTGAATCTCCTTATAAAGAGATTTCTTGGCATCCTCTAACTTAAGTGTCTGATTGTCACGGTCTATACAAGCTGAGCGCACACTGTTGCGGGTGGCGAAACGATTGAAGATGGGCACGTTGAGACTCAAACCAAGATACTGACTGAAATTGTTCTTCAGCTGCTTGCCAAACGATTCGGCATCAAAACCACTCGTCTTGTAGTAGTTGCTGCCCAGCCCTGCATTGAACGCCAGTTGCGGATAATAAGCCGATTTGGCTATAAGAACAGAATAGTCGGCTCCCTTTACACGCAACTCCTGTGCCTTAATCTCGGGTTTGCTCATAAGCGCATCGGCGAAGACGACAGAGGGAGATGCAGGCACATAAGACTCGGGATCGATATGCGAGGTCTCAGGACGCAGGATAGAGAAGCCATCGGGCGAGGGGAGCTCGAGTAACTGAGAGAGGTCGAGTAGGGAGAGCTGGCAGTTGTTGCAGGCAGTAGTTAGCGTAAGCTGGCTCTGCGCCAAAGCAGCTTTCTGCTGCGAGAGTTCTGCCACACTTGCCTTACCATTCTCTACAATAGTCTGCAGACGAGCCACTTGCATGGAGTCGATACTCACCTGTCGGCGAGCCACATCGGCTATCTCCATATTATTGAGAGCCTCGATGTAAGCCTTGGCCACATTCATACTCAAATCGTTGCGGGCCTTACTCAAGTCGGCATCAGCTGCATCAAGATTGAGTTTGCTCAGACGTATGTTGTGGGTCGTCTTGTTGCCATCGAAGAGAGAGACGGTTGTTCCCAATGAGAAAGAGGTAGAACTGGTGGTACGGTCTTCGTAAGTATTCTGTGCTGTCAGTCCACGGCCGAAGGAGATGTTCTCGCCAACTGAGGCATTGAGGTCGGGTAGGCGAGAGTTCTTATTGGTATTGAGCTGCAAAGCCTGCTGCTCGCGTATGTTCTGCATCTGCTTCACCGTGATATTGTGCTCTAAAGCATAGTCGATGCACTGACGAAGGCTCCATGCCTTCTGTGCCTGAGCCTCGCCCAAAGCAAAGAAAGCCATTGCCGACAATATAGTAAAACGGATATTCATCATTTTCATGCTTTATTTATTAGTATGCTTATTCATCATCCTTGTTGTCTGCCACAATCTCAGGACCTCTCACCTTGTCTTTCAGCGACAAGCCTTTCTTGATTTCAATATTCACGCCGTCGCTCAGTCCTGTCACCACCTGCTTGCGCTCATAGGTTTTCTTCTCACCACTGCCCTTGACAATATATACAAAGGTACTGTCGCCACTAAACTCGATGGCACTCTCGGGCACGGTAACAACATTCAAGGCCTTGGCCAGAACTATCTCAGCATTGGCACTATAGCCAGAGCGAATCTTGCCACCCTTGACAGAACGAACAGCAGCCTTCACCTCAAACTGGTTGGCACCATTGTTCTCTACAGCCTTAGGAGAGATATACTCCAAGTCGGCATCAAACTTAAGGTCCTGCATGGCACCAATGGTGATCTTCATCGGCATTCCTATAACAAGATTTCCCACCTCTGTCTCGTCGATGTTGCCACGGAAGATAAGGTCGTTCATATTTGCCACACTGGCTATGGTAGTACCGTCATTGAAGGTATTGGAAAGAATGACCGAGTTGCCCACCTTGACAGGAATATCGAGAATAATACCCGAGATAGTGGAACGTATGAGGGTAGAAGAGGCATTGGCATTACTCTTCGACACACCATCACGTACAACTTCGAGAGCATCTTCGGCAGCCAACTTTTCCTCGCGTGCCTGCTTGAGGGCCTGCTTTACCTTATCAAACTCGTCGGCGCTTACCAACTGCTTCTTGTACAGGTTGTCCTCACGTCCGAAGTCTACCTGTGCCTGCTTCAGATTGATTTCTGCCAGGCGCACACGAGCCTGAGCACTGCTAAGTTGTCCCATATCAGGAATCACCTTTACCTTGGCTATCACCTCGCCAGCCTGCACATAGTCGCCAGCCTCCTTGCAAATCTCGGTAATGATACCGCTTATCTGTGGCTTTACGCTTACCTCGTTGCGTGGTTCTATCTTACCTGTTATGACGGTGGTTTTCAACACATCAGCCAACTTAGGAGTCAACTCCTGATACTCCACTGGCTTAGGTTGTGACTTCTGGTAGAGGAACACGAAGGTTCCGATGAAAATCAGTGCGACGATGGCCGCAACAATCAACTTTGAATACTTCTTCATATCGTAGTTTTTTTATTATTTTCTTTAGAAAAATAGTCGAGCGTAATTTAACATTTAACACTTAACATTTCACATTGTTTATTCGTCTCTCATGGCATCCACTGGCTTGATGCTCATAGCTCGCCATGCTGGGGCAAGTCCTGCCAATCCGCCAAGGATGCAAACCAATATGGCAGAGAAGATGGCTGTCCAGAAATTTATCTGGAAATGGGCACTCATGATGCCATCGGTGGTGGTTCCCATCTCTAGCATTTGCAGGATGGTAACTCCGAAGAGGATGCCGCTCATGCCTGCCACCAAGGTGAGGATGATACTCTCGGAGATAATCTGCGAGAGGATCATCTTTGGGGTGGCTCCGATGGCTCGGCGAATGCCTATCTCGGTGGTTCGCTCCTTCACCGTTACCATCATGATGTTGCTCACACCTATAGCTCCAGCCAAGAGCGTTCCGATGCCCACCATCCAGATGAGGAAGTTGACACCCTTGAAAAGATTGTCTATCATCTGGAAAAGTACCTCGGTATTGAATACCATCAGTCCCTTTTCGTCGGCAGGGTCGATGCTGTGAGGGCGAGCGATGACTCTGCGTATTCTGTCGGCTAGAGTGCTCATCACGATTCCTGGCTTTCCTGTAACGGCAATGATATCTACTGCATTGCCTCGGTTATAGGCTGTGCGAAGCACGGATTGTGGAAGGGTGATGGTCTCGTCGGCACGTCCTCCGAAGTTTACGCCGTTGCCCGAACGATAATCTACGCCTACTACTGTATAATAGGTGGAGTCCACTCTTACGCTCTTGCCACAAGGGTCGCCTCCTCCGGGAAACAGGTTCTTGTATATCTGCTTGCCGATGACACACACCTTGCGTTGCTGACGTACATCTATGTCGTTGATGTATCTGCCGTAAAACATCTTTGGGGCAGAGACGTCGGCATAGTCTGGATTTACGCCTTGGGTAGAGCCACTGAAAGTCTTGTCGCTGAACACGACCGTCTTTCTGCCTCCGAAGAGCAAGGGAGTGATGACATCCAGTTCTGGTATCTGTTGGCGAAGGCGTTGCAGGTCGTTTGTTTCCATCTGCCATGAGCGCCCCTTGTTGAATCCCTTGTAAGGCTTCGTCGTCTTTTGGGCAAAGACTATTGCTGTGTTGGTGGCAAAACCTGCGAAATTGTTTTGCAGCAGTTCCTTTAGTCCCTGTCCACCTCCCATCAGGGCGATGAGCATGAACACGCCCCAGAACACACCAAAGCCTGTGAGCAGACTGCGGCTCTTGTTTCTCGTGATGGTGTCGAGTATCTCTTTATATGTATCTAAGTCGAATCTCATTTTTATATCAAGAATGAATTTAACATTCAACATTTAACATTTAACATTGAAAAATTATTCCGCTCTCAGCGCCTCTATCGGTCGGATTCTTGCCGCCTTGATGGCTGGGATGAGACCTGCGATGGTGCCTGCGATGACGATGGTGACGGTGGCTCCGATGCAGGTGCCGATGCCTACTGTAGGATTCACGAACATGGTGGCTTTGAAGAGACCAGAATCTACGGTGGTGTGTCCGATAGTGGCATCCATGATTTCATTGGCGATGACACCACATACCATGCCGATGTACCCAAAGAACGAGGTCATGATGATACTCTCGGTGATGATAAGCTTCAATATCGACCATGGCTTGGCACCTATCGCCTTGCGAACGCCAAACTCTCTGGTACGTTCCTTTACGGTGATGAGCATGATGTTGCTTACGCCTACGATGCCGCTCAAGAGGGTGAAGAGACCTACTATCCATAGGGCTGTCTGGATGATGGCGATACCTTGGTTCATCTGAATGTTGTCCATGTATCGGTTCCAGATCCAAATGCTTCGCTCGTCATCGGGAGCAGCCTGGTGATTGGTATTGATGCTGGCGCGATATTTTTTCTCGAAGGCTCTGTTTTGTTCCTCTGTCTTCAGATTCTTGAGAGTAAACTCGATGTCACCAGCGCTATTTCCCTTTACAAAAATGGTCTTGGCAGTATTATAAGGAGTGAAGGCGGCGTTGTTTTCTCTGGATTCATCATCCTTGTAGATACCCACAACCTTGAATGACAGGTCGTCTAGCTTTACATTCTTGCCAACCAGCGAACGATAGTCTTTCACTAGTTCCTTGGCTTGGTTTCTGCTTAACACCAAAACTTTGCGTCGCTCCTTTTGGTCAATGTTATTGATGAATCGACCTGCGATGATTTCCGTCTTGTCGATTTTTGTATGGGTAGGAAAAACACCTGTCAATCTTTGGCTGGCGATATAGTTGTCGCCGTATGTAATGTCTGCATTGTATAGCTCTAGGTGTCCTCCCACATCTCCAATAAGGTGACCGAAGGTGGTGTTGGAGATGAGCAAGTCCTTGTCGTTGAGGTCGATGTCGCGTCCTTCCTTCAAACCGTTATAGGCTTTGGAAGTTCTTCCACCAAACACCATCATTGAGTTGGCGAGGAATCGATTGCTCTGCTGCAACTGGGCATTGATCAGTCCGTTGCCTGCGCCCAGAAGGAATATCAGCATAAAGATTCCCCAAGCTACGGCAAAGCCTGTCAACGAAGTGCGCAATTTGTTGCGTTTCGATGTGCTCCAGATTTCTTTGATTAATTCTCTCATAAGCCTTATTTCACGTAGTCCTTGCTTACCAAGTGGTGGTCGTAATTATTTTCTATACTTCCGATGAGTCCATCCTTGATATGTATTACCTTGTCGGTCTCGTTGGCCACACCGCTTTCATGAGTCACCACCACAATGGTCATGCCTTCTTTCTGGTGCAGTTCCTTCAGCAGGTCCATCACCTCGACACTTGTCTTGGAATCGAGTGCACCGGTAGGTTCATCGGCAAGGATAATCTGTGGTTTGGTAATGAGGGCACGGGCTATGGCCACACGCTGCTTCTGTCCACCCGACATCTCGTTAGGGTAGTGGTTCGCCCATTGCGCCAAGCCTAACTTGTCGAGATACTGCATAGCCAACTCATGGCGCTTACGGCGACCCACTCCCTGGTAAAATAATGGCAATTCTACGTTTTCTACTGCTGTCTTGAACGAGATGAGATTGAACGACTGAAAGATAAATCCTATCATTTTGTTGCGATATTCAGCAGCCCGAGTCTCGCTCAAGTCTTTGATAATCACATCATTCAGACGGTACTCACCCGAATCGTAATTATCGAGTATACCCAATATGTTGAGCAGGGTAGACTTTCCTGAACCCGATGCACCCATGATACTCACAAACTCGCCACGCTCTATGTCGAGACTGATACCTTTCAGCACATGCAGGGGCTGTGCACCCTGATAGGTCTTATTGACGTCTTTTAAGTGAATCATTGTCTTGAATGGTTTAATATTTATTTGAGTACTTTGAGTTGAGTAGTATCAATGTCGGTAGATCCCTTGTCATTGATACTTATTTGCTTCGTTGTACCCGTTATATCCATATCGGTAGATCCAAAGGAATTTACTTTGATGTGGTCACAATCGGCTTTAAGATATGAGTCGAAACTGCCATAATTGGAAACCTCGAAGTCTCTTCCCTTAAGACCAAAACTTCCGTCAAATGAACCATAATTATTGATAAAGGCAGAACCTGTAATATGCATTATTTTATCAATATCGAAAGAGCCTTTATTGTTGATATGTACAGAACCTCCTATGTTCATGTGATCATTGATATCAAATGAACCAAAATTGTTGATTCGGAGAAAATCTGCAATCTGCATAGGAATATCCATATCTAAAGAACCATTATTGTCAATAGAAACATAGGCAGCCTTCACAGTTCCCTTGTCATAATCGAACGAACCTCGGTTGGAAATCGCCAAAGACTTACTCTGATTGATGTCGCCATAGAAATCTAAAGCTCCATTGTTGCTGATTTGGTCGATAGAGGGAGCACTGATATAAATCTTAAGACTATAAGAGGAAGTATTGTTGAAATGGGTATATCTGTTCGTAATGTTCAGAACTCCATCGGTAACCTCAAGTTTGGCCTGTGCTATACATTGCTCGGTGCCTTCCATGGAAACTTTGAAGGTAGGCGACTGAGTATAGTAAACATCGATACCTATCGTATTGCTGATGGCATGAAAGTCTTTTAAGGCGAACGACTGCTTAATGACTTTCTCGTTATCCAGATGTTTTACTTGCTGTGGAACATTCTGCTTGCCCTCAAGATTGGCACAACTGGTGAAACTCAGTGCAGCAAACAGCGCTGCTAATATTATTTTTGTTTTCATTGCTCTTAATATATTTATGGGGTTAAAAAACTTCTATTGTGGCATTACATCAATTTCATCGAGTTTACCCTGCAGGGCTTCCTTCACCTCGTCGAGTGAAATATCGAGCAATACCATCTGGCGAGCCAACTCGGGCAGGCGTTCTTTCATAAACTCCTGCTTGCGAGTCTTCTTAATCTGTCGCTTGGCTCCTGATGATACGAAATAGCCCAATCCTCGTTTGTTGTAGATGATGCCTTCTGAAGCCAACTGGTCGTACGATTTGACTGTGGTATTGGTGTTTACCTCGAGCAAGACTGCATACTCGCGCACACTCGGCACACGCTCGTCTTCCCGGTATTTTCCAGCCAGTATCTCGTCGCACAATCGTTCGGCTATCTGTATGTATATCGCCTTGTCGTTGCTGAAATCCATAGTTTGTTTTTTACTGTTTTACAATATGTTAAACCACTTGTTGTTGATAATCTGCATATGAGTGAAGAGCTTGTAGGCTGCCCAGTAATTGAATGCCGACAAGAGCAGAAAAACCATCACCATAAGCCATCCGAAAGTGTTAGGTTCCATGGATTGAACGAGATGACGCAGTACCTCTTCATCCACGAAGGAAGATATCAATGCCGTCAGAAACATCAGAATGAAGCTGGAGCAAATGGTCAGCAAGGTAGCAGACTTGCGGAAAACAGTGCCTCCCAAAGTAAAGAAGGAATGGGTAAAGAGCGTCAACGAGAACAGGACCATACCCACAGGAAAAGTCTGTCCCAACACGCTGGTGCCATTACGTACTATAAAGTGAGAACTGTCCAAATTATTTTTCAAGAACAACTCTTCAAAAGCTTTGCCTATGAGAGAGCCCTGCATGCCTGGAGTAAGAAAGAGGCTGAACACCAACTGAATGATGTCGGCTATCATCCACGAAGCAACAATCATCAAGAATGTTCCTAAAACGGTGTACAGTAAACGGGAAATAAATTTCTCCATATTGGTGGCTGGCAACATCAAGAACAAAGAGCGGGAAGCCTTGGTCTTCATGTTAATGAAGATTCTTGATCCGCAGAAAAAGAAAATAACGAAACTGATGAACATGAACAGCCCCGAAACACTTCCCAAGTACAAGTCCTTCACATCATTATATGTAACATAACCATTGCTTCGCATATTAAACTGATACCAAATACAGATAAACGAAAATACAAAAGCCAATCCCAAAGTGTTGCGCACATATTTCTTCCAGTTGGATAATGCGTCCCAGCGCAAAACCATTGCCAAACGATGAAAATCTAAAACCTTATTCATAATATTGTCTTTTTTTGAACTTTCAAAAGTTCAGAAGTTATAGTAATTTGAAAATGAAAATAGAAACCTCACTCTTTATTTACAACTTGCCGTTGATGACAGCATTGAAGAGAAGCTCGAGGTTCATCTGAGTCTCCCGGCTGCCAGCCTTTCGCTTGGCTATCACGGCATTGCCCTGAAGTGTAGGCTCTGCATAGAGTACCGTATCGTCCATTTCGGCAGGTGTGCGGTACTCGAAGGAATAGTCCTCACAGATATCTGCCACCGAGGCATCGAGCAAGAGATTATTCTGATTGAGAATAACAATGTGGTCGAGCAGCGACTCGATGTCATGAACCTGATGAGTAGAGATAATCAACATTCGCTCATCGGTCATATTGTTGGCTATCACCTTGCGGAACTGACTCTTCGATGGGATGTCAAGGCCATTGGTGGGCTCGTCCATGAAAAGGTATTTTGTACCTGTGGCAAGGGCAAAACTCATATAAGCCTTTTTCTTTTGTCCCATCGAGAGTTCGTTCAAATTAAGAGAGAGAGGTAATTCAAAATCCTGCAAACATCTGTCCAACACTTCCTGACTGAAGTTGGGATAGAAGGGACGGTTCATCTTCACATAGACATCGAGCGAAACATTGGGGAGAAAAAACTCCTCTGTCACAATAAAGATGTCGCGAAGCACATCTGGGCGACGATCACATGAAGATACTCCGTCGATAAGAATAGTGCCCTGCTGTTGACGCAGCAAACCACTGATCAGGTAGAGCAGAGTGCTCTTGCCTGTACCATTCTTACCTAAAAGTCCATAGATATTATTTTCCTTAAGAGTCATATTGAAATCATTGAACACGTTTCTCTTAACTCCTTGATAATGGAAACTCAAATTGTTTACTTGTATCATAATCTAACTGTTTTAGTGTACTACTTTAATATTACACTGCAAAAGTATATCAAAAAACAATAGCTTCCAAATTTTCGAGCAACTTTTTTATGCTTTTAACACAACGTTAACTTTTCCACCTTATTATATAAAGATAATAATATAAACATACTCAAGTTCTGAACACCACGATAGTTTAAATATCTGTCCCACACTGAGATGCAAAACAATAAGACACCTGTTGCCATCATGGTATCCATTTTTTTAAAAAAGGAATCATACAAAAACCCTTCACCCTTCATCTATCCCTTGGAATCTCCTGTGTTTATCGGGGTTTCAGGGGTTGAATGGCACAAATCCACCCTTCATCACCCTTCATCTCCCTTCATTCTCATTGGGTAAGCGCTCCGCGTTTATACCTTGCATCGTTCGTTCCGGAGCTGTTATAATGGGAGAGAAATAAGCTTCTCTTAGAGTTGAGGAAGTCTTGTTTGAATGTGATTTAAGTTTCTATGCAAGCATCATAGAAGCCTTAACTGGGTCATAATAGATGACTCGGACCGGTCACAATAGATGGCTCGGATCGGTCATGGGACGTGTGACAATCAACGGAACTATCGCACAGTTCAGTTGCAAGCAGAGCGTGACCATGGCTATCTGGGATGCCGATAGAGAGCGTGAGCAAGATTCTTGTCCTAATTAGGAAAATCTGCTTCGAAATCACTCATTTATTAAACATGTCATATAAATTGCGACATCTCAGCCGTATTTTTGCAGCCGAAATAAATAAGATATGACTTCAAACAATATTGAAGAGTATTGTACGTTTTTCAAACAAAAGATTCATAATATGACTGCATTGGAGAAATATTTTTGGATTTTAAGAACACTCTATAACAAAGGAGATAGAGGGTTGTCGCTGAAAGAACTCAACGACAAGTGGATACATGACGAGAACATCAGCAATGGAGAGCCTTTGCCACGGCAAACCTTCGACCGATGGAAAGGAAACATTTTGATGATGCTCGGTGTAAACATAGAATGCCGGTTAAAAGGCGGTTACCGGTATTACATCTCCAATCCAGAATGTTTGAGTAAAGGTGGGCTCATCCGTTGGCTACTGGATACGTATTCTACAGCAAATACCTTGTCGCAAAGCATTCAGTTGAAAGACAGAATACTTGTTGAAGAAATTCCATCTAACCGTAACTACTTGACAGACATCATAGAGGCGATGAAGAGTAATAAAGTGGTAACGTTGACGTACAAGAGTTTTATACATGGCTCCTCTCATACGTTTTCTGTAGAACCTTACTGCCTAAAGATGTTCCAAAAAAGATGGTATTTATTGGCGAAGAATCTCGTTGATAACAATCTGCGTATCTATGGGCTTGACCGTTTGGAAAATTTTGAGGAAACCAAAGAGCATTTCACGATGCCCAAGAATTTTGATGCAAACACCTATTTTTCCTCATTCTATGGAATAGTAACAGACAAGACCATTCCTATGCAACGCATTGTGGTTCGGGCAAATAGACAACATCAGCATTATCTTCGTTCCCTGCCACTACATCCTACCCAGAAAGAGATATTCACCTGTAAGGACTACGCAGACTTCGAACTGGCATTGCGTCCTACCTATGATTTCATTATGGAATTATTGAGTTTTGGAGCAATGATTGAAGTGATGGAACCACAATCTTTACGTCTGGCAATGAAAGGCTGGGTAAGTGACATGTGGGAGTTATATGAAAACGACTAACAAAAATATATAGATAACATGTACAAAAGTTTTTTGTAGAGGTTCTATACTTGTACGAACTAAAAGTTTAATTATAAACCATATTAATCATGAACAATTTAACAAAACAACTGGCTAACTTATACGAGCCAAAATGGAATGAACTGAAACAACAGTTGGATGCCCAAGACATCAAGGTGCAAGCACCTTTTATGCTGGGTGTAGCATTGGAACATAACAACCAAGGAGGTTATGTTGATGAGAGTTGGTGGACTGATGCCGACTTGAAAGTTATGGTATTCGGGCAGGAGCCTCTCAATTGGCCCATACCTGTATTGGATGATGGTTCTCAAGTACTGTCTGACGATTTCGTAGAACTCTACCAACGATTCTATTCCGACAACTATAGGGGAGATTATTTCCTTAAAGATTCAGACAATCATTTGGCTAAGAATAAGTTTTTCAACATGGGCTTTAATGGCATCATATCGGGTATCAAGGACTTCGTTCTTGACAAGCAATATCCCGACAAGAAAGTGGCATACCTTTGGAACAACATATCAAAATTGTCTTTAGGAGGACGTGATGGAGTTTATCAAAAAATACATGAGTTAGAGGAGAAATACTTTCATGTCATCCCACAAGAGATAGAGATCTTGAAGCCCGATGTTCTTATCTTTTTGACTGGTCCTGGTCAAAATAAATATTATGGTTACATCCGTGAAAACTTCACCATAAATGGTTCACCAAAACCTTTGGCTGGGAATGATGTTGACGCAGTGGCAAAACTTGATATTGAAGGCATCAGCCTTGCCTACAAGACCTATCATCCAACAGCAACCAAGGATGGAGACAGAGGTATAAAAGACGCAGAAAAATGGCAATACTATCATGCCATCTTTGATGATATGAAGGAGCATCTCGATGATATTTTCAACAATAAATAGATGAATCATTCCAAGATTATATTCCTCGATTTTGATGGTGTTTTGAACACAGAACACCATCAAAGACAATTACTGTATGAAAGGAAAGCGTGGCAAGACAAATATGGAACTTGTTTTGACCCAGAAGCCGTGAAACAACTGCAAACCATAGTAGATATGACCCATGCGGACATCGTAATAGAATCCTCATGGAAATATCTCGGTTTGGAGGCAATGCAAGACATGTGGAAAGACAGACAATTGCCAGGAAAAGTAATAGGTATAACTCCGTCTGCTATCAGTGATAACATTTTGCTCTCGACAGACTTGGAGGTGTTAGATTCTTCTATGCTTCATTGTAAAGGGGCGGAAATAGCTTCGTGGCTTCATGAGAATAATATGCAAGAGGTTCCTTATGTCATTATTGATGATGAGTATGTTATATTGGAATCTCAACTTCCTCATTTCATTTTAACCAATCCCTACGATGGTCTTATAGAAGAATTGGCAATGAGAGCCATTGGTATTCTGAATCGGCAATAAAAAGCAAAATAATTTAATCTTAGTCTCGACGTGTCATAATTTGTGGGACACCATCGCCATATCTTTGCACTCAGTTAAGCAATTAAAGTTTCAAAGATATGACTAATGATAAATCAAACAAAGAGTTGGATAAATCTACTTTGCGTATTCCTACATTCAATATGATACTTCGTCAGATTCTTGTTGTTAATGCTTACGGAGACAAAAGCCTTAGCGATGAAATTCTCCTCCAAGATGAACTGTTCTACAACACCGTCAGTCAGTTGAACTTTTCAAAGGATTCAAGCGAAGTGAGACAGCTGTTGTCCTATCTTCTCGAATTGACAGGAGAGCCTGATAGTTATCTGGTGGAGGAGATTCTGCTGGACTTTGTGATAGGAAAGGGATGCACGGAATGTTCAAGGACTGTCTGCGAAAACATCTTTGGCAAACAACCTACGTTTGCCGACATGATGCGCCATCCTTGGTTTGAACACTTGATGAATCATCCTGCACAAACTGAACCCTACAATCCGCTTTCTCCATTTGTTCGCAATGACGCTTTCTACTGGCGCAATTTCCATTTTCCTCTGTTCTACCATCTTCAGGAAGGTAACAGTTTGGCTTTGGAAGTATTGGATTATCTTGCGACAAAAGGCGACATTCCTTCCATGGAACGTGTGTCACTTTACTACTTCGATAAATGTCAATTTTCCAAGGCGTTTCTTTTATTTAAAGCTTTGCATGAGAAAATGCAGACAACCGAATGGTATGATTGGGCGATTAAGCAAGAAATCACTCACAAACTCGCTCATCTATATACCTATGGATTAGGTGTAGAGCAAAATCTCGACAAAGGGGCTCAATACTACAAAGAGCTTGAAAATGGTTACTGCTGGGGAGACAAAGCAGAATACCAGTTAGGACGGTTGGCTGAGCGAAGGCATAACTATATAGAAGCGATGTGGTACTATAGGAAAAATATTGATAGCCACAAGTATGGCAAGTACAGCTTCTACAGGAGAGATGAGCCGAAAGACTTGTTTCCACTTCGATTGGAGATTGCTTTTAGACAGATGAAGAAGAAGCTCAACCCTATAGTTGACTGTCTGACACTTGCGACTTGCCAAAAATGTAACGACATGGTTCTTCAGTTGAAGGTCATGATGAATGCAATAGTCACAATTGAATGGGGTGATGGTGAAACTGAATCAGCAAAATGGAAAGTGGATGACTGGGGACAGGTAAGACATTCATATCAATCGCCAGGCTATTACTGTATTACAATAAAAACAGACGAGGAGAACGTATTGACGGGATTCCATATTGTTTCTCAAAAGGCAATATGCTCAATAGACGTTTCCGGCTGTAAGGGATTGACGCATCTATTGTGCCCAAATCAAATGTTGAAACAAATGTCTTTAAGCAAGACTGAATATCTCTCTGTGCTTGATGTACATGGAAATAGGCTGCAAAGAATCAACCTCAGAAAGAATCCGTTGCTTACAATCGTTGATTGTTCTAACAATCCGTTGCAAAAGATAGAAGCAGTGAAGCATCCTCCATTCAGTTTAATGTGCATAAGAAAAACAAGGCTGGGAACTAAAGCAAAAAGGAGATTTCATGAAATCGTTCGTTTGAATGCAGGTCGATTATTGAGTGAGGGCTTTGTTAACCAATTGACAGAGCCGCTTTTGCCTACGTTGCTGTTTTATATAAAGAACAGCACTTGGGAAGATGTCTTGGCATGCTTGCAACAGAAAAACGAAGATTCAAAGGTAAATAATAACTTCACGGTATTGCACAGAGTCTATGCCTTGCTTAAAGCATATCGTCACGTCACTCCGTGCCCATACAAAAATGGTTTTATGTGGGCGTCAGGAACATGGGTAGTTATTGCACATAAGTTTAAAACCAAAAGGACGGGGCAAATAGTAGAAAGTCAGGCTCCCGAAGAAGAGTTCTATTTGTATGAACGCCCTTGGAGTATGATTCTTGGAACACCAGTAAAAGCATGGGACAATCGCCTGCCTTTCATGATGCTTCCACAACATCCAAATGCCTACTATGCAGCCATGTGTTTATATAATATGGTGAACAATGAAAAAGAAATGAAGAAACATAAAATTCCTAAGATCGTTTATGGCAAAGAAACTTTCTAAAATCATCTTTCTTGACTTTGATGGTGTTCTGAATACAGAATACCATCAAAGACAATTACAGTTTGAAGGAAAAATATGGCAAGACAAGCACGGTGCAATGAGAGCCATCAACATATTGAATCAACAATAAAACTTTCAAGGAATTTTAATTTAGTTCTAACCTGTCATAAATAATGGGGCACCATAGCCATACCTTTGCACCCAATAGCGTAATTAAATTTTCAAAGAT
Source organism: Clostridia bacterium (assembly GCA_963587495.1). Lineage (GTDB taxonomy): Bacteria > Bacteroidota > Bacteroidia > Bacteroidales > Bacteroidaceae > Prevotella. Next base: position 18,143 of record CAVACC010000003.1, on the reverse strand, counting down.
ATGGCAAATGATAAGTTAAACAAAGAGTTGGTTTCTCGTATGATGGACGATGCTGCATGGAAAGAACTCTCCAAAGACTTTCCATGGACAGAACTGTTGCTTGAGAAGTATATGAACTATGTGGACTGGAAAGAAATTTCAAGAAACTACAATGTAGTGTGGACCAAAAGCCTACTTGAAAAATTCAAGCACAAACTTGACTGGCACGAATTGACATCAAACAGTAGTACACTATTGTTTACAGAAGACAACATAGAGACATTTAAGGATTGTTGGGATTGGGAAGTGCTATCAGACAAGTCTTGTATCGACATGACCCACGAACTTTTAATCAAGTATGCTGACAGATGGAATTGGGCATACATAATAGATCGATATGGTGACAATTCTATTACCTACAATGAGGAATTTCTCGAAAAGTATGGAGATTATATTTCTGCATCAGAACTGGGCGGTTCTAAGCTGTGGGACAATATTATCGAACACCGCATAAAAGCGATCAAAAAGAAAATTCTGTCTTAAATTATTATTTTAGGTACCGGTACACGACTATTGTCAAAGGAAAGCAATGCATATGGCTTTAGTTTCAAATACTCTAAAGCCACATGCATAGCTTTTTATCTACCATAATGCTACTTTTCCTGCAATCCCCAAATCAATGGTTGCAGTTACCACACCAAGAGCTTTGAATACTCTTCGCATAGTAGGTATTGTTATACTATAACCTCTTTCCAAGCGAGAAATCTGCGCTCTTTTCACACCTATACGCTCACCAAGTTGTTCTTGTGTCAAGTTCTGTTCTATGCGAGCCTTCTTGATGGCTTCTCCCAAACGGTATGCATGCAATGCTTCATCCACATCACTTTCAAAAGCATCACGTTTTGGAGTGCCAACTTTCCCAAAGTGCTTGTCGAGCACATCGTCCAATGGGGTAAGATTCATTTGTGCCATAATTATTTATTTTTGAAATATTCTTTTCTTATTGCTTCTGCTTTCGCTATTTCCTTACTCGGTGTCTTTTGAGTTTTCTTAATGATGCCATGGGTGGCAATCACAAGAGTTTCTTCGTCCTTATCCCAGAAGGCAAACAAGCGATAAGCAGTTTTGTTGTATAATGTACGGAACTCCCATATTTCCGAATTTTCCAACTTCTTGAAAAGTTCTTTGTTACGTTCTCCACCTACAACACGCTTGATGTTGTAGTAAATCTTGTAAGATACCGCTTCGGGTAAACTCTCAATAAAGTCGTGTGCCTCGTCAGTCAAGACAAGTCGGAAGATATTTTGTGCCATACATTCTCAATTTGCTGCAAAGATAGGTATTATGTTTCATAAATAAGAAACAATTGGTGCTTAAATGTATCTTATAGCTCATTTTTTAACATTTTGGAACCGAATAATTACGCATAAAGAACTTACAATGGTTGGATTGGAGTAAAGCGAACGTCAACTGAAAATAAAATCTAAAAAATAGATATGATTTTCGTTAATCCACTTAATTGTAGTACCTTTGCGAAAAGAGTTGTTTGACAAGCAAACTTATGTATAACACAGAAGTTAGAACTATTGCCAAATCATTACCTCTATATGGGTAATAAGCTCATAAATAGCTCATTTTAAGCTATTCAGAACAAATTAGCATGATTTTAAAAAAAAAAACTGATTCTATCAAAATGCCTATTTATGGCACAAATGTGCCCTACGTGGGGCACATTTGTGCTCTTTAAGGAACAATTTTAACGCAAAGGAAAATAATATTACCAATTGAGCTTTCGCTGGGCTCAAAAATTATAGAAAATTAGAAACAATAGCTTTTGTGGGAATATTTTATGTTTAATTTCAAGTCCACAAAGCTGTTGTCTAACTAACACAACTTCCGTAAATCAGAAAGTTGAGTTAGATATACTTCATCAAAATGTCGCAGACTGCTATGATATGACAGATACTACCAGCCAATACGAAGAAATGGAAGACAGAATGCATATACTTGCGCTTGTTGATACTATAGAATACAGCACCTGTAATATAGCATACGCCCTCGGCAACAATCCAAATGACCGTAGCTGGGGAGACAGAATCAATGAGAGGCTTGAAAGCAACCAACACGGAAAGTCCCATGCCAACGAAACAAATGGTTTCCAAGTTGCTGTGATCCTTCAGCCGGCAAAAACTCATGACTGTTCCGGCTATTGCACACGCCCAGATGAAACAGAACAGACTCCAGCCCCAATAACCCTGATCGCGCATAGCTATGAGTGTGATGGGAGAGTATGAACCTGCAATATGCCAATAGATGGCAGCATGATCCCATTTGCGAAGTCGCTCTTTCCACTTGCTCCATGCCGAGAGAGCATGATACACAGTAGAAGCGATGTACGACATGAGCATGCCGAAGAGATAAAGTATCACTCCTGCCGTTGCCCAACCGTTGTGATTGGTAAAACACCAATACAGGAAAATAATGCCTACGATGACTCCCAAAAGGATGCCACCGGCATGCGACCAGGAATTCCAAAGTTCCTCCTTATGACTGAAATGTATCTTGAGTTTCATATTTCTTTTATCGTGCTTAAAATATAGTTTGCCCAGTGCAACTTATCTTTTGCAAAGATAACCCTATTATCCGTAACCGAAGACCATCGTGACGTTAAAAAAAAATAATGAGAACCTCCGCACTCGGAAATTCTCATTACGATGTAAATATAAATTGTATAAGTAAAAGATGATATCTGCGTTTCGCAACGCACCTTGTTTAAAACCAATGCAAAAGTAGTAAAAATTGTTTTTTAACAGGTGACTTTTTTGTCTTTTAGGGGGTAAAATTTATTTTTTGAACTAAAACGAACCGATTTTACCACTCATTTGCTTAAAAACACCAAGCCCTTGAGTGTAAAAAGACACTTCGTATAAAAAAGTACCAAGTACTATAATGCATCTACAAAAAGCACTTGTAGCTAACAAAAGCATCATTTAGAGACGTTTTTTGCGTATTTGTAAATTTAGAAATTGATGAAAATGAAAGAGGAAAAATGAACTTTTGAATCAGTTCAGAGGTTAAAAAAGTTAGGGAAGTAAAAGAAATTAAACACTGAGCCCACTTGAAAAAGCTGATTTTTGTAAAATTGACTTTTTCAAGTGGGCTCAGTAAGATACTTGACTCAGATGAATATATGTTTTATTTGAAAATCTTAAGAAAGCGAGAGCATCTTCTCGATAGGCTTAACAGCATCGCGTGCGATTGCTTCGTCAACCTCTACAGTGGGCCAATCATACTTCAGGGCATTATAAATCTTCTGAAGCGTGTTCATCTTCATATATTCGCACTCATTGCAACTGCATCCTAATCCACCTTCGCTCACCTCTGGTGGCACAGGATAGAAGGTTACACCAGGACAGTTGCGCTCCAGCTCGTGAAGAATACCAGCCTCTGTGGCGATAATATACTCCTTGATTTCTGGATGCTTCTCGGCATATTGAAGCATTGTGGCAGTAGAACCCTTTACATCAGCTACAGCCAACACAGGAGCCTTGCACTCAAGATGAGCCATCACGACAGCCTCAGGATGCTCGCTCTTCAGCTTCACGATAGCCTCGACAGAGAATTTCTCATGAACATGACATCCACCATTCCAGAGCAACATATTGCGGCCTGTAACGCTATTGATATAGTTGCCTAAGTTATAGTCTGGACCAAAGATAATCTTTTCATCTTGTGGAAAACTGTCAATCACCTTCTTGGCATTGCCACTCGTCACCACACAATCGGTAAGCGCCTTGACAGCTGCTGTAGTATTGACATAGCTCACCACCTTGTATCCAGGATGCTCAGCCTTATACTGCTTCAGGTCTTCGGCCTTGCAGCTGTCGGCAAGCGAACAACCCGCATTCAGGTCAGGACAAAGTACTGTCTTGTCAGGACTCAGCAGTTTGCAAGTTTCTGCCATAAAGTGCACACCGCACATCACCATAACCTTAGCATCAGTTTCTGCAGCCTTGCGTGCCAGCGCCAAAGAGTCGCCCACGAAGTCAGCAATATCCTGAATATCGCCTACGGTATAGTAATGAGCCAGGATGATCGCATCTTTCTCTTTGCAGAGTCGGCGTATCTCCTGCTTCAAGTCTAAGGTTGCATCAACAGGTTCATCGACAAAACCTTTCTCTATCCATTCTTTTTTCACCATAACATTATTATTATTTTATTTCTTTATTCTTCTTTTTTAAAAAAGGATATAGGAATGATGATATAACGTGGATAAGTGGATAAATATTTGGACGATTTCTTGCCAGTTTTATTATCCACACCCTGATAGTAAGTTATCAATACACCTGTTGCATTTCTTTTTCTTGGTTCTTAATGCTTTAGATGTTTTATCCACATTTTCCTATTCTGGTGCAAAGTTAATAAGTTTATATCTTTTTCCGTTCTAAAATTCCTAAAAACTTCATTAAAACTTAATAATAACTATGTGGATATCCTCATTCCGAGGGGGCTGGAAAGTGATTGGTGGATATCTTGAAAGTTATGAATAAGTTATTGGATGGGTTTTCCCTGCGTTTTTCCACAGGTTTGTGGATAAAAGTTATATACTATGCTGAATTAAATACATAGCCTGTGCAAGATTATATTATTTTTTACCTGTAATAATGGTAGTTAAATAAAAAAATAGTATCTTTGCAGAGCAGATTTAAAAGATAATATTTTTTATAACTGCGGCTTTTCAGAATTGGATAGAACATTAATTCGTCAAGCATTGAGCGTCGCAGTTTCTATTTTTGAATATTGGAGTAATTATGACAAAAATAACTAAGTATATAATATTGCTATTTTTATTAGCTTTACAAGTTGTCTATTTAATAGAAATTATAGAAAGGGTTAGTTTAAATAAATGGAGTGATATTTTCTTTCCATGTATTTTTTCTTTATCTATTTGGGATGCTTTCTATTTTTTTCTCAAAAAAGTAAAATAATAAGAGGGATATTTGCAGAGAGCATATATAAATACGCTCTCTACTTAATGTTTTATTTTTGTTTCAAAACAGTTTCTATTCTTTGAATGATATCTTCTGGCTTGATTTGGTTCATGCAAGCCATATCGCCTCGCATACATGGCTTATTGCCATAGATACTGCAAGGGCGGCAGGGTAAGTCTACCTGTACGGCATTGGTAGGATTTTGATTCCATCCCATGAAGCCGGCGTAGGGATGGGTTGCGCCCCATATACTTACCACGGGTGTGTGGACAAGTGATGCCAAGTGCATATTGGCGCTGTCCATGCTGACCATCACCTGCAGATGGCTCATGAGGATGAGTTCTTGCTGCAGACCCTTGAGCTGAGCCGATGCATTACATACTTCGGGCCATGTCTCTGCCCATCGGTTCATGACCTCAGTTTCCTTCTCTCCACCTCCGAAAAGGAATATTCTGCATTGTGGATAAGTGTGGATAACTCCCTGTATAACTTTTTCCATCAGAGGCAATGGGTATATCTTTCCCTCGTGTGCAGCAAAGGGAGCCAAGCCTATCCAGGGTTTTTCGTAACTGTGGATATCTTTGTTTACTTCTGTGTTGGCCTTGCTCCACAGCGTTTCTGGCAACAAGTTGAGGTCGCCTTTCTCTGAGCCAAAAATAGAAGTGAAATCCAGTTTGACAGGATAACCCAGTTTGGCAAGAACTTCAGCATAGTTTTCAAACGATGTGGGTTGCTGTACGAACTTCTTGTCGTTTTGTGATGTGAGCTGGCGTTTACCCTTGCGGTGTTTGTCGATATGCGCCACCTTGAAGTTGTCGAGATTAAACCTCATGCGCAGATAGCTGGATCGCAGTACACTGTGCAGGTCGGCTATGGCTGTGAAATGCTTTGCCGAAAGGCGACGGTAGAGGGCATTGAGTCCCTTGATGCCATGATACTCGTTTTTGATGTCGGCTTCCATGAAACCTACATTAGGAGCTAAATTTTCGAAGAAAGGACGGGCAAACGGGCGGCTGAGCACAGTAATCCTGACAGCAGGATACTGGGTGGCAAGCGAATAAACCACAGGCACAGTCATGGCAACATCGCCCATGGCCGAAAATCGAATGATGAGAATATGCTCAGTCTTCATTTCGTTTATTTTTCTTAGTAATGGACTATTTGTTTCAAGTCAAGGGAAGACAAGGAATAGAAGGAAACTGGGTGACAATCGTTTCATAGCTTTCTTTTTAAGGGATAAGATATGAAATTCTGTGAATATTGCCGCTAAGTTTCCTTCTTCTGACTTTCCTATTTTCGATTGTGCTATATATATATAAATAGGTGTAAACCTTATTATTTCTTGTTGTAGAGTACAGGATTGGTAGAAGGATCATTGTACATCTTCATCTGTCTGTACACCTTCATATACTTTCTTCCAGCCTCGATATCTTCGAGCAACTGGTCGATGGCAGTACTGAGGTCAACCTGCTGTTCGAGCAGCACATCGAGTTTAGCCTGACATTTAGCCTTGTGCTCTGCAGAAGCCTCAGTACGTTCAGCCTGCTCGCGCATGTGGTAAATCTTCAGGGCGAGGATGCTCAGACGGTCAACAGCCCATGCCGGACTCTCTGTATTGATGCGTGCATCGGGCAACACTTTCACCTTGGCATACAACTCACGGAAGTATGAGTCGATCTGCTCAACGAGGTCTGTGCGGTCCTGGTTGCTCTTGTCGATGCGTCGCTTCAGGAGCAAAGCCTCTGCAGGGTCAATCTGTGGGTCGCGGATGATATCCTCGAAATGCCACTGTACGGTATCAATCCAGCATTTCAGATATAAACGGTTCTCAATGGAGCCGTCTTCGTAAGGATTGTTGATAGGAGTATCAATATTGTCCTTGATATGATAATCGGCAATTGCCTGATTGAAAATTTTGTTTGCTTTTTCTGTAAATGTCATGATGTTAAAAGATTAATTAATAATAATGCACAAAAGTAATTAAAAAAAAGCATATTACCAACAAAAAAGACAAAAAAGCACAAAAAAGGTGCACAGTTTATAGGTGTTTGTGCATCAATTAGCACTTTTTTCTATAAAATGTTTGCTTATTTGAAAAAAAAAGTGTTCCTTTGCATCCGATTTTTAATTAGAAATTAATTTATAAACATTTTAAAAGTTACAATTATGTCAGAAATTGAAAGCAAAGTAAAGGCTATTATCGTAGACAAACTCGGTGTTGATGAGGCAGAGGTTAAGCCAGAGGCAAGTTTCACAAACGACCTTGGTGCTGACTCTTTGGATACAGTAGAGTTGATCATGGAATTCGAGAAGGAGTTCAACATTTCTATTCCAGACGATAAGGCTGAGAAGATTGCAACTGTTGGTGATGCTATCGCTTACATCGAGGAGAACAGCAAGTAATTAGCAACTTCAATTATTATAAATGGAATTAAAGAGAGTTGTAGTAACAGGTCTCGGCGCCGTAACTCCAGTAGGTAATACTCCTGAGGAAACTTGGGAGAACCTCCTTGCAGGTAAGAGCGGCGCAGCTCCTATTACTCATTTCGATACAACCCTTTTCAAGACCAAGTTTGCTTGCGAGGTAAAGAACCTGAACATCAACGATTGGATTGACCGTAAGGAAGCCCGCAAGTTGGACCGTTACACTCAGTTGGCTCTTATTTCTGCCATGCAGGGTGTAAAGGATGCCGGTATCGATCTTGAGAAGGAAGACTTAAACAATGTAGGCGTTGTTTATGGTGTAGGTATCGGTGGTATCAAGACTTTCCAGGACGAGGTGACTTATTTTGGCACCCATCAGGAGAATGGTCCTAAGTTCAATCCATTCTTCATTCCTAAGATGATCGCTGATATCGCTTCTGGTCAGATTTCTATCCATTTCGGATTCCACGGACCTAACTACACTACTACATCCGCATGTGCTTCTTCAAGCAACGCATTGGCAGATGCCTTCAATCTGATTCGTCTGGGTAAGGCAAACATCATCGTCAGCGGTGGTGCCGAGGCTGCTATCTGCGAATGTGGTGTAGGCGGATTCAACGCTATGCATGCTTTGTCTACTCGTAATGATGACCCTGAGCATGCTTCACGTCCATTCAGCGCAAGTCGCGACGGATTTATCATGGGCGAGGGTGCCGGTTGCTTGGTTCTTGAGGAACTGGAGCACGCTAAGGCTCGTGGTGCGAAGATTTATGCAGAGATGGTAGGCGAAGGCGAGAGTGCCGATGCTTATCACATCACAGCTTCTCATCCTGAAGGTCTCGGTGCAAAACTCGTTATGGAGCGCGCCCTTGAGGATGCCAACTTGAAGCCAGAGGATATTGACTACATCAATGTTCATGGCACATCTACCCACGTAGGTGACATTTCGGAAGCTAAGGCTATCATGAATGTCTTCGGTGAGTCAGCTTACAAGCTTAACATCAGTTCTACCAAGTCTATGACTGGTCACTTGTTGGGTGCTGCTGGTGCTGTAGAGGCTATGGTCTGCGTACTCAGTGTTAAGAACGACATCGTACCTCCTACCATCAACCATGAGGAAGATGATAAGGACGAAGAGCTCGATTATAACTTGAATTTCACCTTCAACAAAGCTCAGAAGCGTGAGGTTCGTGCTGCATTGAGCAATACCTTCGGTTTCGGTGGTCACAACTGCTGTGTAGTATTCAAGAAATATGCTGAATAATTTTATAGATAGAATAAAGCTCTCTTTCCGAAAGGACAAAGAGCTTTATTTTTCTTTGTATCAGATCTTAGGTTTTTATCCACACGAAATTAGCTATTACAAGATGGCGCTGATGCACAAGAGCATCATGCACCGCAACGCAAAGGGAAAACCCATGAACAATGAGCGACTGGAGTTTCTCGGTGATGCCGTGCTTGATGCTGTAGTGGGTGACATCGTGTATAAGCATTTCCCCGGCAAGCGTGAGGGATTTCTTACTAATACCCGAAGCAAGCTGGTACAGCGCGATACACTCAACAAGCTGGCACAGGAAATGGGCATCAATCAACTCATTCTGTCGAGTGGTCACAGCTATTCGCACAATAGCTATATGGGAGGAAACGCCTTTGAGGCTCTTGTGGGAGCTGTTTATTTGGACAGAGGTTACAATGCCTGCATGGAGTTTATGCAGAAGCGTATCCTCTCACAGATGATCAACATCGACAAGGTGGCTTACAAGGAGGTCAACTTCAAGAGCAAACTCATAGAGTGGAGCCAGAAAAATCGTGTAAAGCTCGATTTCGTACAGGTGGAACAGGAAAAAGACAAGAACGGAAGTCCTGTATTCACCTACAAGGTGGTGATAGAAGGTATAGAGGGCGGAACAGGCAAGGGCTATTCCAAGAAGGAAAGTCAGCAGATTGCCTCCAAGCTTACTCTGGAACAGCTTCGTAAGAAACCTCAGTACATTGACGCCGTCTTTGCTGCCAAGTCCAACCGTACCAAGATGGAGGAAGAACCTGTGCAGAGTGTGCCTGTTACTGAGGTAAAGAGTGACTTTATCATCTCGAAAGAATCAGAAACAGAAGAAAAACAGGTGGATGTCTTCTGCGAAAAGGTGTACGAAGAGAACCCCCAGAAGGATACAGAACCTAAAGTAGAAGTGAAAGAAGAAGAGGAGTTCGACCTGAGCGATATTTCTTCCACTCCCAAGGAAATGTCTAAGGAAGACATCATTGCTGCTGCCGAAGCTGCAGCCTTTGAGGAAGAAGGAGAGAAATAAAAAGAGGATAGCAAGGCTATTGTCGTTATAGATTTCAGGCGACTTGTCATGATCCAAAATATACTCACTACAGGCATTGCCCGCTTATCAGCAATGGTTGTAGTGAGTATTTTTTTGTCTATGTACTGCCATTTGTATTAAAAATAGTAAAAACTTTCTGTATATTAAAAGTTTAGGTTAATTTTGCAACTTAAAAGATATTAATATCACTTATGAGTTTAACAAAGATAGTCAGTAACGTCTTCAAACCCCGCCAAAAGGAGTTGGAGAAGTACTTGTATGATGCAGAACATCTGCAGCACAATGTACTCATGCACCTTTTAGAGAAGGGAAAAAATACAGAATACGGCGTTAAGCATCTACTAAACAATACCGATTCTTACGAGAAGTTTGCCAACAATATACCTGTCAACACCTACGAGGAGCTGAAAGGTGACATCGACCGTATGCGCCACGGCGAGCAGAATGTGCTGTGGCCAGGAACTGTGAAATGGTACGCCAAGTCGTCGGGAACCACCAACGACAAGAGTAAGTTCATTCCTGTGTCACGCGACGGATTGCATGGCATTCATTATGCAGGAGGCTTCGATGCGGTGGCCTATTATCTGAGAAATCATCCCGAAAGTAAGCTCTTCGATGGAAAAAGCCTTATTCTTGGCGGAAGTCATTCGCCCAACTATAATGTCTCGGGCAGTTTGGTGGGCGACTTGAGTGCCATCCTCATCGAGAATATCAATCCTCTGGCCAATTTGGTGAGAGTGCCCAAGAAGCAGACAGCCTTGTTGAGTGACTTCGAGGTTAAGCGCGACCGTATAGCCCGCGAGACGATGAACAAGAATGTGACCAATATCTCGGGAGTGCCCAGCTGGATGCTCAGTGTGCTGGTACGTGTTCTCGAACTCACGGGTAAAAAACATTTGGAGGAAGTGTGGCCCAACCTGGAAGTGTTCTTCCATGGCGGTATAGCCTTTACTCCTTATCGCAAACAATATGAGCAGCTCATCACTTCGCCGGGCATGAACTATATGGAGACCTATAATGCCAGCGAGGGATTCTTCGGCTTGCAGGATGATCCTTCCGACCCGGCTATGTCGCTCATGATCGATTATGACGTGTTCTATGAGTTCATACCTATGGACGAGTTTGGTACCGACCATCCTACTGTGGTTCCTCTTCAGGGCATCGAGGTGGGAAAGAATTACGCCATGGTTATCACTACCTCTTGTGGTTTGTGGCGTTATCTCATCGGCGATACAGTCATGTTTACCAGCAAGAATCCATACAAGTTTGTCATTACCGGACGTACCAAATACTTTATCAATGCCTTTGGTGAGGAACTCATCATGGACAATGCCGAAAAGGGATTGAAGTATGCCTGCGAGAAAACAGGAGCGCAGGTGGCAGAATATACAGCAGCTCCTGTCTTTATGGACAGTAATGCCAAGTGCCGCCACCAGTGGCTCATCGAGTTCTCCAAGGAGCCAGAAAGCCTTGACGAGTTTGCATCCCTGCTCGACAAGCATCTGCAGGAAATCAACAGCGACTATGAGGCCAAGCGTTTCCACGATGTCACGCTTCAGCATTTGGAGATAGTGAAGGCACGTCCTAACCTCTTCAACGACTGGCTCAAGAGTAAGGGTAAGTTGGGCGGACAGCACAAGGTGCCCCGACTGAGCAACAGCCGAAAGAATATCGACGAGATGCTCGAACTCAACAAGCTATAATATGTGCAAAAAGGTAGATACACGAGAATAATGATGATAAACAAGATAGACAAATGGATCAAGACACATAAGAAGGCAAGTGCTATGTATTTGCCCTTCTATGTCCTTGCCTTTTTGCTTTTGGCTTCGTGTGCCAAGATGGGACAGCCTGATGGAGGATGGTTCGATGAGACACCGCCCAAGGTGATAGGTGCCAGTCCTGAGGACAAAGGAGTGAATGTGACATCAAAGAAAATAAACATTTACTTCGACGAATACGTCAAGATAGACAATCCTACCGAGAAAGTCGTCGTGTCGCCTCCTCAGATAGAAGTGCCCGAAATCAAGACGGCAGGCAAGAAGATTCAGGTATCGCTGGTCGACTCACTGAAGCCCAATACCACGTACACGATAGACTTCTCTGATGCCATCAGTGACAATAATGAGAACAATCCTATGGGAAACTATACCTACAGTTTCTCTACTGGCGAGAAGATAGATACGATGGAGGTGTCGGGCTATGTGCTCGAATCAGAAAACCTGGAGCCCATCAAGGGCATTCTCGTAGGTCTGTACAGCGACACCGCCGATTCGGCTTTCCGTACCAAGCCCATGCTTCGTGTGAGCCGTACCGACAGCCGTGGCCGCTTCGTTATCAAGGGTGTGGCACCAGGCTCTTACCGCATCTATGCCCTTCAGGATATGGATGGCAACTATATGTTCAGTCAGAAGAGCGAGAAGATAGCCTTCTCTCACGACATCATCGTGCCATCGTTTAAGCCTGATACCCGTCAGGATACAACGTGGGTCGACTCTCTGCATATCAAGTCTATCGACCGGGTGGCGTATACTCATTTCCTGCCCGATGATATTGTGCTGAGAGCTTTCACAGAGCCACTTACCGACCGATACTTCCTCAAGGCAGAGCGCAAGGATGCCAACAATTTCTCACTCTTCTTCAGCTATGGCGATTCCATCATGCCTGCTGTCAGAGGATTGAACTTTGATGCAGAAAACGCCTTCCTTATCGAGTCTTCTTTACAGCAGGACACACTTACCTATTGGCTTCGCGATACAGCTTTGGTCAATCAGGATACGCTGCAAATAGAACTGAGTTATCGTATGACCGACAGTACAGGCGTGCTTGTATCACGTACCGATACCCTCGATGTACTCGCCAAGGAATCGTATGCCAAACGACAGAAACGACTCAACAAAGAGTTGGAAGAGTGGACCAAGAAGCAGGAGAAGCGCAAGAAGAAAGGCGAACCCTACGACTCGGTCATGGCTCCCAAGCCTTTGGATGTAAAGATAGGAGTGGCTTCACAGCTGGATCCCGACAAGAACATCAGCTTCTCGTTCCCTACACCTCTTGCCCATGCCGATACGGCAGGCATTCATCTTTATGCCAAGCACGATACATTGTGGTACAGGGCTCCTTTCGAGTTTGAGGATATGGGCAACCGAAACTATAAACTGCGGGGCGAGTGGCGACCCGACATTGAATACAGTCTTGAGATAGATTCGGCTGCATTTGTCGATATCTACGGGCTGGCTTCCAAGCCTGTAAAGCAAGGTTTCAAGGTTTCTTCGCTCGACGAATATAGCACCTTGCTGGTCAACATAACAAGTCTTGAAGACGAGCACCTGCTGGTACAACTGCTCAACGGGCAAGACCAGGTGGTGAAGGAAACCAAGGCTGTCAACGGAGTGGCGGAGTTCTATTATCTCAAGCCCGAGAAATATTACCTGCGCCTGATAGTTGACCGCAACAATAATGGCAAATGGGATACTGGCGATTATGATAAAGACCAGCAGGCAGAAGAGGTGTATTACTATCCTGAGGTCATAGAGTGCAAGGCTAAATGGGACATTACCGAGAGTTGGAATCCTACGGAACGGCCTCTCGACCGACAGAAGCCTGGTGTCATTACCAAGCAGAAGCCAGACAAGGAGAAAAAAGTGAAAAATCAGAACGCTGATCGTGCTAAGAAATTAGGCATTCAGTATGTTCCTAAAATGTAAGAGATATGATGAAATTTCTTAAAAAATCAGTACTGACAGCTATCTTGCTGTTTATGGTCAGCACTACGGTGTCTGCCCAGTGTACATTCCGTAACACGGCATTCAAGTCGGGTGAGTACCTGGCCTACAACCTCTACTACAACTGGAAGTTTGTATGGGTTAAGGCTGGTACAGCCAGTATGTCAACCATCCAGACCACCTATAAGGGCAAACCCGCCTATCGTGGTTCGTTAGTGACACGAGGCAACAAGCGAGTAGACGATTTCTTTGTACTTCGTGACACCTTGCTTTGTTATAGCAGCACCGACCTTGCTCCGCTCTATTTCCGTAAGGGAGCACGAGAAGGCAAGCGCTATACGGTAGATGAGGATTACTACAGCTATGCCAACGGAAAATGTCATGTACGCATGCATCGTCAGCGCCATGATGGTACTCATCACTGGAAAAATGCAGCTTACGAAGACTGCGTTTTCGATATGATGAACATCTTCCTGCGTGCCCGCAGCTTCGACCCCGCCAACTGGAAGAAGGGTTATGTAGTGAAATTCCCTATTGTGGATGGAAACGGCCGTACACCTGCCCAGATCAAGTTCTTTGGCAAGGAAACCATCAAGGCCGACAATGGTTTGAAGTATCGTTGTCTGCGCTTGGCTTACATGGAGTTAGAAGACGGCAAGTACAAGAGAATAGTCGATTTCTATGTGACCGATGACGAGAACCACGTGCCAGTACGTCTTGACATGTTCTTGAAGTTTGGCAGCGCCAAGGCTTTCCTCGTTGGTATGAAAGGAACAAGAAATCCCATCACTTCCATAGTAAAGTGACAAACAAGACAGGTCAAGCTCAACAGCTTCACAGCTTGAGCTTGACCTTATGAGAGAGATTTCTATTATTTGATTTTTATCGTTTGTATGGTTGTACTGCTTTTCCGATACATGGTTCAAGCCAAAGAGTATCGTAAAGAGTATGACGACGAATGATTTAGCCATAGTTGTATCGTTTTTTTCTTTATTGTTTACGATGCAAAGATACGGCTATTACTGTAAATGTTGTGTTATCAGATGGTTATCTTTAAGTTAACGTTTCTCTGATCATGCCTGGCGTGCCTCTCTGTTGATGAGTTGTGTCCCTGTAACTTGTTTTTTCTCCATCTTATTGCTTGTCTGAAACTTTAGGCAGGGCGATGGTAAACTCCGTCCACTTGTCTTTCTCGCTCTTCAGACTTATCTTTCCGCCATGGGCATGGATGATCTGGAACACATAGTTCAGGCCTATGCCAAATCCTTTTCGGGTCTTGTTGCCATTTTTCTCGTGTTCGGCAGCACGCTCAAAGCGATTGAATACCGATTTCTGTTCGCTCTTCGATATGCCTATTCCCTCGTCGTACACCTTAATATATATATAGTGGTTGTCCTCGAGGGTAGAAATGCGGATGTTGATCTTTTCTTTCGAGTATTTTGTGGCGTTGTCTATCAGGTTGCTGATAGCCTCTTTCAGATATTCCTCGTCTGCAGCTACAGTCTTTACCTTCAGCTGGGTGGCTATATGAATGGGCTTGGCCGACTTGGCTTTGTATTTCTCGGTCACATCCTCTATCATGGGCTCCAGATTTACTACAGTCTTCTGAATATTCAGCTTGCCATGTTCCAGTTTCGAGATGGTGAGCAGTCGGTTGATGAGTGCCAGTAGATGCTGTGCCTCGTCTTCTACGATGGTGAAATATTTCTCCTTTATTTCAGGCTTCTTCTCCAGCACACCGCTGTGCAGGTATTTCGTACCCATGATGATAGAGGTGAGGGGCGATTTCATGTCGTGCACCATGGCATACGAGAAGTCCTCGCGCAGGAGGCGTACACGTTCCTGCTCGTTGATATAGTTTATCTGGTCGATAATACTCAGGATGATGACGATGGAAATAAGGATAGAGATGAGGAGCAGCACCCAGTTATGTCTGAAGATGTAGATACTTCCGTTGGTGATGGTCATCTGGAAGCCTACGCTGTTGTCCAGTCTTACAGGCAGAATGTTGGTTTTCACTTTCTCCAGGAAGGGGAAGATATTGCTGTTGATATTTTTACCTTCCATCACCTTTCCTGTTTTCATGTTCACCTTGTTGATGGCAATGTGGAAAGGCAACTTCTCTGCTTTGATAATGGAGTCGGCAATAATTGTCAAGGTATCGATGTTGGCATCTTGATGCGATTTTTTGTAGATGGCATCATAAAGGGATAGTGTAGGATTATAAATATTACTGTTAGCAATGGTATCTCCCGACTCAAAAAAAGAATCGCACCTATTTGTTTTATCCAACTCTAAGGCGATGGCTTTCTCCAATATCTCATCATATTCCTTTCCTAATTGTCGTGCGTTGATGTTATAGGTGTTCCACATCCAGAACATTTGGATAAGGAGAATGGCTATCAGGGCAGCGGTGCTGAGTATCTTGGTGCGGTTGGCATTCATATCATCTTCTCCTTTCTTCTTTATTCATCCAAGAGGTATTCGGTTTCTCTGCCTTCCTTCTTTGCTACTAAATAATTGCTGATGCTGCTTGCTGTCAATGTGGATCCAAAGCATCCCATGGCAGTACACAGAGGAATACTGGAAATATCGGTAGGAATCAGATTACAGATGATACAGGCCACAAATGCCACGATGGTGCTCCTTGTGGTTTTGTAGATATAAAAGAGGATCGATGTCTGCACGATGCTCCATATCATCATCATGATAATCCATGTCAATGACTGGCCCAGGGTTGTGGCAATGAATGGTATGATGCTGAATGCAAGAATGGTAAGGTAAGAAACCCATGTTTTCTTGCCGCATTTGATCAGTTCTTCGTGTATAGCGCCGAAGATAATATAGGCTGAGATAAAAGAGCCGATAAGAATCATCGGAAGTCGCTCCATATAACTGAAAGCCATGAAGTCCTTGTTGTATATATCGATTTCCAAAAAATTGAAGAGGGCGATAAACATCATGGTAATTCCAAACAGGGGAAGGGTGTACCAGAACATAGCCTTCCACTTGTAGGCAGGATTCACTCTGCCCAGCGTAAACTTGGAAAACTTTGCCTTGCTGAAGGTGAACCATAATATAAGTATAGCAAGAATGCAGAAAACATAAATAATGGGAGCTCCTGCCTCGAGTAAGGAAGCCTGGTCGTTGGCATTTACCTCTTCCAGTTTGCCGGAGAAGGCAAGATAGATGCCCATCACTATACCACCAACAAACATGGTGCTACAGAATTCCGCTATCATTAATATATAGTAAAGTATCGACTTAAACATAATGCTTTATTTTTGTTGTTGTTTTCTTTCTCTGAATAATGTTTTTTCTGTAGTTTCTTTTATCAGACTTGTTGCCTTGTCAGTCCTGTTTTCGCTTTTTCCGGCAGGTTATGCGAAGGCAGTTCTTCATGCCGATGCTCAGACAACGGGCTTGCAGTTATTCTACAATGAGTTTGAAGCCTACGCCTCGGATGGTCCTTAACTCTACACTTGGCTCGTCTTCGATGGCTGTGCGAATCTTCTTGATGAAAACATCAAGGCTTCTCGATGCAAAATAGTCTTTGTCTTCCACGTCCCAGAAACGACTCAGTACAGCTTCACGGCGCACCACTTCGTTCTTGTTCACCGCCAAGAGTTCCAGAATCTTTGCCTCACGCGCCGTAAGCATCTTCTCGCTGTGGTCCTCCTGGTTTTTCAGTGTGGCATGGTTGGCATCCAGGATATATTTGCCCAGTTTTACAAGTTGGCTGTTGTTCTTGCTGCGTTTGCCTTCCTTCAGCCGCATCAGGCTCTGTATGTGTGCATCCAGCTCTTCGGGTATGAAAGGCTTCTTCACATAGTTGTTGGCTCCGGCAGCATAGCCTGCCTTCAGGTCTTTGGGCGAGGTAAGGCCTGTGGTAAAGAGGATGATGGTATCGCCATCTACCTCACGTATTTTCCTCACCATCTCCAGACCGTCCATGATAGGCATGTCTATATCCGATACGATGACATCGGGCTGAAAGCTTTTCCATTCTTCCAGTCCTTGCTTGCCATTGACGGCAGTCTTCACCTCATATCCTTCGATGATATCTTCGAAGCAGCTTTTCTCCATATAGGCGAGGTTCTCGTCGTCTTCTACCAAGAGTAATTTTATGTCAGCCATAACTCTTCTTGTGTTTTAAAGATTATATTCTCTTACCCAACTTTCGCTGGGTTCCGTTCTCATGTGCAAAGATAGTTATTTTGTTGATAAGTTCCAAGTTTTCCACATTACTTAACCTAAAGATAACCCAAAGTCTTATGCTCCAGAGAGATTGTTTTATTCACAGACAATCTCTCCTGAGCCAAAAAAATATGGCAACAATATAGCAGTTGGCACAAATAATCTATGTCATGCGTTTTACATGTTGACAGTATGACATATAAAACAATGGTATTAGGTTTTATTCTTGCCAAAACATTGTGTCCATAAAGACACAGCAAGGTATGTTTCGAGTTACTTGAAACCTTTTGGGTTACTCCCAAAAGAACTTGCCTGTCGGTGATTTGTTCCTCCGTAGTCGGACAATTAAGATGGAAAGAACATATAAAAAAAATATAAAAAGTTTCTGATTTTTCTCATAAACAAGTTAGATTTTATATTTTTGTGCAAAATTAGAAACAATGACTGGGGTTGGCGGAGCTGGCACCAATATAAGGGGCTTGTTGAATCGGACTAAAGAA
>CAVACC010000002.1:0-65256 GCA_963587495.1 Clostridia bacterium | reverse complement strand
CAAAGTTGAAAGATTCTTGAACTTCACGTTCATCAATATCTTTATCAAAATAAGTAGCCAAATCCAAAGGCATGGTTACGTGAGCTTGCGGAGTAAGTTTGTACTTCGTCGCAGGACCACGCCCAACCGTTTCAACATTTCCCTCCTTAACTGCAGCTGAAAGCAATCGCTTCATGGTGCTATCGCTTGGGGCTTCAGTAAGACCAGCCATTATCTCTGCCCTATTTGACAAGGGATGATAATGTAAAAATTGTAATATTTCTATATCTATTGTCATAGTTCATATTTATTAATCGGCTCAAATTTACTCATTTTTCATCAATAATCGGGTCAAATTGAGCCGATTTTGTGTATATTTAACGGACTTTTGAGCCGATTCCATATAAACCCACCTTTAGGAATACCCCAAAAGGACAAGTAACTCCAAACAAACCAACAGACTTAATCGACAGCCAACAGTAAATACTTAAAATAGAATTACGCAAAAATGCCTACTTATGACACAAATGTGCCCTGCTTAAGGCGCATTTGTGCTCTTCCTATAGCAATTTTACAGAAAGGGAAGTAATATTACCAACTTCCCCTTTCAAGAAAGCAAAACCACTAAGCTACAAAAAAGAAATAGGCGCATAAATACCTGAAAGCATGACAGTAAGAAAAAGAAGGCATATCGCAAGAATAGAAAGTAAGTCATACGTAAACGATTACGTGAAAAATCTGATTTTAGACAAAAAGGATTCATTCTATTTTAACACAATTTTCGTATCTTTGCAGCCGAAAAGAAGGTGCAATCGATTGCACAAAAATACATCGTATAAGTTCTCGACAGCGACCGCTATACTGGGGTGTTTAAAACAGACTACCATCAAAAATAACTAAAGAAAACAATCAGCGGCGCATAGACTTACCGTAAAGTATGAGATATTCAAAACAGCTAAATAAGCACAAAAACAATAAAACTAAAAGTGAAATGAAACACGAAACACTAACATTCCGCTTCCTCGACATGAGCCGAGGCGGTTTCGCTCGCCTGTTTCTTCTCCTTTTACTCCCATGCCTCAGCGTCATTGGAGTGAAAGCTGATAGCGATGGGGGGGTAAAATTCAATCCTGATGTCCGCTATTCGCAGTGGGCGATTAATTCACGACTTTATGATTTCCGTGGTAATCAAAAAGCTTATGGCTTTGCAAAATGGAATTCAAACACAGAGTCATTAGAAGGGTATGCCAACAGCATGAAATTGGATTATGTTGCAGGTCTTGTTGGCAAAGCCACTCTTGAAGCTTCTGATTATTATGTGGATTTCGATTGGGCAAAACCTTGGTTTAAATCCGCACAGGCCTATGCTACAGACTATCCCTATTCCGCACCAGATAAAACAAAGATGACCCTTGACAATATGAATGCTGCAAAAATGGCATTTCATATTATCAATAATAGCAAATGGGGCGAGGATGCAGCAAAAACTAAAGCAAAGAATGCTATAGAAGCTATTATCACCGATTTAAAATATTATAACGAGAACTATGTTATCGGTGGTACTAAATCTAATGTCAAAGAAGCTACAGCCAACGATGTTCAAAAGACAATGTTGGGTGGTTGGTTCCACAAATACAATTATGTAGACCAAGTATGGTGTGATGGAATGTATATGGGACCTGCCCTTCTTGCACAATTGATAAATTATAAAAAGGCAACCAATAATGTTTCAAACGATGATTGGAGTCTATTGACAAAACAGTTTTCGATTACATGGGGACAGTTGCGCGATTCCAACACAGGTCTTTTATATCATGGAATGACAGCAACACCTACTATCACAGATTGGTCTAAAGATGCAACTCCTACTTCTTATCATTCAGGAGCATTCTGGGGAAGAGCCAATGCTTGGTATATGCTTGCTTTAGTCGATGTCCTTGAGCTTATGCCAACAAGCAATACTAATTATTCTACTCTGAAAGGCTATCTTGAAAAACTTGCAGCAAGCATAGCATCTTACCAAAACGCAGATGGAACATGGTATCAAGTCTTAGACCAAAAAGACAATGCACTTGATGGAAACTACGAAGAGTCATCATGTTCTGCACTTTTCACTGCTGCATACTTGAAAGCCTTACGCTTGAAATTACTTGAAAGCAGCAAATATGAGGCTATGGCAAAGAAAGCATACGTTGCCTTAGTAAATAAGTTTATGGCGTATGACAAGGATGACAACAACAAAATCCAAATTTTGGGAAGTTGTTGTTCGGCTGGATTAGGAACTAACAATAATTCTTTACGTGATGGCTCACGCAGTTATTATATAACTGGAAACGACTCAAAGGCTGTAACTGGCGAAAATACTAATTATTATACCGAGGGCAAGGTTCTCGGTGGCTTCATTATGGCTGCAACTGAGTACGAGCGTGCTTATCAGAACCAGGACAACAAGCAGATTCTGTTTGCCAAGGACTTGGCTCCATTCTCTACAACTACAGAAACCCTCGATGCAACTGCATACGGAAGCGGTGATGTTTCTTATCAGTGGTATAAGGATGGTAGTGCAATCGCAAAAGCTACATCTGCTACTTATACTCCAACAGAAGGTGGAAAATATTATTGCATAGCCACTGCTGCTACTAATAGTAGAAGTGCTGGTAACAATACTATCCAGACAAACACAACAACTGTGACTACTGCCAATACTGATAATGGTAGCACAGATAATAATAATGGTGGTAGCGAGAATGGAACGACAACAGGAAATAAACTGTTTGACTATACCGTTCCTGCAGGTATAACATTAAATACTACAGAAACGAGTGTAAGTCCTTATGGTTCAGTTTCTGCTTCTGGTACAGTTACAACAGAAGCAAATGGTTTTAAAATTGACTCAAACAAGAAGTATCTTAAAATCACATTAGCCAACAACACCACTCTACAGGCAGGAGATATCATTACAATAACATCTTATGCTGATAAAACAGGTATGGGTGTTAAGGCATCAGCAGTAGCAGAAGGTAATGCTATTACTATTACATCGAGCAAAGAAACAAAAGTCAATACAACAAGTTCTTATATAGTAAAAAGTGATGATGTACTTAATGGAAAATCTAGCATTTATTTATATAGAAGTGCAGGTAGTACCACTTATCTCAAGTCCATCTCCATCACTCGTGCAGAAAATAAATATAAAGTTTCTGCAACAGCAGGAACTGGTGGCTCTGTATCTATCAAGAATGGTTCAAGTGAAGTGACATCTGGTACAGAAGTAGAAGCAAACACTTCTCTTACATTCACAGCAACACCAAGCGAGGGATATGAGTTTGTAAACTGGACAGATGCAAGCAACAATGAGGTTAGTACAAATGCAACTTACAAAACAACTGTATCTGCTGCGATTTCTCTTAAAGCCAACTTCAAGGCTAAAACTACAGTTGATCCAACCGAAAGCGGGGTCATTTACGACTTCACAAACTCTGTTGGTACAACTACTTATGGAACAAGCTGCACAGTAGCTAATAATATTATAACGTTTAGCAGCAATTTCAGTGCAAAGGACGGAAAGTACATCACTATCAAACCAAAGACTGGTGGCTTCAAAGCAGGTGATGTGATTACGCTGAAAGGCTATTGCGACAGCCCGAATCGTTCTGGTGTGATTATTTATTCTAATGTAAATGACAATGATAATGGTAGCAGTATCTTTAAGTCAAATGTCTTGGCAAAATCTGCTGATGGTGGTTCAAAATTTACTTACACCCTTACAGAAGATTGCGATGCACTCTATTTGGGTCGCTACGGTGGTGGTACTACTTGCTTGACAAGTCTCAAGGTAGAGCGCCCAGCTTCATCTTCAGGCAAGACTCGACTGACAGCTTTTTTCAAGCAAAATGCTGATGTGGTTGTCAACACAACCCCAACCGTGACTTTGCCAGCTCTGACTGTTAAGGCAGGAGAAACAGCTCTTACTGCAGATAAAGATTATACTGTAGTTTACACGTCAAATGCAGAGGATGTTGCTTCACTGAGTGGTAATACCATTACTATTAATAGTTTAGGTATCGCAACCATCACAGCAACCGTTACTCCTAAAAATACTGACACTTATGAAGGAACTACAGCCACTTATCAGTTGAGCGTAAAGGCTCCTTCTCCACTCAACGTTTCCGTAAAGGATGTTACTATCAACACCACCGATGCGGAAGAAGAGCAACCTGTCATCAAGGTTTATGGAGATAATGACAAACTCTTGAAGTTAGGTCAGGATTACACCTTGTCATATACGGTTAGTGGAAATAATGTGACTGTTGATAATGAGACTGGCAAATTCTCAGTTAAGAAAAACGAGCAACAAACAGAATTTATCAAGGGAACATCTCTCATTACCGTTACTGCGACTCCAACATCATCACTGGGAAGCAATTATATTGCAGGTACTCTCCAGTTCTCTTACTCGGTATCAGAAGGTAAGATTAAGCCTGTTTTCTTGAAATCATTCAACGGCATTACCATCAATCTGCATCTTGATGCTACAAGCAGCAAGGAGATTACAGTTCCTCTGATTCACGATGGTGAAGATGTAAGCAGTTATTTCAACTACACTTACACTGTTACACCTACTGGCAACACCTCAAGTGTAACAGGCAGTACCCTCAATTTCACTCCAAAAACTGCAGGTACATATACTGTTACTGTAAGTGCTACTCCAGGTTCTGCTGGAACAGACGACTATAGTGATGTCTATGATAATCCTGACGCTATTACATTCACTTTGAATGTGGCCAGCAATTATGAGCCTATCATCGTTACACCAGAGTCTGAGAATATTAAAATGTATGCTGGTAATACACAAGTAGCACCAGACTTGACAGTCACAAAAGGAACAACAACTCTTGGCTATACAGAATACAACGTAACATGGTTCTCTACATCTCCTGGCGTCGTAAAGGTAGATGCCTCAACAGGAAAGATAGAAGCAGTCAGTGAAGGTACAGCTGAGATCAGAGTCGTTGTAAGTGGTGAAAACTTAGAAAGCACCACAGCTTTAATAACTGTAGATGTTGACGACCCTGCTGTGTATCGTGTAAAGTCAACTGTTGAAACTGGTGAAACTTATGGTAACCACACCACCATGTGGAACCAAGACAAGACCTTGTCTGTAACACTCGGTGGATGGATGTTCCCTAACGACGGAACACCAGACACTAAGATTCTTAATCCGAACAAAAAAGATCCAGAAAAGCTATCCAACAACAATAAGTGGGATACACAATCAAGCAAAGCCAAGTGGAAGTTGACAGGATTCGACTACTATGTGACTTGCAACAATAACAAGAATGCTCGTCAGGAGAATGGCTCCAATGCCATGCCTGAGACAACTCTCATCGGAAGTGCTGACTTCAAGAAATACACAACCGAGGTTAAGGATCCAATGTTCAATGTTCCTTGCTCTGGTTCATTCTTGGTGTTCAATCCTAAGACCAACGGTAAGGTAACTGCACACATCTTCCAGAATGGTGTCTTCGATGCCAGCGGCGAAACGAAGTCTTATCGTCCTCAGCGTCGTGTATTCATCATGGACGAGGCAGGCAACTTCGTAACTTCTACTGCCCACATCGAATCTACCACTGGTAAGCCTACTGGCGGAGTATACGATTTGACTAAATACGGGTGGGACTTGAACGGAGGCCAAGCCCCAACGGAAACAGATGTAGCCAACCATTTTGATGGCCTTGAAAGTTTCGTGATGACAAAGGATGGTTTCAAAAACAACGTTTATCCAAGTGCCCTATCAACCGAGATCATGCCTAACAATGCTATCGCAAACCATCAAGGTGAAAAGAGTGCTCATGGATGGTGCGTATTGGCGGACTCACCTGTCACCTATACCTTTAATGTAAAGGCAGGTAAGACCTACTATCTCTACAACTTCGGTTCGAAGATAGGCTTCTATGGCTTCTCATTCGATGAGGATGAAACAACGCCTATTGTTGATGGGGTAAATTACAATGCTGACGATGCGAATGCGAACAATGTTGTTGAGAAAACTCCTGATGGTCATGTGGCACAGGTAAAGATTGTACGTCAAATGGTAGCTAATCGTTGGACAACTTGTGTTCTTCCTTTCAGCCTCAACAAGCACCAGGTAGATGCTATCTTCGGTGCCACATACAGCATTGACAATAAGGAAGGTACCCAGATTCTCTACTTCGACCATATTGAGGGCAACAAGGCATACTTTGTGCGTCATGCTTACAATACGATTGTTGCTGGTAAGCCATTCCTTATCAAGCCAACAAAGGAGGTGACAAGCATCAATACTGCAGAGGTAACTGATTATCCATACGTAACCATCGAGAATACTGAACCAAATGACTGGTGCGAGAGTAATGGATATGTTTGGACATCAAGTTACAACAAAATGAATATCGTTAAGAACGATTACTTCATCGGTGCTTCTGATGGTAAGTTCAAGGCTTATTCTGGTGATTCAGGAATTGTCAAAGGTTTCCGTGGTTTCCTGAAAGCTGATCATTCTGCAGGTGCTAAGCCTACGATGTTGAGTATCAGTACAAGTAGTATTACCGACGGCAACGAAGGCGAGACTACAGGCATCGAAGACTTGATTATCACTGCTGATGGTGAATTGATGCCTGCTAATAACAGAGTATATAATATCAATGGTCAGTTGGTAAGTGAGGATGCAAGCAACTTCCAGTCATTGCCAAGTGGTATTTATATCATTAATGGTAAGAAATATATTAAGTAAGAACGATTATAATCATGAATAAAAAAGTATATTTACAGCCACAGATAAAATGTGCTCCATTATCGATGGAAAACTTGCTGGCAAGTTTATCGCATCCTCAAGTTACTGACTTAACTGGTGGTAATACTTCTCTTGAAGGCGGAGATTCAGGAACAGATACAGGAGCTAAGGAGCACTTTAACGACTGGGATTCCTGGGATTCCTGGGATTAAGAACTATCAATAATAGAAACAAGAACGACGAGGGAGCAACCTAACAGGGTTCGCTCCCTTGTTTTTTGCAGTTGAAATTTGGGTAACATTCAAAAAATTCGTAACTTTGCCGCCTGAAAATAAGAACAACATGATATATCCAGATAATTTCGAACAAAAGATAGGATTCAACGAGATTCGTAACCTGCTGCGTGAGCGATGCCTCTCCACCCTGGGCAAGGAACAGGTAGAGAAGATGCACTTCAGCGCTGATGCCGACGAGGTGAACGAATGGCTGTTGCAGACCCGAGAGTTTCGCAGACTCATGGAGGAGGTGGAAGACTTCCCCCTGCAATACTTCTACGATGTGAGAGAGTCGATAGTACGCATCAGAGTGGAGAACACCCACTTGGAGGAAGACGAACTCTTCGACCTTCGCCGCTCGTTGAGCACCATCGACGGTATCGTAAAGATACTCAACCACAGCGATGACGACGAGGCCGAACAAGAAGACGGTTGGCGCAGAGAGAAGAAATATCCCTACCCTGCACTGCATCGCCTGTCGGCTGACGTCATGTCTTTCCCCCAGCTGGTACAACGCATCGACCAGATACTCGATAAGTTTGGTAAGATACGCGACAACGCCACACCCGAACTGCTACAGATACGCCGTGAGTTAGCTAAGACCGAGGGCAGCATCTCTCGCACACTGTATGGCATACTGCGAGCAGCACAGAGCGAGGGAGTGATAGAGAAAGATGTCACACCTACCCTGCGCGACGGACGACTCGTCATTCCTGTCATCCCTACCCTGAAACGAAAAATAAAAGGTATCGTGCACGACGAGAGTGCCACGGGAAGAACGGTATTCATTGAGCCTACCGAGGTGGTGGAAGCCAACAACCGCGTGAGAGAACTTGAGGGAGAGGAACGCAAGGAGATCATACGCATCCTCACCGACTTCACCAACAAGGTGCGACCCTTCTCGCGCGAGATACTGGACAGCTACCGATTCCTTGCCGTCATCGACCTGATACAAGCCAAGGCTAAGCTTGCCGAAACCCAGCAAGCCATAGAACCCGAAGTGGAAGCCCATCCACACGTAGACTGGGCCAGAGCCATTCATCCGCTGCTCAGACTCTCGTTGGAGAAGAAGGGCGAGAAGGTGGTGCCACTCGACATCATGCTGACACAAGAGAAGCGCATCCTCATCATCTCGGGTCCCAACGCCGGAGGAAAGTCGGTATGTCTGAAGACCGTGGGACTGCTGCAATACATGCTGCAATGCGGACTGAGCATTCCTGTGAGCGAACGCTCGAAGACGGGCGTGTTCCAGAACATCATGATCGACATAGGCGACGAACAGAGTTTAGAGAACGACCTGAGTACTTACTCCTCACATCTGCTCAACATGAAGAATATGATGAAGGCTGCCAACGGCGACACCATCATCCTCATCGATGAGTTTGGTACAGGCACCGAGCCTGGCATCGGCGGAGCTATCGCCGAGGCTGTGCTCGACCGTTTCTGTCAGCAAGGTGCCTATGGAGTCATCACCACACACTATCAGAACCTGAAGCATTTTGCCGACAGTCATGAGGGTGTAGCCAACGGTGCCATGCTCTACGACCGACACGAGATGAAAGCCCTCTTCCAGTTGGCTATAGGCAGACCGGGCTCTTCCTTCGCCATAGAGATAGCCCGCAAGATAGGTCTTCCCGAAGAGGTGATCAAGGAGGCCAGCGACATCGTAGGCTCCGAATACATTCAGAGCGACAAGTATCTGCAGGACATCGTTCGCGACAAGCGATACTGGGAGAACAAGCGACAGAGCATACACCAGCGCGAGAAGGATATGGAAAAGACCATCTCGCGATACGAGAGCGACATCGAGGATATAGAGCGGAGCCGCAAACAGATACTCGCCAAGGCCAAGCAGCAGGCAGAGGAACTGCTGAAGGAGAGCAACAAGAAGATAGAGAACGCCATACGCGAGATACGCGAAAAGCAGGCAGAGAAGGAGGAGACCAAGCGCATACGCCAGGAGCTGGATGCCTTCAAGGAAGAGATGCAGGACATCGACACCAAGGAGAACGACGACAAGATAGCCCGCAAGATAGCGCAGATACAGCAACGCAAGGAACGCCATGCCAAGCGAAAGGCGGAGAAGGCACAGAACCAGGAGAAGGCTGCGGCAGCCCTGCGCGAGGCTGTCAACAAGACGCAGCAGGAAAACCGTCCGCTCTCAGTAGGCGACACCGTACGCATCAAGGGACTCTCCACCATAGGAACCATAGAGAGCATAGCGGGCGATATGGCTACTGCTGTCTTTGGAGGTATGCGTACCAAGATGCGCCTCAACCGTCTGGAACATGCTGTCGCCACCACCGAGACCGACAAGACCGAACAACGCAAGGAGAGCTTAGGCTCGTATGGAATCAGTACCGAGACACGCAACACGATAGACAAGCACAAGACCAATTTCCACCAAGACCTTGACGTAAGGGGTATGCGTGGTGATGAGGCTCTCAATGCCGTGCAGTATTTCATCGATGATGCCATCCTTGTAGGAATGCCCCGTGTGCGCATCCTCCACGGCAAAGGCAACGGAATCCTGCGACAGCTCATCCGTCAGTATCTGAGCAGTGTGCCCAATGTCACCCACTTTGCCGATGAGCATGTGCAGTTTGGCGGAGCAGGAATCACGGTTGTGGACTTTTAGCAGACCTTTTCCTTAACAGAAGTTAATAAAAGGAATATTTCTCGGGAAATATTTGGCAGGTTCAAAGGAAAGCAGTACCTTTGCACCCGCTTAAACGCAGAGACGGACAAGTCTCATACGACCAGCTCCCTCGGAATCCCCCAGGATGGGAACATAGCAAGGGTACTTGGTTGTAGCGGTGCGATATGAATCGCTTGTCCACCCGCCTCTTTAGCTCAGTTGGCCAGAGCACGTGATTTGTAATCTCGGGGTCGTTGGTTCGAATCCGACAAGAGGCTCAAAAGAAAGAGAACTTCACCTACAGAAGTTCTCTTTTTTTGTTTCCTACAGGTCTGTTTCTCCAAAAATATATAAAATTATCGCAGCATTGAACACTATATGCTAAAAATTGCTTACCTTTGCACGATAATACATAAATAAGACAACTTTCGCAAATGTGGAAGTTAGAGAAGTTAAAGAAGTTAGAGAAGTTAAAGCCATATGCTTTATAGCTAAAAATACAATAAAAAAGGCTATTGGCTATAACTTCTAACGACCGAAGGGAGTGATAACTTCTTTAACTTCTATAACTTCCGCACAGGCGAAACTTCAATAAATAAGACAATGATTAATGTACAGAATTTAGTTCAGACGAGGGCTTTCGCCCGCCAGGACGGAGCCATCTTAGGACTTGTATGGATAGTTAGTTTCGCATTCACCATGCTGGCAGTAAAGCCCGACCAGTCGTTCTTGGGACTGATAGGCAACCTGCTGTTGATCAGCACTCCTTTTGTAGTAGGCAAACGCCTGAAGAGTTTCCGCGACTATGCCCTTGAGGGCACCATCTCCTTCCGCCGAGGCACCTTCTACTGTATGCAGACATTCTTCAATGCCACCCTGCTGCTCACCGTGGTGCAGTACTTGTGGTTCTCGTTCATGGACATGGGTCCTTTCATGGCCTTATTGGAGAGCACCTACCAGCCCGTGATGCAGGAAGTGTACCATCTGTCGGAGGCAGAGGCAAAGGCCACCATCGACACCATCCTCTCGATGAAGCCACTGGCATGGGCTTCCATGTTTATGATTACCGACCTCATCGTGGGTGTGGTACTCAGCCCTGTCATCGCAGCCATCATGGCCCGACGCGTAAGTATCAAGAACATCAATAACCAATAATAACACACCAAACAAATGGACATATCCGTTATCGTACCCCTATACAACGAGGAAGAATCGCTGCCCGAGCTCTTTGCCTGGATCAAGCGAGTGATGGAAGCCAACCACTTCAGCTACGAAGTCATCTTTGTCAACGACGGCTCTACCGACCACTCATGGCAGGTGATAGAACACTTGGCTGAGGAGGCCGACCAGGTGAAAGGCATCAAGTTCCGCCGCAATTACGGCAAGAGCCCTGCCCTGTACTGTGGATTCAAAGAGGCACAGGGAGATGTGGTCATCACCATGGATGCCGACCTGCAGGACTCACCCGACGAGATACCTGAGCTCTACCGCATGATTACCCAGGAAGGCTACGACCTGGTATCGGGCTACAAGCAGAACCGCAAGGAGGGCGACCCTCTGTCGAAGACCATTCCTACCAAGCTCTTCAATGCCACAGCACGCAAGGTGAGCGGCATACACAACCTGCACGACTTCAACTGCGGACTGAAGGCTTACCGCCGCGACGTGGTGAAGAACATCGAGGTGTATGGCGAGATGCACCGCTACATCCCCTATTTAGCAAAGAATGCCGGTTTCGACAAGATAGGCGAAAAGCCAGTACATCATCAGGCCCGCAAGTTCGGCAAGTCGAAGTTCATGGGCTGGAACCGTTTTGTCAACGGCTATCTGGATCTGATGACGCTCTGGTTCCTGAGCAACTTCGGCAAGAAGCCTATGCACGTGTTCGGATTCTTGGGCAGCGTGGTGTTCTTCATCGGTTTCCTGTCATTGGTATGCCTCGGCATCGACAAGAGCATCGACCTCTATCATGGCGTGTATGGACACCTCATCACCGACTCGCCCTACTTCTTTATCGCCCTGACAGCCATGCTCTTAGGCAGCCAGCTGTTCCTGGCAGGATTCTTAGGCGACCTGTTGAGCCGACAGAACCCCAATCGTAACGACTATCAAATAGAAAAAGAGATAAGATGCGGAAAATAATCCCCATACTCATGATGGCCCTTGGGCTGATGGCAGCTTGCAGCACGCTCGACTGTCCGCTCAACAACACCGTGTACACCAAGTACAGGCTGGCAGGCAACATAACAACCCTGACCGACACACTCACCATCTCGACCAACCGTATCGAGGGAACCGACAGTGTGCTGATCAACAAGGACGTGAATGTGGACAGTTTCATACTGCCCATGAGCTACGCGCTGTTAGAAGACAGCCTCTTCTTTGAGACCCGCAACGCAGACAACCGACTGCTGCGCGACACCGTAACAGTGCAGAAGACCAACACACCGCACTTTGAGTCGGTAGACTGCAAGCCATCCATTTTTCATACCATCACCGGCGTGAAGACTACGCACAACAGCATAGACTCCATCGTCATCAACTGTAAAGAAGTAACTTATGATGAAACGAAGCCACACTTCTATATTTACTTTGGTCATCGCGATTAGCGCCCTGATGCTGCTGATGCCTGCACAGGTGACACATGCCCAGGGATCATCAGGCAAGAAGATAGCCGCCACCGACAAGGACACCATCCCGCTGTTGAGAAACGTGGCGGTGAGCGCAGACCTGGTTGGTCCCATCCAACTCATGGTCAGCGACTACGGTCAGTATGAGGCGGCACTGCGTGTCAACCTCAAGGACAAGTATTTCCCTGTAGTAGAAATAGGTATAGGAAAAGCCGACGGCACAGACGAAAGCACCCAGATCAACTACAAAACGACGGCACCCTACGGACGAATAGGCTGCGACTTCAACCTGTTGCGCAACAAGCACGACATCTATCGCCTGTATGGCGGTGTGAGATACGCACTTACCTATTTCAAATACGACCTCAAAGGTCCGGATATCCAGGACCCTATATGGGGCGGTACGACTCCCTACGAGGTCAACGGCGTGAAGTGCAACTGCCACTGGGCTGAGTTTGTCTTCGGTGTGGATGCCAAGATATGGGGTCCTGTAAGAATGGGCTGGAGCTTGAGATACAAGCGCAGGCTCTTCCATGACGACGGCGACTATGGCAACACCTGGTATGTGCCTGGTTTTGGCAAGCAGGGAGGCTCACGCTTTGGAGGAACATTCAACGTAAGTTTCGAGCTGTAAGCCCGCTGCGGCAAGAAAGCCGCATCACTCTCACCCCACATTTACATCAACCATCACCCCTATCCCATCAATATGAACAAGAAAAAACTCATTTGGCAAATACCCTTCCTGCTGTTCCTCGTCATCGGCACGGTCATCATCCTGAAGCAGGGACAGAAGAACGTCAACTATCAGCACGACGAGGGTTTCATCTTCGGTACCGTCTACCACATCACTTATCATAGCGACACCAATCTGAAGAAAGAGATAGAGGCTGAGTTGAAGAAGGTGGACCAGTCGCTCTCGCCATTCAACAAGACCTCCATTATCTCGAAGGTGAACCGCGACGAGAACCCGGTGGTCGATTCGATGTTCAAGGAGGTTTTCCTCCTGGCAGAGAATATCTCCAACGAGACCCACGGAGCCTTCGATATTACCGTAGCCCCACTGGTCAACGAATGGGGATTCGGTTTCAAGAAAGGTGTGGAACCCAACAAGAAGGTCATCGATGACCTGAGAAAGACTGTAGGCTACCAGAAGGTGAAGCTCACCCCAGACAATCACATACAGAAACAGGATCCGCGCATCATGCTCGACTGCTCTGCCATAGCCAAGGGCTACGGTTGTGACGTGGTGGCACGACTGCTGAGCAAGAAAGGCATCAACGACTATATGATAGAGATAGGAGGCGAGATCGTCACCAAGGGCTTCAACCAGAAAAAGGAGCCATGGCGCATCGGTGTGAACAAACCTACCGAAGACTCGCTCAACACCAACCAGGAACTGCAGACGGTGCTCAATGTCACGGACATAGCCATGGCAACCAGCGGCAACTACCGCAACTTCTACTATAAGAACGGCAAGAAGTATGCCCATACCATCGACCCCAACACTGGCTACCCCGTTCAGCACAGTCTGCTGTCTGCCACCGTCTTGGCAAGAAACTGTGCCACGGCAGACGCCTATGCCACCTCGTTCATGGTCATGGGTCTCGAAAAAGCCAAAGAGATACTGAAACAGCATTCAGAACTCATGGCTTACTTCATCTATACCAATGATGATGGCAAGACCGAGGTATGGTACTCGCCATCGCTCAAGGAGAAGATTTTGGAATAATTATTCTTAAGGAGTTAAGAATCTCTCCCTCACAAGCGTTATGCCCGAAAACCGTATATACAACAGCCTGTTGGCTCTGCCCCTCTTCTTGGGAATGAGCCGCAACGACTTGCAGCAAGCTGCAGGGCAGACACGCTTTGACTTCAGAAAAGCAGGTGAGGGAGAGACGATTGTAGCTGAAGGCGAACTCTGTACACACCTGTACTTCCTGCTCGACGGCGAGGTGATGGTAAAGACAGAGTCTGCCGACCACAACTACAGCATCGACGAGAAGATACAGGCACCCGAGACCTTCCAGTCGGAACGCATCTTCGGTCTGTACCCATACTTCACTCATACCTATACCGCCCTTCACGACTGCAGCCTGCTATGCATTGCCAAGCAAGACGTCATGAAGCTGGCAACCCTCTTCGACATATTCCGCATCAACCTGCTCAACCTGATATCCACACAGAGTCAGAAGCACAGCCTCCGTACCCTGCAGACACCACCCGAGAGTTTAGAGGAACGCATCGCACGCTTCTTCGAGGCCAACTGTGTCAGCCCTACAGGCGAGAAAACAATCCACATCAAGATGAGGCGCATAGCCGAAGAGGTGAACGACAGCAGACTGGATGTCTCCAGAGCCCTCAACCATTTGCAAAGCCAAGGACTTATCCGTCTTTACAGAGAGCGCATCCACATCCAGGCACTCGAAAAACTTACCAACAGCAAGGGTTGAGATAAAAGTATGTTAAATAATATGATACAAGAAGATTATAACACCTTTTTTTACTAACTTTGCACAAAAATAAAAAACACTAAGTTAGTATGCTTCAAGAAAATAAGACAGAGAATCGTATCAATCCCTTTTTCGTACCTTACAACACCCCTCACGACACCGTACCCTTCGACCGTATCAGGCTGGAAGATTACGAAGAGGCCTTCATGGAAGGAATACGCCGTGACGATGAGGCCACCGACAAGATCGTCAACGATCCCGAAGAACCTACCTTCGAGAACACCCTGGCACGCGTGGACACCGAGAAAGGCGAGCACTACTACGACTTGCTCAGCAGGGTTTCCAACGTTTTCTCATGCATGATGAGCGCAGAGACCTGCGACGAGATGGAAGCCTTGGCACAGAAGATGAGCCCCATCCTTACCAAGCATGCCAACGATATCACCCTGAACAAGAAACTCTTCGAACGCATCAAGTTCGTACACGACCATCCCAACCGCGAGTTGAATGCCGAGGAACAGATGTTGCTCGATACCAGCTATGACGGTTTTGTACGCAGCGGTGCCCTGCTCGATGAGGAAGGCAAGGAGAAACTGCGCCAGCTCACCGAGGAGGCAAGCATGCTCACCCTGCAGTTCTCGCAGAACCTGCTCAAGGAGAACAAAGCCTTCCAGCTGCATATCACCGACAAGGCTCAACTCGACGGACTGCCCGAGACAGCCATTGCTGCAGCCGAGCAGAATGCCAAGGAACAGGAGAAGGAAGGATGGATCTTCACCCTCGACTTCCCTGTCTTCTCTCCCTTCATGACTTACTCTACACAGCGCGAGCTCCGCAAGCAGATGTACATGGCCCGCAATACCGAGTGCATACACGACAATGATGCCAACAACCTCGAAATATGCAAGCGACTCATCAACCTGAGACGCGAGCTGGCACAGCTGCTGGGCTTCGACACCTATGCCGACTACGTGCTCAAGCACCGCATGGCAAGCAATATCGACAATGTGTACAAACTGCTGAACGACCTGATAGATGCCTACAAACCTACCGCCGAGAAGGAGGTTGCCGAGATAACAGCTTTGGCAAAACGCATTGAGGGAGACGACTTCGTGATGGAACCTTGGGACATGAGCTTCTACTCGCACAAGCTGCAGATGGAGAAATACAACCTCGACGCCGAGATGCTGCGCCCCTACCTGCAGCTCGACAAGGTGATCGACGGCGTGTTCGGTCTGGCAGGAAAACTCTATGGTATCACCTTCAAGGAGAACAAGGACATACCCGTATACCATCCCGACGTGAAAGCATACGAGGTGTACGACAAGGACGGCAGCTATCTGGCTGTGTTCTATGCCGATTTCTTCCCACGCAAGGGCAAACAGGGAGGTGCCTGGATGACAGAATTCCAGGGACAGTGGATAGACCATAAAGGGCAGAACATACGTCCACATGTCAGCGTGGTGATGAACTTCACCAAACCTACAGCCGAGAAGCCAGCCCTGCTGACCCTTGGCGAGGTGGAGACCTTCCTGCATGAGTTCGGACACAGCCTGCACGGTATGTTTGCCAACACCCGATTCGAGAGTCTGTCGGGAACCAATGTATGGTGGGACTTTGTGGAGCTGCCGTCACAGTTCATGGAGAACTATGCAGTGGAGAAAGACTTCCTTCGCACCTTCGCCTTCCACTATCAGACAGGCGAGCCTCTGCCCGACGACCTGATAGAGCGCATCGTGAAGAGCCGCAACTTCATGGCAGCCTACGGATGCCTGCGCCAGGTGAGCTTCGGACTGCTCGACATGGCTTACTACACCAAGAAGGAAGCTTTCGACGACGACATCATCCCATTCGAGAAGAAAGCCTGGGCAAAGGCCATGGTCACACCACAGTTGCCCAATACCTGTATGACCGTACAGTTCTCGCACATCATGGCAGGAGGCTATGCTGCTGGTTATTACAGCTACAAATGGGCAGAGGTGCTCGACGCCGATGCCTTCAGCGTGTTCAAGAAGAACGGTATCTTCGACCAGCAGACAGCACAGAGCTTCAGAGACAACATCCTCTCAAAGGGAGGTACCGAGCATCCGATGACACTCTACAAGCGATTCCGCGGACAAGAGCCTACCATCGATGCGCTGCTGGAACGCAACGAGATAAAGAAAAATATAGAATCATAACAACAGAAACATGGAAGAGCAACTTTCCAAACAAGAGAAACTCGACCTGCGCTACTTGCGCATGGCACGCATCTGGGCAGAAAACAGTTACTGCAAACGCCGACAGGTGGGTGCACTCGTAGTCAAGGACAAGATGATTATCAGCGATGGCTACAACGGCACACCCAGTGGGTTTGAGAACGTATGCGAGGAAGACGGCGTGACCAAGCCCTATGTGCTGCATGCCGAGGCCAATGCCATCACCAAGCTGGCACGAAGCAGCAACAACAGCGACGGAAGTACACTCTATGTCACGGCTTCGCCATGTATCGAGTGTGCCAAGCTCATCATCCAGGCGGGCATCAAGCGCGTGGTATATGCCGAGAAATACCGACTCAATGACGGCATCGAACTCATGGAGCGAGCTGGCATCAAGGTTGTATATCTCAACCCCGACGACGCTTCGCAGGAAGAAGCCGAACCAAGAACATAAGACAATAAATATATGAACATCAATAAGAAAAAGACCAACCGTTTCATGCCCATCATCATGGCTGTATGCGTGGTGATAGGCATCATGATCGGCTCGTTCTTCTCGAACCATTTCTCAGGAAACAGGCTCAATATCATCAACAGCGGTAGCAACAGGCTCAACAACCTGCTGCACATCATCGATGACCAGTATGTGGATGCGGTGAATATCGACTCTTTGGTAGACAAGGCGATACCGCTCATCCTCTCTGAGCTGGACCCACACTCCGTCTACATCAGTGCCAAGGATGTGGCAGTTGCCACCGACGACCTGAAAGGATCATTCTGCGGTGTGGGCATCGAGTTTGTGATCAGAGATGACACCATACACGTGCAGAATGTGATACAGAACGGACCTGCCGAGAAAGCCGGACTGCTGGCTGGCGACAAGATTGTGGCGGTAGACGACAAGCCTTTCGTAGGCAAGATCGTCACCAACCAGGAAGCCATGCACAGACTCAAGGGACAGAAAGACACCAAGGTAAAGATTGGTGTGGTGCGCTATGGCAGCAAGAAGGTACAGACCTTCACCGTGACCCGAGGCGAGATACCTACCAAGAGCATCACGGCAACCTATATGCTCGACGACAAGACCGGATACATACGCATCAAGAACTTCGGCGAGAACACCTATCCAGAGATGCTCATCGCCCTGGCAAAACTCTCGCAGGAAGGATTCAAGAACCTGTGTATCGACCTTCGCGACAACAGTGGCGGATACCTGACAGCAGCCATCAACATGGCCAACGAGTTCCTGCCCGACAAGAAACTCATCGTCTACACACAGGGACGCAAGTCGCCACGACAGGACTTCCGCAGCGATGGCAAGGGATCCTATCAGCACATACCGCTCGTCGTACTTATCAACGAAGGCTCAGCATCGGCTGCCGAAATCTTTGCAGGAGCCATGCAGGACAACGACCGCGCCACCATCATTGGCCGACGTTCTTTCGGAAAGGGACTGGTACAGCAACAGATTGAATTCCCCGACCACAGCATGATAAGACTCACCATTGCACGCTACTACACCCCATCGGGTCGATGCATACAGAAGCCTTACACCCTGGGCGACGACAAGGACTATGAGCAAGACCTGCTCAACCGCTATGAGCATGGCGAGTTCTTCTCGCAAGACAGCATCAAGCATACGGGTCCGGCTTACCACACGGGATTGGGACGTACCGTATATGGCGGAGGCGGCATCACTCCCGACATCTTCGTACCCGAGGATACTTTGGGAATGACATCCTACTTCAAGCAGGCAAGCATGAGCGGACTCATCCTGCAGTTCGCCTTCACCTATACCGACGACAACCGTCCGAAGCTGAACAACTTCAAGGAGATGATGGAGTTGGCCGACTATCTGGACAAGCAGAACATGGTAGACAAGTTTGCCACCTATGCCGACAAACGCGGTCTGCAGCGCCGCAACCTGCTCATCCGCAAGTCGCACAAACTGTTGGAACGCTACATCAACAGCCGCGTGATCTACAACATGCTCAACGACCAGGCTTGGAATCAATACATCAACCAGGACGATCCTGTTATCAACAAGACGATGGAGGTGTTTGAAAAGAACGAGGCTTTCCCCAAGAAGCCCGTTCCTGCCACCAAGCCGGTAAACAAAAAGAAGCAGAAAGTAGCCATGGCAAATGTGCCCTACAACTACCGTTCGTTGCACGGAAGCCTACCCCGCTTGGCATAAGAAGGCTGAAAAATGAATAAGAAAGAACTCAGAAATATCATCAGAGAAAGAAAGCGACAGTTCTCCGGGCAACAGCTCGAAGAACTGTCGCTTCTTGTTTTAGACCGGCTGCGCAGAAACATCCGGCTGCAGCAAGCCCGCAGCATACTACTATACTACTCGCTTCCCGACGAGGTGAATACCCATCAGTTTATCGACGAATTGGTCAATCAGGGCAAACAGGTATTCCTGCCCGTTGTCGTAGACGGAGAAAACATGGAGATAAGAGAATATACAGGTTCGAAAGACTTAAGACAAGGCAGTTTCCACATCATGGAACCTGTAGGCAGACTGCTGCCTGTAGATGAATACGGGAAGATAGAAGCGGGCATCATCCCAGGCATGAGTTTCGACAAGTCGGGGCATCGCTTGGGCAGAGGCAAAGGCTACTACGACCGAATGCTCTGCAAGATGCCCCATCTATATAAAATAGGTATATGCTTCGACTTTCAGAAGACGGAGACTGTGCCCACCGAAGCCACCGATATCAAGATGGATGCTATCGTATAGAACTTGATATCAGAAATGACAAAAGCCTCCGCTGCCTCGTTAAGCCGCTTGACCAACAGGCTGCGACTCAACGAAAGGTCGGCACGCAAGGCCGGACTGAGTATCTTGACAAAAAGAGTCTGGTTCTTGATAAACTTGTCGCCAGTGTACTTGGCCACAGGCTCACCCACCACCTGATCCCAGGAAGCAAGAAGACGCTTCTGCTGCAGCGGTGTCTCCAGTCCCTCGCGCCTCAATACCTCGGGCAACAATTCTGATAAGGAACGTACTTTTCGTCTGAACATATTCTTTACTTTGCAGGTTTTTCTACTATTCTTCGTGAGCCAAGTCTATGTTTCCACCTTCTACATGGAATATCTTGTAATTGCCATCACTCTCGTGCAGGATGCGGTCGAGATGGTCGCGGTTGGTATCGGTGATGAATATCTGACCGAAGTTGGCTCCCGACACCAAGTCGACT
The DNA here is from genome assembly GCA_963587495.1 of Clostridia bacterium. Lineage (GTDB taxonomy): Bacteria > Bacteroidota > Bacteroidia > Bacteroidales > Bacteroidaceae > Prevotella. The sequence goes on along the minus strand of CAVACC010000002.1, from coordinate 45,108 downwards.
ATCGCCTCTACCCTCTGGGCATCCAACTTGTCGAAGATATCGTCGAGCAGCAAGAGGGGCGTAGTACTCGATACCGTGCGGCGCAGAAAATCAAACTGGGCTAACTTGAGAGCCAGGACAAAGGTCTTGTTCTGTCCCTGACTTCCCTCTCGCTTCATCAGGAAATCACCTATCAGCATCTCCAGGTCGTCACGGTGCACACCATGAAGCGAATAACCTACAGCCCTATCCTTGAAGCGGTCGCGCTGTATGACATCAAGGAGCGGACCGCGCTGACAATGAGATACATAACGCAGGCTCACCACCTCGCGGTCGCCAGAGATATGACGATAGATCTGCTGGAACAGAGGAATCAGTTCCTTGACGAAAGCCTCACGTTTCTGAAAGAGCAGCTCACCATTGCGAGCCATCTCCTGTTCCCATATCTCCATCAGTGTCACATCGGGTTCCTCCTCCATCTTGAGCAGAGCATTGCGCTGTTGCAAAGCCTTGTTGTAGTTGGACAATGCCTCAATGTAGGAAGGGTCGTACTGCGAGATGACCACATCCATCAGGCGGCGTCGCTCCTCGCTTCCGCCCTCTATGAGTATCGTATCAGAAGGAGAGACAAAGATGAGCGGTATCAATCCGATGTGTTGTGAGAGTCGCTTGTACTCCTTCTTGTTGCGCTTGAAGTGCTTCTTCGTTCCGCGCTTCATACCGCAGAAGATATTCTCGACATTCTCTCGCTCATCAAGATAGTTGCCCTCTATCACCATGAAGTTCTCATCGTGCGCAATGACCTGCGAGTCGATAGGATTGTAGGCACTGCGACAAAAAGAAAGATAGTAAATGGCATCCAGAAAATTGGTCTTGCCCACACCGTTATGACCGATGAGACAATTGATCTTGGGCGACAATTCCAAATTGGCAGCCTTGATGTTCTTGTAATTAATTATCGAGATATTCTTTAAAATCATACGTATTATGCCACTATTGAACTGCAAAGTTAGCAGAAAAAGCGCAAAAAACGAAAAAAGTAGGCTATAAATTTCAATATGTGGATAAAATTACGTATTTTTGCAACCTAAAGTGTAGTGGCCATTGAGCAAGGCCCACTAAGAACAAGAAGGAAAAATAATAAAAAAACAAAAATAAAAATGGCAAACAAAACAGAACAGGTTCTCGAAGCAACAGAGAACATCAACAACCGCGAGGCTTTCTTCATTAAATACAAGAAAGCCATCCTTATCGCAGTGGCAGCAATCATTGTTGTTATTGCAGGTGTATTCCTCTACATTTCACAGATTTCCGGTCCTCGTGAGGAAAAGGCAAGCACAGCGCTCAGCAAGGGTCAGACCTACTTCAACAACGAGATGTTCGAGCAGGCTGTCAATGGCGACGGTGCCGGCTTCGTAGGTTTCGCTAAGTTGGCTGACGAGTATAGCGGTACCAAGGCTGGTAACCTGGCCAACCTCTATGCCGGTCTTTGCTACGCCAACCTCGGCAAATGGGCAGAAGCTCAGAAGAGCCTCGACGCTTTCTCTACAGAAGGCGACCAGATGATCAGCCCAGCTTCTCAGGCTGCTCTCGGCGACGCATACGCTCACCTCAACCAGCTCGACAAGGCTGTTGACGCTTTCAAGAAGGCTGCAGACATGGCAGACAGCAAGGCTGAGGACGATGCCAACAACAGTCTCTCTCCTACCTTCCTTATCAAGGCCGGCGAGGTGTTGGAAAGCCAGGGCAAAAAGGACGAGGCCCTGAAGATCTATCAGGACATCAAGAAAAAGTATGTGAACTCTATGCTCGTTCAGAGTGCAGAGATCGACAAGTACATCGAAAGAGCTTCTAACTAATTATGGCTACAGCACTTCATAATTTGTCAGAATACGACTTCACCAAGGTACCCGATGCCAGCAACATGTGCTTTGGCATCGTGGTAGCTGAGTGGAACCCTGAGATAACAGGCGCTTTGCTGAAAGGTGCCGTCGACACCCTGGAAAAGCATGGCACCCTGCCTGAGAACATTCACGTGAAAACCGTACCGGGAAGCTTTGAGCTGATATACGGAGCACGACAGATGGTTCTTAACCAGGGCTACGACGCTGTCATCGTCTTGGGAAGCGTCATCCGTGGCGAGACTCCTCACTTCGACTACATCTGTCAGGGCGTTACCTATGGCATAGCACGCCTCAATGCCTCACAGGAAATTCCAGTCATCTACGGTCTGCTGACCACCAACGACCTGCAACAGGCCAAGGACAGAAGCGGTGGCAAGCTGGGCAACAAGGGCGACGAGTGCGCCATTGACGCCATCAAGATGGCTAAGTTCTAAAAAGCAACATAACCAGTAAAAAAGGATGAAACTTTATCAACTCTTACAGTCGTTCGACTTTGAGGAACTCTTTCCTACAGTCAGCACGATGTTCCCTAACGCCAATCTGCATCGCGACGTCTTTCAGAAAGCATTCGACATGCTGTGCAGCATCCAGCCAGTGATGAGCAAGAAAACCATTCGCTACGAACTGATGGAAGACCCTAACTCAAGCAACAGTATGATTGTGGGAGCCGACGACAGTTGTTTCAACACCACTTGGGATGCTTGCTTGGGCAAGGAAGTAAGAAAAGGAAAGGGTGCTGACCTGAACGATGAGGAATTGGCAGCCAACTGTCTGCTCAACGTCCTCTTCATCGGTAAACACCCACAATGCTTTGAAAAAGACTTCAAAAAACTATTGAAGTAAGTGATGCTTTAAAATAGTCACTAATTTTTATAACATCATACCCCATCATCAGCCTCGTCTTCTGCAGACGGGGCTTTTTCGTCTTCATCACCTGCTGTGTCCAACTGGCTATCCTTGGATATACTGACAGCGCCCATGCGGTTGACTGTGATTACAAGGGGGACATACTCATCACTGGTGACATCGGGAGAGCCCACACTGCCTGCAAAATGCAGCACGTCGCCCTTCACCTCGACAAAAACAATGCCCAACAAGGCACCCGTCTTCTTGGTATCTGCATCAAGATACCCCGTAAAATCACTTTTCTGGAAAGTACGGCTGAAGAACTCTGTTCCGTCCTCACGCAACACCTTGATAGTAATCTTGTTGTCGTAGTACTTGGTATGATCCTCACTCTCCACCAAAGGAAGACTGTGATCAGACTCTCGTTTCATCACTACACGATAAGTCTTGCCGAGCCAGGTGATGTCGCGCGACTGCTCATAACTGCTCAGCTCCTGTGTCTTCTTAGGTTTTGGAGCAGCAGGCTTAGGGGCTATGATGACATTGCTCTTTTTCTTCTCGCCGCATGACGAGAAACAAGCGGCACCCAGAACCGCTATCACGAGCATGGAAATTGTTTTCTTCATTGTAATTTTGTTTTGATATTCTATTGAGTGAAGGCCTGAATCTGCATCATTAATAAATTGAATCCACAGAATGAAGACCTAATTATCTGCAAAGTTAAGAAAAAAATATAAGAACACAAAAAAAAAGCATCCCCTTTTCACAAAGAGAATGCTCATACTACCTAAATACTAACTAATAAATCCTATTGAACTTTTCTCACACGATATAATAAAAGTTCAGTTTATGAATTCTAATCAGTAATAAGACCCTACAAAACACAAAAAGTTTAATCGCAAATAAGAAAAAAGCGCTATTTTAACCTCCTTTAACAAGAAAGGATGATCCATGCATGCAACACTCAGCATCCCTATACCCCCAAATAGAGACTTTAATACCACACAAATTGTTTTCTGTTCATTATAAATTTGTTCTGACACTTGCGAAAAATCTATGTTCTAAACTTTAGAACTTAAGTTCGATACTTTAGGACACAAGTTCGAAACTTTAGAACTTAAGTTCGATACTTTAGAACATAGATTTTACAGGCTGAAAAAAACTTTTTCTGCGGTTTAACGATTTGAGTTGACCACTATTAGCGTAATTTATAACTATCCAAAGCATCATTTATAACTATCCAATGCATCTTTTTTAACTATCCAAAGCATCATTTTTAACTACCAAAAAGCTACAGATTATCACAAAACATAGACGAAAAGTACAAAATTGACTAATACTTTTTGGTAAATTACACAAATTGTCGTACCTTTGCAACGAAAACAAAACAATTAGTATGAGAAAGACCATTTTACTTGTCATTATGACAACTGCTATCATACTCTCTGCTTGTACAGGCAGACAAGCCAAAGAGAAAGAGAGGGCTCTCGACACCATTCCCATGATGGTGATGCAGATACAGAAATGCAGTCGTCTATATACAGCCGAGGCGCAGGTTCACAGAATCATCACCCACGACGACCAACTCAGACTGAAAGGCTCTATACTGAAAAACGAGTTCGACATCAGTCTGCCTGGAGGAAAGCGCAAGGTTGCCATCCCTATGGACGCCACCCTCAAGGCATATATCGACTTCAAAGGCTTCAACGAAAAGAACGTGAGACGGCAGGGCGAGAAGATAGAGATCATCCTCCCCGATCCTAAGGTGATGCTGACAAGCAGCAAGATAGACCACGAAGGAATCAAGAAATTCGTATCGCTCACACGCAGCAACTTCAGCGATGAAGAACTCAGCAGCTACGAGCAGGAAGGACGAAAGGGCATCATCAACGACATTCCACGCATGGATATTCTGGAAACAGCCCGCCAAAGTGCCGCGCACACCTTGGTACCCATGCTCGTCAACTTGGGATTCAAAGCCGAGAACATCAAGATTAGTTTCAGAAAGAAGTTTACCTCATCCGATCTTTCAAGCCTCGTCGACGGCACATCGGTTGAGAACAAGTAAGGTACTACAGATATGAGAAAATTTGAAATCATCATCATACTCCTGCTCATCGTCATCATCGGCGGAGGTCTGTACTGGCTCAACAAGGACAACTCCATCTCGATGGAACAAGAAGGAAAGACCACGCTCTCGCCTACACAGATAAAGAGTATCGAAGCCATCGGACAGTGGGAATTCCTGTCCATCAGCGACGAGGAACTGATAGACACCGTGAGAAAAGGGCTCATCAGCGACGACGAACTGGTAAGAATCTATTATGGCACCCTCAGGCTGGGCATCAACATGCGAGAGGTGGGCACAGAATGGCTGAGCGCCGAGGGCGACACCATCGTCTGCACCCTGCCTCCCATCAGGCTCCTCGACCGCAACTTCATCGATGAGGCAAAGACACGTTCGTTCTTCGAAGAAGGCAAATGGACGGGTAAAGACCGGCAGGACATGTACAAAAGAGCCTATGAAGCGATGAGCAGACGATGCTTCACAAAAGCCAACATCACCAAGGCTGAGGAAAATGCCAAGGCGCAGTTTGAGGGAATGTTCCAGGCTATGGGTTACAGCAACGTAAGGATCAGAATAGAACATGGGATAATAAAAGAGAAAGACAAATTACAAAACTGGTAAAAAATAAGAGAGATTATGGATACACTAAACGACATTTTCGCAACGCTAAGCTCATTCTTGTGGGGTTGGCCCATGATTATTCTGCTCTTGGGCACACACCTCTTTCTTACGATCCGTCTGCGTTTCCCGCAGCGTAAGATTTTCAAGGCCATCAAGTTATCCGTCAAGAAAGACAAGAATGCCACGGGCGACGTCTCCCAGTTTGGCGCTCTTGCCACTGCACTTGCCGCCACAATAGGTACGGGCAACATCATAGGTGTGGCAACAGCCATCGCCCTGGGTGGTCCGGGGGCTGTGCTGTGGTGCTGGCTGACAGGTGTATTCGGTATATCCACCAAATATGCCGAAGGTTTACTGGCAGTTAAGTATCGTGTGAAGACCAAACGAGGACGCATGCTGGGCGGTCCTATGTACGCCTTGGAGAAAGGTCTGGGCTGGAAATGGCTCGCCATCCTCTTCGCACTCTTTGCCGCGATAGCCTCTTTCGGCATCGGCAGCACCGTACAGGCAAACGCCATCTCTACCCTCGTAGAAAACCAGTATGGCATTTCCCCCTACATCACAGGAACCGTTGTCTGCGCCTTGGGAGCAGCCGTCATCATTGGAGGAGTGAAATCAATATCAAGAGTATGCGGAATGCTTGTTCCCTTCATGGCACTTTTCTATGTGTTGGGATGCATCTATATTCTCTTTGTCAACCATGCCTATCTGTGGCCGGCTATCAAGGTTATCTTTGAGTCTGCCTTCACTACCCGCGCGGCAGGAGGCGGTTTCGCTGGCAGCACATTGATGATGGCTGCCCGATATGGTATAGCCCGTGGTCTGTTCTCCAACGAGTCGGGTCTTGGTTCTGCTCCTATCGTAGCCGCAGCTGCACAAACACGCAACCCAGTACGCCAGGCACTCGTGTCATCTACCGGAACCTTCTGGGACACCGTCATCATCTGTGCTCTTACCGGACTGGTCATCACCTCAAGCATCATCGCCTATCCCGATATTGACTATCACAACGGAGCAGCCCTCACCAAGGCTGCCTTCAGCAAGATTCCCTACATCGGAGCTCCTCTGCTCACCTTCGGCTTGGCCACCTTTGCCTTCAGCACCACCCTGGGCTGGAGCTATTATGGCGAGCGCTGCGTGGAGTATCTCAAGGGCAAGCGCTGGATGCTGACCTACCGCATGCTCTACATCGTCAGCATCTTTGTGGGCAGTGTCATCGGACTGGAGATGGTATGGAACATCGCCGACTGTATGAACGCCCTGATGGCAATACCTAACCTTGTGTCCCTGCTCTGCCTCAGCGGCATCATCGTACACGAGACACGCAAGTATCTGTGGCGCGACCGCCTGGACTGCGACATGGATGAGAGCGAGATAGAAGAACTGGAAAAATAAGAATAAAAGCTACAAAAAAATGAGGGTGTGTCATAAGCTTCTTAGGATATAGATTGATTTTTGACACACCCTCATTTCTTTAAGCGACCGTTCGGTCTATCTGATATTGCAGATGGCGCATCTCATGGCCTCCCCAAGCAGAATCGTTGACGTACTGAAATCCCACCTTATTATATAAGGACTCCGCACGAGGGTTTCCCTTGTCGACAAGCAGGCCTACAGCAGGCAATCCCATCTCACGGGCACGCTCGATGGCAGCTTTCAGCAAATGTTTGGCAATGCCATGACCCCGGAACTCTTCCGACACAGCGATGCTGTCAATGTAAAGCTCGCCAGCCTGTGTCTCATCGTCCATATCCGAATAGTCGATACCAAACTCCCGTTGAGCAGCCTCTATGAAACGACGGCGCAGGCGATGCAGCTCTCCACCATCGTAAGATACACAGATGCCAGCCAGCCTGCCGTCATCAGCAACAGCACAAAGCGTATTGCGATAGCTGTACTGACTGTCATCGAGAGCCACGAGTTCCGTCATCACCCGTCGGAAATCCTCTAACGTATGATCTTTACCTGCCAGATTCTGGCAACACTCATGATTCATCGCCTCCATAATGAGTGAGGCAATAGGCGCTGCCAAACTGGCAGTAGCCCCTTCAACTCGTACATTCATTGTCTAAGTCGTTTTATGATCAAGTTTCGCAAGTTTTTCCCCACACATTCGGCAGCACTATTTTAAACATTTTGTTCCTTACGCCAGGCTGCTGGCGTCATGCTCTCAAAGCGCGAGAAGACCCTTGAGAAATAAGAGGACGAGGAGAAACCGGAATGGATAGCCACCTCTTCCTGTTTGACATTCGGATTCTCACGCATATAGCTCTTTGCCTCTTCCAAACGCAGCTTCGTAATCCAGGTGCTGAAGTTGTCACCGTGTTTACGGTTGATGTAACGAGACATATAGAGCTTGTTGGTACCCATCTCTGCCGCCAAGTCATCTATCGTCAACTGAGGAGCAAGGAACCGCTTTTCTGAAAGCCATCTCTTCACTTGCTCGCCAAAGAGATGCTCATAGTTGTCTGTCTTTGAGGATTTCTGTTCTTCCGTATCTGTCTCCATCCTCTCTCTGTCCGTCACCTCGGCACTGTTCAATTTACCATACATGGCAGCATAGTTGATGAAACTGATGGCTATGTAGAAATTGGCAGAGATGACATAAACCTGGAAAAGATAATTGTAGATAACGCCCCCAAGCAACGTGGTGAAACTCAGCACACTGGTAAGGATGATGAGGATGATACTCTTCTTGATCCAGGACATAACCTGCTGCATATCCTCTGCAAAGTAATTGTCCAGTTTCCTCCGTTTCTCATATAGGATATAGAAACGTCTCAGGAGCGTCACGTATTGCACAAAGAATATGAAGAAGGGAAGCCACGATACCCAAGCACCCACCTTGCCAAAGACTCCGATGGTGGAAGTTATCATCAGGACAACAGATGCCAGGAAGACAGCCCAGTCCTTGCTGAAGTTTCGCCACGACATATACTTCTCATCCAACAAATAGAAGAAAGTGGAAAAAAAGAAGATGGCTTCTAAATAGAAGAAGATAAAATCAGCGCACTTGATGTATGGATTGAGCGCTTTCCAATCGGCAGAACTGGAAATAACTAAGTAGACGACAAGGTTCAATCCCATGATAAAATAAGCAGTTGCCAAACATCTCTTCGCCTTGCGATAAGGAAGATATTCGGCAGCAAGAGGCACCTTTCCAAACAACAGGACAATGCCGAGGCCAAAATAAATGGCTCCAACACATTGGATCAACACATTGAAATAATGCTCTAACAACTCTATCATATACAATTCTTATTACGTAATACAAAAGTACAAAAAATAATTATTACCCCCCCGAATTAAGTCAAAAATGCGACATTTTTCACTCTTTTTACATTTTTGCGTCATTTTTTCTATTTTTGAAATTGTAAAAAGGGTAATTTTTCTAATATTACAAGTACTCACACCAAAGTTTCCACTATCTTTGCAAATGTTTAAAACTGACGCTCCAACTATTCATCACAAAATGCTGAGCGTCGAAAAACAGGATGAGTAAAACTGACACAAGGACTTTTCTAAATTGAAATGATATGAGAAAAAGACTACAACAACAGCAGCACAACGAAGCTGCACAAAAGAGAATCACCTCTGTCATTACTTTTCTTGTCATGCTTCTATTCGTCATTGGAGGAAGTCTCCAAGTACAAGCCCAGGATACCAATTCGAATGGAACCCACATCGCGGGCATCGAATCGCTGACAGGTTGCAACGTGGATGATGTAAAAAAAGCTGCAATCAGCGACAACACCTTTCCTGAAGAAGACAAAAGCAAAATTTTCTTCCTCTATAATGTCAAGACGGGTCTGCTGCTCAATGCAGGAGGCTATTGGGGAACTCATGTCTCTTTGAAAGAATACGGAATGCCGCTATGGATACATATCGACAAAGACAAGTGGATTCACCTTGCTCAGAAGTTTGACAAGTCAGGAGCAGGCCCTGAAGAAGGCAACTACCTTGAATACCAAACCTCAGACAAGGAATTCGACAATGGAGTGTATGTAGATAGAAGCTATCTATCAGGCAGCACGATTGTCAAGAGAGGTTGGGCTTTGAAAGCCGTATTCGGCAAGAAAAACATCTACAAACTCTACACCTATTTATATAGTGGTTCTTCATTCAATACCCAAACCAAATACTATCTCATTGCCTACGCCGCACAAGGTGACGTAGATAAGAACTGCGGTGCCGCAGCAGAAACGAGTAACGACTACAAAACTGCCAAGTCGGACGGCAGCGATGAGTGGAAGATTATCACCTACAAACAGATATTTGAACTGCAAGAAAATCAGTCTCAGACATTGACCAAGTCACTGGACCTGACCTTCCGCTTGCAATGCCCTGGATTCTCACGTGAGAATGGCGCCTTGAGCAATTGGAAGACGGTCAAATACGGTGGCGAAGGCAATCTCCGCTTCGGACTGGAGCATTACTACAAGTTGCCCGATGAAGATGGCAATATCAACAGTGACTACGAAGATGACTTCAGCACCACGTCCAAGAACTATATCTCCAGCTATACATTCCCTAATGGCACGGATGCAAGAACCTTCACTGAAGCCAAAGACTACGAGCGTCATTGCGGCAAGTACTATGCCGCCGACATCAAGAAAGCCCATGGTGCCATCTACCAAGACATCACCGTAACCCATGGTGGTGCATACGTCATCGAGTGCAAGGGATTCTCCACCACGACCAAGGCTAAGCTCTTCGCCGTCGTCCTAGAAGAAACTACGGGGAGCGATGGAAAGGTAACCATGAAGAATAAGCCGAACTCCCTCCACATGACCATACTCGGACAGACCAACTATATGTCGAACGATGAGAAGACTGCTCTCCACATCAGCGAACAGAACATGGACTATGCCGCCAAGGAATTCTATGGCAACCACAAGTATATCAGCAGTGTGCTGGTACAAGTGCCAGAGAATGGCGGAACCATCCGCTTCGGCATCGAGGTGGGCGACCATAACGAAAAGGAGACTGGCACAGGAAACTATGAAGACAACGAATGGACAGTGTTCGATGACTTCCGATTGCTATATGCCAGCAAGACCACGGATGGCGACTTGATACTGGACGAAGACAGAGATGAGCTCACCTACCTGAACAATGAGGCTGAGAATGGTTGTTCCAACACCTACCAGCACGTGACTCTCCATCTCAACAAGACATTCAAAAAGGATAAGTGGCATGGTTTCATTCTGCCAGTCGATTTGACTCGCGACCAACTCACCCAGGCTTTCGGACCTAATGTGCGCTTGGCAGAGTTGCATCAGGTGACAGACACCGAGATACAATTCAAGAGCATCAACGTGACAGACCAAGACAACGATGCTGTGGTGATGCACGCCTACATCCCATACATCATCTTCCCTACCAAGCACCTGGAGTTGGAGCAAACCCCTGCCTACACAGCACTGCTGACAAAGACGGGAAGCAATATGAATGCCAAGGATGTTCACATTACGGTCAAGAAGAATCACATCGACATCCCGAACGTATCGCTCGCCATCAAGAGTTCGACTGGTAGTACTGTCAACATAAACGACCTCACGAACATGAACACGACTGCTTGGACAACGAATAGTAACACTGTGGTGGATGCAGCAACAGGCAGTCCTATCGTCAGCAGCAACAACAAGATGACAGCCTACGGCACGTTCGCCAGAACCTTCGCCCCTACTGCAGAGGGTACTTCCACTGCTGGTAGCTACCAAATAACAGAAGAGACGAACGAGGATTTTGGCAAATGGGTGCTCAACAACAAATCCGACTTCATCGATGGTCGTGACGACTTGAAGGGATGCTACTTCTTCGACCAAGGCAACATGTACTATTCTACAAATCGTCCTCGTGGACTGAGAGGTTTCAGCATTTGGTTCCGCCCTACCACTGGCAATACCGCAGCTGCCAAGACATTCATCGATGGTGTATGTGTATCTTGGGGTGAAACCACAGGCATCGACTCCATCATCTATGGTGATGATGGCTTCGGAGACAACGCTAGCGGAAATGGTCGATTCGCCCGTGGCATCTACACCCTGCAAGGTCAGTTCATCGGAAGCGACTGCAGTAAGTTAGCCGGATTGCCGAGCGGCATCTATTTGGTCAATGGCAAGAAGGTCGCTGTGAAGTAAAACCATCGCAAGACAACAGAAAACTATAATACTCAATAAAACGTGTAAAAGATGAAAGATATATATATGAAGCCTGAAACCGCTGTGGTGATAGTAGATACATGCCATATCTGCGCTGGCTCACCAACGCAGATATGGAAAGTAGATGAGGCGGATGTGGACGACCCTGAAAATCCACACTGGGGACCTATCAAACCCGACAAGGGTAAGGACAACATGGGCAGCTACGACCCATGGGACTCAGAGAACTGGTAATATTTAAAGGAAATCAAGATATTTTTATTACCAATGACAAGAAACAATTGACACATCAAAAGATAAAAGAAACGGACGCTGATGAGATCATTACTCACTCGCGTCCGTTTCTTTTATAATAAGGTTCCGCAAACGAGTTGCATCCCCATATTAATTACATCTGTTAGCCATATCTTGCAAGACATTAGCCTTATATGATTTCTCTTTAGAACTCCAGCTTCGCCTCTTTCAAATCGACAGCCTTAGCGGTCAAGGTGCCCTTGCCTTTCAAGACCACGAGGCATTTGCCGAAGAAAGCCTTGCGGTTATCAGCCTTGAAACGCTCCAGAGAAGTCTGGCTGCCATTATCGACACCGAGAATTTCAGGCATCTGCTCTCCTACCTTGCACTTCAATGCTTTCTGCAGGGAGAAGAAGACTTGGTTCTCGGCATTCGGACAGAGATTGCCATCCTTATCCACAACATCCACCTCGACAAAGGTAGTAGGAGTTCCAACGCCGTAAGCAAGATTGCCCTGATAGGTCTTCTTCAAGACGATATGGTCGGGAGCACCAGCGGTCTTGATGGTCTGCTCTCCCACTTGCTTGCCATCCTTGCGAGCGATGACCTTCACCTCACCCGGCTCGAATGTCACACGCCAACAAACGTGATACTCGGTTGACATATCGTAGGCCTCACCGACATTCACTGCCTCTTGCGAAGCAGGAACATATTCCTTCTTCTTGCGGATGCCCTGACTCTTACCATTGACAAACAGCTCCACCTCGTCGGCATGATTGTAGTAGCACCACATATCAATGGTCTGCCCCGGAATCCAGTTCCAGTGAGGGAAGAGATGCAACACCTCCTTGTCAGTCCACTCGCTCTGGTACATATAATAGCTGTCCTTGGGTAAACCCGCAAGGTCTACCACACCAAAGTAACTGCTGCGGGCTGGATAAGCGTAAGGAGTTGGCTCACCGATATAGTCGAAGCCAGTCCAGATGAACTGACCGCCCACAAAGTCGTTGTGCTTGACCACATCCCATGTCTCCTCGTGCGTACTGCTCCAGGAAGCATGCATATTATCGTAAGCCGAACACATGAACGACGGATCGGTGTAAGGCAGCCACCACTCCTTGGGAGCCGTGAAGATACTGTCGCTTGGCATCTTGTAATAGCCGCGGGTCTGCAGTGCCGACACACTCTCTGAGAAGATAAAAGGCTTGTCGGGGAAGTTCTGAGGCACATCCTTGACCCACTGATGATGGTAGTTGAAACCTATCACATCGATGGCTCCGCTCTTGAAGAGATGGTTCTTTGGGTCTGGCTCATTGCATCCTGCCGTGATGGGCCGCGTGCCCCAAGGGTCGTTCTCCTTTACCAATTCGGCAAGATGCTGCGTCAGGAGCGAGTTCACACTCAGTTCATCGCTATGCGCCAAAGTTGAAGCATCGTGACCTGCGTTCAGTATCAGGTTGGCCTGCTCCAGTGAAAGAGTATCGGCAGCAGCATCCGACCATTGCTCGAGTACCTCATTGCCGATGCTCCACATGATGATGCTCGGATGGTTGCGGTCGCGTTTTATCAGATCAGAGAGATCGCGCTTGTGCCATTCGTCGAAGAAGCGAGCATAGTCGCCATTCGATTTCTTGCGGCGCCACATATCAAAACTCTCGTCCATCACGAGAAATCCCATCGAATCGCACATATTCAACAGTTCAGGAGCAGGAGGATTATGACTGCTTCGGATGGCATTCACACCCATATCACGAAGGATGGTGAGTTTGCGATGCATCGCATCTTCATTCACCACCGCACCCAGACAGCCGAAGTCATGGTGCTCGCAGACACCATTGATCTTGATGTTTCTGCCATTAAGGAAGAAACCCTTCTGGGCATCAAACTTCACTTCCCTGAAACCAGTGGTGGTGGTTGCGGTATCCACCACTTTTCCGTTCACCACCAGTTCGCTCTTCACGGTATAGAGATAGCCTTTTGCGATGTCCCAAAGCTGCGGATTCTTTACCTTGAGCTGCTGCACCTTGTTGCCCTGACTCTTTGCCACCACCTTACCTGCCACATCATAAATCGTGTTGCGGATGGAAAGTTTCATCTTGCTACCCTGGGCAAGGAAATCCACCTTCACCTTGACATCACCCTGCGGCGTGGTAGATACATACTGTCCCCACTGAGGGATGTATGCCTTTTTCATGGTCTTGGTGAGCCAAACATGGCGATAGATACCACAACCCGAATACCAGCGGCTGTTGGGCTGGTCGCTATTATCCACCTTCACGGCGATGACATTATCACCCTTCCTATTAATATAAGGTGTAAGGTCATACTCAAAGGTACTATATCCATAAGGACGCGTACCGAGTTTGTGACCGTTGATATAGACCGAAGAGTTCATATACACGCCATCGAAGGTGATGGTAAAGCGGTCGTATTTCTCTTTCGGATTCACGGAAAAATGCTTACGATACCAGCCGATGCCACCGGGAAGAGCACCACCGCTGGCTCCTGAGGGATTCGACGGGGCGAAATCACCCTCTATCGCCCAATCGTGAGGGAGGTTCAAACTTCTCCAATACCCATCAGCATATTCTGATTTCTGCATACCGGCACTATCGGCTAAAATGAAAAGCCAGTCTTTATCAAAAGACTGGCGATCACGGGCGCTCAAAGACTGAGCGCCCAATAGTAGAATTGCTAAAGCAAATATCTTCTTCATATTACTTCAATTTTACAGTAACAGACTTGCCTGCATACTTCACCATCTTGCCCTTAGGAGCCTTGGCGAGGCTGACGCCCTGTTCGCGGGTTGTTCCGACAAGCACTACATTGAAACGGCGTTTCAGCAACATGCCATCAAAGCTACCCTTGCGTGCTCCGAAAGTAAGGGTCTTCTGAGCATCATTGTACTTGATGTCGATGGTAGCATACTTACCTTTCTCGTAGTTATAGTTGGTACCTTCATCCTCATAGATGGTAAACTCGCCATCCTTGCCTGCATAAACATAGAGGTCGATAAGTTCAGCCTTCTTCTGGTCGCACCACTCCATCTCAGGACCGACAGGGAGGATGGCTCCTTCTGGCAGGAAGACAGGTATCTTCTCATAAGGCGCATCGGCTACGATAGTCTGTCCGCCAGCATAGTGCTTGCCGGTATAGAAATCGTACCATCCCTTCTGCTTAGGCAGGTACACGTTGCGAGAGTACTTCTGATATTCACCTACAGGACAAGCCATAAGGGCTGGACCAAACATCCACTGGTCTTTGATATCGAGCACATTGTCATCACCATTGAAGTCCATCACCAGTCCACGCATCATGGTGTAGTCCTTGAGATGAACCATACCAGCCATGCTGTAGAGATAAGGCATCAGACGATAACGCAGTTTGTCGTAAGCCACGATGGTCTTGTAAGCTTTATGCTCGGCAGGAGCGATATTCCAGACCTCACGAGTTGGCCACTGACCATGGGCACGATAGAGAGGAACGAAGCAACCGAACTGATTCCAGCGAGCCTGCAGCTCACGCCATTCTGTCAGGTCGGCATTCTCCTTACCAGTCTTGTCAAACTCCTGCTGTGCTGCCACATAACGGTTCTCCACACAGAAACCGCCCTGATCCATTCCCCAGAAAGGCAGACCTGCCATAGAGTAGTTCAAGCCAGCAGTCATCTGGGCACGCATATCCTCCCAACGGGTAGCAATATCACCCGACCAAGTGGCTGTACTGTAACGCTGCTCGCCAGCAAAACCCGAACGGGTAAGCAGGAAGACACGCTGATTAGGGTTCACGCTGCGCTGTCCGTTATAGATGGCGTCAGCATTGACGATGCTGTAAGCGTTGAAATATTCGGTAGAGGTTCCGAGAGCTGTAGGACCAGAGAGGGCCTTGCGATACCACATAGGTGTGCAGTCGCGCACATTAGGCTCCGAGGCATCCATCCACCAGGCATCCACACCAAACTTATACTTAGAATAGAGATTCTCATCCATCTGTCGCCAGAACATCTTGCGGGCTCCAGCATCGTAAGCATCATAGAAAGAGCCACGGAATCCGAGCCAGTCGTGAATGTCATCCTGTATGGCCTGATGATACATCCATCCCTTGCCATCGAGTTCCTTATAGTTCTTTACAGTGTCATAGAACTTGGGCCATACAGAAATCATGAATCTTCCGTTCATGGCGTGTACGCTGTCGAGCATGGCCTGTGGATTGGGGTAACGAGAGCTCTCAAACTCGTGGCTTCCCCATGAGTCGAGTTTCCAGTAGTTCCAGTCCTGCACGATATTGTCGACAGGGATATGCAGGTCGCGGAACTTCTTCATGGTACTCTCAATATCCTCGCTGCTCTGATAGCGCTCACGGCTCTGCCAGAAGCCCAGCACCCACTTGGGATAAACAGGAGCCTTGCCTGTAAGAGTACGATAACCGCTGATGACCTCGTCGAGGTTCTTACCTGCCACGAAATAATAATCCATATCGGGAGACATCTCGCTCCAGATGCTCAACTGATTCTTTTCAGCCTCAGAACGAGGTGCTGCCACACGCAATCCACAATAAGACACGTCGCCATCAGGCTGCCACTCGATGCGGATAGGAGTCTTGACACCCTTGGCTATAGGAGTCTCAAACTTGAAGGAATTAGGATTCCATGCTGTACGCCAGCGCTCAGGAACCACCAACTTGCCATCGATGTAGACCTTCATATAACCTGCATAATAAAGGATAAACTGGTAGAAGCTGTTCTCCGGAGCCTCCACATATCCCTCATAGACAACCTTGGAGCCATTGAGTGCAAAGCCCTTGGGCAGATTCTGGATGCCACCCTTGTCGGTCTTGTTGCACAACTCGGAAGTTTCGGGCATGGCATACTCGAAATAGATGCTGTCCTCTCCACGTACGATCTTCTTGCCATTCTTGTCGACATAAGTTCCTGTGAGCTGGCCTTCCTTGCCGTCCTTGTCGAAAAGGCGGAAGGCACGGTTCAACTGCAGATAATCATCCGGATTGCCCCAACGGCAATAAGAATAAGAATCCCAGAGAATACCATAGTTCTTGTTGGAAACAACAAAGGGCACACTCACCTTCGTGTTATACTGGAAGAGGTCTTCGTTCTTTCCCTTCATATTGAGTTCCTCACTCTGGTGCTGACCGAGTCCATAGAAAGCCTCATTGTCAGGACTGTCGAAGAGAGCACGCCATGACCATCCATGCTTCTGCGCCTCGGGCACCTTTGCCAGGTCTACACCTATCTCACGATCAGGCACCGTAAAAGGCTTGAAGGTCTTTCCACCCTGAGCTACCTCGCTGAGTAAAACATGGTCGTTGAGGTCATAGAAACAGATACGTCCTGTTGACTCATTGAGCACAGCACGCATGGCTGACGTAGTGACAACAAGGTTGTCGCCCTGCTCTTCCACCTTGAAGGAAGACTGACCTTTCTGAGGTACAACAATCAGACTTGTCTTGTTGCGGAAAGACTGTTCTGCTGTAGCCTGCACACGGATAATCTTATCATTGACCACCTGCAGACGAACTTGGTTAGGTCCGAAGTTCTGATGCTGTTTCAACTGAACAGTAATGAAATTACCATTCTTAACGAATCCTGCTGCCGAAGCCGCTGTGGCTCCCATAAGCAACACTGCTGAAATAAAAATAGATTTAGTTAGTCTCATGCTTAACAGATTAATTTTTGCTGCAAAGTTAATCATATTAAAGCTAATGAATACTACTCATTTGTTTACAATGAATGTATAAAATGTTAAACACCGCTATAAAAATATGTGCCAGAAGTTAAGAAACAACTTCTGGCACATAAAAAAGAACTATATCCAAGCCTCAGCTATTCAGCTAATTTCTTCTTGTATTGAGAAGGTGTCATGCCATAGGTCTCCATGAAATACTTGGAGAAATAGCGTGGATTGTTGAATCCCACCCTGTATGCTATTTCGCTGACATTATACTCACCCTCGTGCATCAACTCCTCAGCACGCTTGATACGCTTGGCACGCATATATTCAGAAGGTGTGGTGCCGGTAAGGGCAAGCACACGTTTATATAATTGTACGCGCGAGATAAGCAGATGGGCACTCATCGACTCGACAGAAGTATCAGGATCGCCCATATTGTCATGAATATAGAGGTCTACCGAATCCATGAATTTCCTATCCACTTCCGACATCTTGAACTCTTCATTCTGTTCTTCCTCTGCGGGTTCCTCTACTTGTGGTGTTAACTCAGAAGGATCTGCAGAAGCAGCCACCTCGCTGGCAGAATGTGCCCACTTGAGGAAGTTGGCGATGCGCAACTTAAGCAGGTCGACATCAAATGGCTTGGTGATATAGGCATCAGCACCACTCTCATATCCCTCCTTGCGATGCTCGTCTGCCAGTCGGGCCGTCAGCATGACAAACGGAACTGAGCGAAGACGTGCATCGTTCTTGACAAGACGGCACAGTTCATTACCATCCATCACAGGCATCATCACGTCGCTGAGAATCACATCTGGAGTATGCTTCATCATCTTGTCCCAGGCATCCCGACCATTGACAGCCTCTTCTACCCGATAGGTATCCGACAGCATTTCGTGCATAAACTCACGGAAATCGTCGCTGTCATCAACCAGCATAATCAAAGGTTTGTCCTGCTGCTGATTTTCTGATGCGTGAGCCTTTCCACTGTCTGCAGCCTGGGCGGCGGCTTTCTTAGAACTGGAAGAAAGACTTTCGACTGCAGGTTGACTGTTGACAGCAGATGACGCATTGACTTCCGGCTGACCACTGACAGAAACCTGAGGCTCTGCCTGGGCCGACTCCTCTCCATGACGGATAGGAATGTCAACCACAAACACAGCACCGCCACCAGGATTGTCCTCCACATGCACCTCGCCACCATGCAACTTGGCAAACTGCATCACGAGATTAAGACCAATACCGCTGCCACCATAAGGCTGCATCTCGGTACCATTCACCTGATAGAATCTTTCGAACACCTGTTTCTTATCAGCATCGCTGAGCCCTCTGCCGGTATCTGCCACTGTCAACCGCAGCATATCTTCGGCAAGCGTCTTGTCGTCTTCCTTCGAACGGATGGTGAGCCCCACCGATATACGTCCGCCATCGGGAGTAAACTTATAGGCATTGCTCAACAAGTTGTTCATGATTTTTCCCACCTTGTCGACATCAAAGTCCATCATCAACTTAGGCACAGAAGAGTGGAACTCCAACTGAGTATTGTTGTTGACCAACTGCTGGAAGGTGTGACAGATATTCTGTACGAAAGACACGATGTCCACCCTTGCCAACAACAACTTGCCTCTCTTCTGTTCCATCTTGCGGAAATCGAGAATCTGATTGACCAGACCAAGCAGGCGCATGGCATTGCGGTGAATCAGTTCCAGCTTATGACGTTTTCCCTCATCACCCTCATTCTTGATAAGCGCATTGAGCGGCGAGATGACAAGGGTAAGCGGTGTGCGAAGCTCATGACTTACATTGGTGAAGAAGTTGAGTTTCAGTTCGTTCAACTCCTCTGTCTTGCGAATATCCTCCTCCATTTTCTGGCGTTCATACTTGGCACGCTGCTTGTTGATCATACGCTTGCGATAAGAGAAGAAGAGCGCCACGATAATGAACACATAGATGAAGATAGCAACATTGGAAAGATAGAACGGCGGATGCACATGTATCTTCAACTCGCTGATCTCATCGCTCTCAGAACCATCAGCATTGACCACTTTTACCTGAAGCGTATAGCTGCCTGGCGAGAGATTGGTAAAGGTTACCGACGGACGTCCCTCGGGTGTAAGAATCCATTTGTCGGAAACACCTGCCATACGATAGAGAAAACGGCTTCGGGAAGGAACTGCCACCTCGCTGGAAGCCAGTTGAATGGTGAAGGCATTGTCCTTGCTGTTGAGGTCGAGCTCACGACAGAAGTCGAGTGACTTCTCCAAGACGACACGTCCTTCGTACTCCTCGCCTGCCATAAGAGGATGGTCGAAGAGCACCAATCCGCTGAAGAGCACGTTTGCACTCTTCCTGGCCTTGCTTCCTGCCTGCACCGGAATGATATTGACACCATCCTGTCCGCCTACGGCAATGGAGCCATCAGCCAGAATGGTAGAGGAACGATAGTTGAACTGTCCGTCCTGCAAACCATCGAGAGAATTATAGCTGGACAGACTCAAGTTCCAACGGCCTTTCTCGCCCTTGGATAATCTGACGCGGGTAATCATAAACTCGGAAACGAGCCAGATGGCATGGTTCTTGTCCTCTTCTATCGAACAGCCCACCGAGCCCTGCGTGCCGTTCATCTCATTAATGGAAAACAGTTGGTCGTTCACCGTATCATACATGATGATGCCTGCCGGCGAAGCCATCCAGATAATGCCACGGCTGTCCATCATGGCATAATTGGTAGAAGGACTGGGGAAGAGTGCTCCCGCGCGCGTACCTTTTATATTACGCATGGCATGAGTACGGGTGTTGAAGACGGTGAGATTCTGAGAATGGCCGACGAGCACATCATCGCCCTTCATTCTGAAGAAGGAGCCGATATAGTTGGATGGCAACTTGCTGTTGCCAACATCATAGGTCGTCATTCGGTCGGTCTTCGTATCCATCACCTGGAAGCCACCTCCCAGGGTTCCTATCATCAGTCGGTGCTGAGCATCCTCTGCCATGCACCACACACTGTTGTTGACCAGGTCGCTGGTGCCCACCTGATAAGCTTTCCACTGACCGTCACGATATCTTACCATACCTCCGTTGAAGGTGCCGAAGTACATGGTGCCATCACTCATGGTGACACTGCTCACCACGATTTCCGACTTCAGCCCGGTCGTACTTCCTGGATAACGTACTGTCTGACCCGTCACGGGATTGTAGCTCAAGATACCGGCATCATTGGTTCCACACCACAGATTGCCCTTGGCATCCTGCGTGATGGTGCACACATCACCTAAAGGAATGGTGGTGAATCGGGAAAACGATGGTGAGAAATAAGCCACACCATTCTTATAAGAACCCAACCACACGGCATCGTCCTTGTCGATAAAGATACGTTGCAGCGAATTGTCGGGCAGCGAGTTCTGCTTGTAGTCATCCTTGAGATACTGTCTACAGATTTTACGACGATAGTCTACAACTACCAGTCCGTCATGGTCGGTAGCCATCCACAGTCTGCCATCGGATGTGCTTGCCATGTCACGTATCAGGAACGAGGGAGGCACAGTGCCTGAAATACCCTGCGTCTTAAGGAACTCACCCACTCCGCAAATCCATTTCTTCAGATTCACCGAATAGACATATGTCTTTCCTTCCATCAGCACCCAATAGTTGTTGCGGCTGTCGACGAAAGTGTACAGACCATCCTCCCTGTTCTTCTTATAGGAAGTCAGGGCATTGTTGGTCCAAAGTATGCGATGGCGCTTGCCGTCTACACGACTGATGGTTCCATTGCCGTAAGAGATGATGACTGTTCCATGGTGATCGGCGAAATCGGTTATCCAGTCGGTTTCGAGGGTATTGGCGCTGGCCGACTGACCTTTCTTGGGGTAAGGGAAAAGATAGGGTTTCAAGGTCTTGGCGTCGACAAAATAGCATCCCTTGCCATAGATGGTTATCCACAGGTTCTTTTGCTTGTCGATGAAAACCTTGTCTATGCCACCCGAGATGCCGAGTTGCTTTTCGAGCCAGTTCTCCGGTTTACGGTCAAACTGCTCCTTTTCATACTGGTAGATACAATAACCCATATCAGTATGAATCCACAAGTTACCCTTAATATCCTGCTGGATTTCGTCCACCGAGTTATTGGGAAGGGAGGCAGTACTGACATTATTGTTCAGGAACATCTTGACACGGAATCCGTCATAGCGGGCAAGTCCGGCCTGTGTTCCAAACCACACATATCCCTTGTTGTCCTTGAGGATGGCATTGATATGACTGTTGCTCAGTCCGTCCCGGTTGGTGAGACGGTTGAACTCAATATCCTCATTCGAGGCCCTTGCTGTCAAGGTGGTAATCAGACAGAGGGCCAGAATGTAAAATACTCGTAGTAGTGTCTTGAATGTAGTTTTATGCATCATGAGCATCAGGTCTTTGTTGTCGTTTCTTTAGGTTTATTAGGTAGATAGTGGTCTATTGTTTCTCGGAACTTTCGCGTATCTTGAGAATCATCGGAACCACCTCTTTATATATCTTATTGTCACCATTGATGCTTCTCATGAGCAGTTCGCAGGCTTTTGCCCCCTGCTCGTGCGCCTTGTCCATAATGGCAGTGAGGCGAGGAGTAACAAAGGCAGCAGCATCGCCATCAGTGAATCCGATGATGGCCACATCTTCGGGTATGCGAAGTCCCTTGGCTTTGATGGCATCAAAGGCTGCATAGGTGATGATGTCATTAAAGGCAAGAATGGCATCTGGCGGATTGGGGCCCTCAAGCAGTCGGAGGGTATTGTTGCGAGCCACCTCGAAGTCTATCTTGTCGCACACCACAAGGTCTCGGTCTATCGTGATACGGTTTTCACGCAAAGCCTCGAGATAACCGTGTTTGCGTCGGCGTACCATATCCAGATTGTTGGGTCCTCCGATGAAAGCAATTCTCTTGGAGCCCGTCTCTATCATGTGCTGAGTAGCTTCCTGTGCAGCAACATCTCCATTGGCCACCACCTGCGAGAATTTGTCTTCGAGGCAGCAACGGGCGAAGAATACGAGCGGAATGCTCATATCATGGAGCTGTTCGAAATGGGAATAATCCACAGTATCCTGTGCCAGACAGGCGATGATGCCTTCCACGTGCATATTGAGGAAGTTGTCGAGAGCAAGCTCTTCGCGGGTATGGTCCTCGTGACTGTTGGCGCTGATAACAGAGTAGCCCTGTTTGGAGGCATAATCTTCTATACCATCGAGCACAGCTGCATAGTAATGGGTTACCAAGTTGGGAACGATAACTCCAATGACCCTTGGCGATTCCTTGCGAAGGCTTTGCGCAAAGGGATTAGGACGATAGTTCAACTGCTTGGCAAGTTCTTTTACTTTTCGTGTCATCTCCTCTCCTACCTCATGGCTGTTTCGCAATGCTCTCGATACGGTAGCTATGCTCACGCCCAACTGGTCGGCGAGGTCTTTGAGTGATGTTCTGCGTGGCTTCATATATAATAAATAAGTTTTGTGTTATATATTAAATTCAACAAGTCATCTTTCTGCCTTTTTTGTACAGAGATAAAGCTAGCAAGCGCAATGAAAGTTTGCTTTCAAATTGCCGAGTGCCGCCAATCTTTTGCAAAGATTGTGCAAACGAGCGCAATGAAAACTTGGTTTCAAATTGCCGAGTGCCGCCAATCTTCTGCAAAGATTGTGCAAGCGAGCGCAATGAAAACTTGCTTTCAAATTGCCGAGTGCCGCCAATCTTCTGCAAAGATACATCATTTTTTCGTGAATCGAAAACGTTTACGTGCATTTTTTTTAGAAAAACGTATTAAGGTTTCATTTTTTCTTGTAATTTTGCACTCAGAAAAGTAATGAATAGTTGATAATAAGTTAGTTAGAAAATTGGAGCTTAGTCATGTCGTGAGACATTTCTAAGCTTTTTTTGTGTGCTTACTTAAAGGCGCTGCGCCTGTCGCACCAATATATCATTCAACTTTCTCAGGCTGTGGAAGTTCAATACTGTACTTGCGCTATCAACCCTAAATTCCCAAGAATTGATTGCTTAATACCACAGAAATCTTTCGTTTATACCACAGAAATCTTTTGCTTATACTATAGAAATGTTCGCTTTAAGCTGCAAAAATCTATATTCCGTGATACGGAATGTATATTCCGTAGTTCGGAACGTACATTCCGTATCACGGAATATAGATTTTTCTACAAGAAACAGAACAAATCCATAACTAACTAAAACAATTTTATAACTTAATTCAACTTTCGCAAATGGGGAAGTTAAAGAAGTTCTGTATAAAAAAGAGGGTGTGTCATAAAGTCAGTCCTTTACAGTTTTAAGGCACGGATTACACGGATTACACGGATTTTTTTAAGAGAGATGATAATCGCTTTACTTATATTAGCACTATAAATCCGTGTAATCCGTGTAATCCGTGCCTTATCTATATCCTAAGAAGCTTATGACACACCCTCTTGCAGAGTTAAATATAATATTCTGCCGAGTCGATGAGTCCTGCTCTCAAGGCATATTTGGTCGCTTCATGAGCATTGTTGACATCGAGCTTTCTGAAGATGTTCTTGCGATGAGTGTTGACTGTATGAAAACTGGAGAAACGTTTTTCGGCTATTTCCTTGGTCGTCATACCGAGAGCTATGTCTATAAGAATCTCCGTCTCTGTCTTGGTGAGCTTTACTCTTTCCTCAGCCTTGGCAGGTGGCGGGGCAAGAAGAACCTCGGTCATATGCTGGCAGATAAAGCGATTGCCCTGCACACAATACTGGATGGCAGCCTTGATTTCCGACAGCTGACTATCTTTGGTCAAGATACTGAACTGCGTACTGCTTGCTATGAGCACACGTACAAAGTCCACACTCAGGTCTTCGCTGAAGAGCAGCCATCGGGTGTGGATGAATCGTTGGTGCAGGATAAGCAGCTCGTCGGCATCGTTGATATCGAAGAGCGTATAGTCAAGCACTACCACCGCATCATCGTCATCCTTCAGGGCAAGCATCAATTCTGCCTTATCCTCTACGTATTTCCACTCTATCCCAGGCGCTTGCTCCTTATCGCCAACATTCATCTGCTGAATGATGTGAACCAGTCCCATACGGGTAATGTCCTGTCTGTCTGCCAATAATATTCTCATCGCATGCTTGTTTTTATGTTGATATTTACAGCCTATATTTTCTCACATTCCTCCTTTTAGAATGTCATTGAGAATCCGAAGCGTATGCCCCACTTGCTGATGTTCTCATTATTCAGATAGGTGAGTCGGCGCACATACTCTACAGCAAAGAACTTGAAGATGTTGTGCACACCAGCCACACACTCCCAGTAGGGTGTATTGTTCATCACGTGCGATTTGCTTGGGAACTTAAACAGTTCCGTGTCTCCCTGGTTCTTCTCCAAATAAGGATTGTTCTTGTCTGTGAGGTTTCCCCATACGCCTTTCACAGCGAAATATTCACGCCACTTCAGCTTCTTGATGAGCGGAATGCGGTTGAGCAACTTGCCGTTCATATCCCATGACAGAGAGGCAAATACCTGACGGTCGTTGAGGAACTCCCAGTCTCTCATCAGACTCACACTCGCCTCAGACTCGAAGTAAGAGAGGTTGACAGGAGGCAGGATGAGCATCGGGAAAGGCACCTTGTTCCACTGAGCCTGTCCCACGGCATGGAAGTCGAGATAACCGAAACTGCCAAGCCACTGACGCTTATAGATACTTACTTTCGTGATGTTGCTGTGATACTGTCCACCCATAAAGCCCTTGAAGCCCATGGTATGCGAAATGCCAATCTCAGGACTGTCGAGATTGATAGGCAGTCGCTGCTGCTTGGTGTTGACATAGGTAACGCCAGGATTGTAATTGACACCCACATTGATGTCGGTCATCCTAATCTTCTTCACCTCGTTTCCATCCAATGTGAAATAGTGCAGATTGCCAGCCGTACGGTTGCTCTGCCAGCGTATACCGGTATTAAAACGCAGTCCCCAATCGGTCTCGTAAGTAAAGGCGAGCCGCTGTCGATGATAGAGGAACATCTCGTCCTGTGTAGCCGCACGGAAGGTCATGAAGATATTGTCCTTGTTGTGCTCCAGGTTGTCATCGGAAGGCGACATGATGTCGCGGGACACCTCGAAGGTTATATTCCGCATCGGAAACTCGAAGGGACTGTTTTTCTTCTTGTTGAGCGAGTAGGTGAACACATGTCCTGTGTACCAGTCGTTGCTCTTCGTACCATAGGCAGCATAGCCGTTCCAGAAG
This sequence comes from Clostridia bacterium, assembly GCA_963587495.1. Taxonomy (GTDB): domain Bacteria; phylum Bacteroidota; class Bacteroidia; order Bacteroidales; family Bacteroidaceae; genus Prevotella. The sequence goes on along the minus strand of CAVACC010000002.1, from coordinate 19,362 downwards.
AAATGCGGATTGAGCGCAGCCATGGTACGACCAGCCAGACGAAGACGTATGCCGTCTACATAGTTTTTCGACAGATAGGTGTTGACAGGACCGAGGTCAAACTTGCTTTTCTTTCCGCCCGGACCACTTCCTATCTCCACATAGTTCTCCATGAGAGCCTTTACACCCAAAATGATCCACTTGAAACCTTTGGAATTCTCCATGCGGTGTATGAAACTGTCCATCGACGACTCACTCTTGGTCAGGTCCACCTGCCGGTACTTGTTCCAGTAAGCCTCATCGCGGTTCATGGCATCTATGTCATGCCGCACTTTAGCCTTGCCCTTGAAGAGGACCTTGGGCAGTTCGTCGAAGGAATAGTCGGTAAGTCGGGTGTTACGCACCACAAGCAAGTCTTGCAGCACCTTGTTGGTATGTATTTCCGCCACCATATCATCCTTGGAAAGCACCCATTCGCCATTATCCAAACGAGTGAACTCCTGCTCTATCTTCATATCCTTCACCCAGTTCACGTCGCTGTTGTGAGGCATATAGAGATTGCATTTCTTGACATGCAGCGTACTGTCGGCTGTCACATACAGCTCGCCACGGAAACCGAAGTCCTGCGAGTTGGCAGGAATAAACTGCAGATGATAGCAGAGGTCGCGCTCCACATAGACCGTGTCCTCTATATAATAATGGTAAAAGGAAATAGCCGTTCTGCCGATAGGCGAAGGGAAAGGATACTGCAACAGGCGCACATAGTCATCGTAGATATCCACATCGGTAAAGACATCCTTCATCGTGGTACTCAGGATCTCACCCGTCTGTATCACCTGACCAATACCATTGGTCTGCTGTCCCTTGATGATATCTTTCTCGCTCTTGGGATCTTTGCGATAGATATGCTGCGATACCGTCTCGTCGACACTCACTGGGAGAGTGAGTTTACCATTATAGGGCGATTTCTCCACCTGGTCGAGCAGATACTGTCGCTTACTGAAGAACTTGCCTTCAAGTTGTTCTTTCGACAGGTCGTTCAGGGCAAGTGTTATTTTCTGATATTTGTCATACTGATAGTATGGATGGTTGGCCAGATCGGTTTTCTTTTTGGCGGCGATAACGCGGCGCATCAGCTCCACAGCAGGATTGTCCTTGCGTTTGTACTTACCGCGCTTCGACTTCACCACCACCTCGCTTAGCCTACGGCTGTCATCCTTCAGCTTTATCTCAAGGAAGTTGGTGTTGGCATCCACCTTCACCGTCTGCGTCTTGTAACTCAAGGCACTCACGGTAAGCATCCAGCCTTCATGCTTCTCAATCGAGAAGCGGCCTTCGCCATCGCTCGACACGGCAATTTTGTGTCCTCGGTACTGCACGCTGGCATAAGGTACAGCAAATCCGTCAACGTCGATGACGCGACCAGATATCTTCTGTTGTGCCATCATCTGCTGTGTCAAAGCCACAAGCAGCACAACCATCATATATATGCGGAGTTTAATCTTCATGTCCTAAATACCTTTTTGTTTTTTTATAACTCTTCTCTTTTTTACAAGTCTTTCTGTGTTCATCGGGGCACACTCTCCCCTTATCTGATTTTGGCTGCAAAGTTATAAATATTATCCGAAAAGAGTGGAAAACTTTTTAAATAATTTAGTTTTTTACCTTATTTTTGGTATATTTGTCGAATATTGGAAAAAACTATTTGGTTATTTGAGGTTTTTGGCGTAATTTTGCAAGCTGAACGTTTTCGTTAAGCCAAATGAGCAGAGAAAGCTTGCTTTCATTCTGCCATGGCGAGAAAAGGTGCGCGCAAGCGAACGGGAAGTTCAGTATATATAATAAGGTATAAGGGCAAAAGAGAAAAAACTAAAAGAAATAGCAAAAGAAAACAAGACATGAACGATAAAGGCAACCTGACAGACAAACGTCCACCCCTGCTGCCAACGATTATAGGAACAGGCTTAGGCAGCGGTTTCTGGCCTTGGGGTCCAGGAACTGCCGGCTCAGTATTGGGCACACTGATATGGGCCGTGATAGCATTATGTGCAGGTCTGGACGGAACAACATTGCAGACCACCATGTTGCTGCTCACCGTGGTATTCACCCTATTGGGCACATGGGCCACCGCACAGCTCCAACCCTACTGGGGCGAAGATCCAAGCCGCGTGGTCATCGACGAGATTGTGGGAGTATGGATTCCACTGTCACTCATCATTCCTTTCGAAGAGGCAGGTCACAAAGCCGACTCACTCTGGTGGGCTGTGATTGCATTGGTACTTTTCCGCTTCTATGATATGGTAAAGCCTCTTGGCATCAAGCGCCTTGACCGCATGAAAGGTGCTTTCTACGTGATGGCCGACGACATCCTTGGAGGTGTCTATGCGGCAATCACAATGGTTATCATCAAAATAGCATTGGCATGGGTAAGATAAAACATGAACTATATACTTTCGGCAAGGCAGAGGTTACGGCTTCGATGGGCTCAGCGGTAGACTTCGGTCTGGCATTCATGCTGTCCGACATCGTAGGAATCTATTATGGTCTGGCAAATGCCTTGGGCGTGATGGCAGGTGGCGTGACCAACTGTTGTCTGAACTACCGTTACGTTTTCGGCGATTCCAATCGCAGGAAAAGAAGCGTGGCATGGCGATATTTCATCGTATGGGTCATCAGTTGGTTACTCAATTCGGGAGGCACCATCGCACTTACCGAGTTTATCAACAGTCACGAGCGCCTCGATATTCACTATCTCATACCCAAGAGTGTGGTGAGCATCCTTGTTGCCGTGTTGGTCAACTATCCTGCCCAGCGCAAGTTTGTATTCAAGCCCGCCAAGCAAAAGTCTGCCGAAGAAAATTAAGACATTGAGCTTTCACAAGTTCAGAAGTCAAAGAAGTTGACAAAGACATTCAGAATCAATAACAATTCAGAAAATATGAACTACAGAGATTTCTTACAGAAAGTCATCTATGTGATCATCAACCCTATCATCAAGGCGATGATCCATTTACACATCACCCCCAACATTGTTACCTTCATCGGTTTCATAGGCAACATCGTGGCAGCAGGTTTCTTCGTAGAGGCAGCTCTAACACAGAGCCTGGAACTCTTGGGATGGGGAGGACTCATCATCCTTGCAGCCGGACTCTTCGACATGATGGACGGCCGTCTGGCACGAATGAGTGGCAAAAGCAGCCTCTTCGGAGCATTATGGGACTCAACACTCGACCGCTATAGCGAACTGGTAAGCCTCTTCGGCATCTGCCTTTACTTCTTGCGCATGCAAGACGAGATAGGCTTCTGGATGGGCATCGTCACCTTTGCTGCCATGATAGGCTCAGTAATGGTAAGCTACGTACGTGCCCGAGCCGAGGGACTGGACATCGAGTGCAAGGTAGGACTGATGCAACGCCCCGAACGAGTGGTAGTGACAGCTGTCACAGCCATGCTCACTGGTTGCATGGCAGATATATGGTGGCTTGCCGGCGGTATGATTCTCATAGCCGTACTCGCCAACATCACAGCTTTCTGGCGCATAGCACATTGCTACATCGTGATGAATAAAAAGGAGGCAGAATGACAAGTTTGTATCTCATCGCAGTCTTCGCCCTGCTCTTGGCTTGGCAGAAGACCCGCAAGTTTGCACTTTATTTCCTGCCATGGCTCATCTTTGCCGTGACATACGACTCCATGCGCTTCTACCCTAATTATATGGTAGGCGACATCGATGTACGTGGACTTTACGAGGCCGAGAAGTCTCTTTTCGGCATAGCGGCACAGACTCCAACAGAGCTTCAGACCATTGCCGACCATTCGCAGATGATGATTCCTGGCGAATACTTCAGCGTGCACCATGCAGCCCTGCCCGACCTTATGGCAGGATTTTTCTACCTCTGCTGGGTTCCTGTTCCAGTAGGCTTTGCGCTCTATCTGTTCTTGAAGAAAGAATATCGTTGGTTTGTGCGTTTCTCATGGACATTCCTTGTGGTCAACCTCATAGGCTTTGTGGGCTATTACATTCATCCTGCCTCACCACCCTGGTATGTGATGGAGTATGGTTTCTCCCCTATCTTGGGAACACCGGGCAATGTAGCGGGTCTAACACATTTCGATGAGTTGGTGGGCATTCCTGTCTTCCACTCCATCTATTGTCACAATGCCAATGTCTTTGCTGCCGTACCCAGTCTGCATGCAGCCTATATGCTGATCACCACCTTCTATGCTGCCAAGAGTCACCAGCGCTGGTTTACCACTGCAGCCTTCGCCATCATCTGTATGGGCATTTGGTGGACAGCAGTCTACTCGGGTCATCACTACATCATCGATGTGCTGCTTGGCATCATGACCGCTATCATTGGCATCCTGCTCATGGAAAGAGTGGTGTTCAAAAGATTCCTAAGCAGGAATAGCCAAGAAGTACATTAACAGCTCACGTGGGTTGAAGAAGCCACCGTTCAGGCAAGCACCTTTTTGAAACAGCGACGGCGTCGATGCTGCTCGCTCTCCAGATATTGCCACTGGTTTCTTACACCCGTGTTCGACTCCATCTGCGGCATTGCCTCTGCCCACTTGAAACCATACTTATGATACTGCTCTATGAGATGGGAAAAAATGATGGCATTGGCACCCTTGGCACGATAGGCAGGCAACACACCGATGAGCAACAGGTCTACAGTGTCTGTCTTATGCCACTTGAGCACCTTCAGCAGATGCCACCATCCCCAAGGCAGAAGCTTGCCGTTGCGTGTCTTCTGCAAGGCTCTGGCAAAAGATGGGAAGGATACGCCAAAGCCTACCAACTTTCCACCCAGCTCATCTATCTCTTCCTGTGAAACACCCTGCTCGCCATCAGCTGCAGTCACACTTCGGTCTACCACGCCAACCACCAGATCGAGATCAGCCATCTTGATGTACTGGTCTATCAACTGGTTGATCTGCTTCTTAGACAACTGCTGGAAGTCGTACAGGTTGGCATAAGTCTCGTTCAGTATCTCGAAGATGCGATGTCCCATGCCTCTCTTCACCAACTGGCTTCGGCTGAAGCGGTAAGGATGCAGGTCGTATCTGCGTTCTATCATCTGTGCTGTCTTGGCAAACTTCTCGGGTGTCACCTCAGGCACCTTGATGCGATATTCCATCCAGTCGTTATCTTTCTCGAATCCTCCCAAAGCCTCGATGTGCTGAGGATAATAAGGATAGTTGTAGATAACATAGGCTGTGGCAAGACGGTCGAAGCCTTCGATAAGCATTCCCTCACGATCCATATCGGTAAAACCAAGTGGTCCTACCATTTCGGTCATTCCATGTGCACGGCCATACTGCTCCACCGTCTCCAACAGGGCACGCGACACATCCTGATCGTCAACGAAGTCGAACCATCCGAAGCGGACCTGCTTCTTCTGCCACTCCTCATTGGCGCGATGATTGATGATGGCAGCCACTCGTCCCACCACCTTTCCTCCTCTCAAGGCCAGGTAATACTCCGCCTCACAGAACTCGAAGGAAGAGTTTCGTTCCTTCGACAAAGTGTTCTCTTCATCGAATCGGATGAACGGAACAGCATACTCATTATCTTTATACAGGTCGCAGTAAAAACCGATAAAAGCATCCAAGTCTTTCTTACTGCTCACCTTCCTTATTTCTATCTGATTGCCTTGTAGCATTGTTTCTTTCATGCCGCAAAGTTACAAAGATATTTCAAAATATGCAAATTTTAGGTTTGAAATGTGTTCTGAAAAATTAACACAGATTTAGATACATTGCACCACACAAGCCTTGGCTTTGTCGGAAAAAAGCAGTACTTTTGCACGCATGAAAAGAGAGACCGACAATTACACATTCCTCACCCACGCCCCAGTACATAAGGTGATATTCACTATGGCTGTGCCTACCATTGTAAGCATGCTGTCTACAAGTATGTACAATCTTGCTGACACCTACTTTGTGAGCAGTATCAACACACAGAGTGTGGCAGCCGTGGGCATCTCCTTCTGTATGATGGCTGTCATACAGGCTATAGGATTCTTCTTCGGACATGGATCAGGCAACTATATCTCACGACGTTTGGGAGCCAAGGACACAGAGAGCGCACGCAAGATGGCTGCTACCGGAGTCGTGCTCAGTTTCATTGCAGGACTCTGCATCACCATCCTCGGACTGTCATTTCTCACACCCCTCTCTCTGCTGCTCGGTTCCACCCCTACCATTCTCCCCTATACAGAACGCTACTTGGGCATTATCCTGCTCGGAGCTCCGATGATGACCATGTCGCTGACACTCAACAACCAGATGCGCTTTCAGGGCAACGCGATGTATGCCATGAAAGGTATTCTGTCGGGTGTGTTACTCAACCTCGTGTTGGCTCCGTTGCTTATCCTATACTTCTGTTTAGGTATCACGGGAGCCGCCATTGCCACACTAATCAGTCAATGCTTCGGATGTCTCATGCTTCTTCGAATGACAACCAAGGGACAGAATATACGCATCGAGCCACGGCTTTTCACTCCTTCGAAGGCATTCCTGAAGGAAATCATAGCAGGAGGAACGCCCTCACTTTCAAGACAAGGATTAGGCAGTGTTTCCACCTTGATGCTCAACGTGGCAGCAGGCTCATACGGAGACGCAGCCATCGCCGGCATGAGTATTGTCACCCGAATCGCCTTCTTCACCTATGCCATCGTCATCGGTTTGGGACAGGGGTTCCAGCCTCTTTGCGGATTCTGTTATGGTGCCCGTCTCTACAGCCGTGTAAAAGAAGCCTTCACCTTCTGTATCAAGTGCGGCACAATCTTCCTTACCGTCTGCGCAATAGCAGGATTTATCTCTGCCGAATCCATCATCACCCTCTTCAGAGACGAGCACGAAGTGGTGAGTGTAGGAACAGCAGCCCTGCGCTGGCAGGTACTCAGCTTTCCACTCGTGGCCTTCATTGTATTAACCAATATGCTCACACAGACCATCAGAAAGCCCATACGCGCCAACCTGGTAGCCGCAGCACGAAGCGGACTTTTCTTCATCCCGCTCATCATCATTCTGCCACATTGTTTCGGACTTCTTGGAGTCGAGATGTGCCAGGCATGTGCCGACGTTTGCTCCTTTGCCCTGGCGGCTCCCATTGCCTGGAGTGCCTTCCGGGATATGAAGAAAGAACAGGCAGAAAAACAAAAAACACCACAAACTTTTGGGAAATAAGAAAAAAATCGTAACTTTGCAACGGATTTTTACTGACACAATTGAGAAATGAGCAAAGACAAGCTAACTCATCAGCTGACAGAAACCATCGAAGAGCTTTCATGCCCCAAGTCGCTGAAAGGTCTGTTTCATCAGCACAGGGACGGGAACCCGCTTCCTTCGGGCAAGGCGCTCGAAGAAATCATCAATTTATCCCGCTCCATCCTTTTCCCCGGATATTATGGTAACTCATCGGTCAACACATCCACTATCAAATACCACATCGGAGTGAGAGTGGAGAAACTCTACGAGAAACTGACAGAACAGATTCTCGCAGGTCTCTGCTTTGCCAACGACTGCGAAAGCGAGACCTCACAGGAGTTGCTGCGACAGAGAGCCAAGGCTGGCGTCATAGCAGCCAAAGCCATCATGGAGTTTCCCCGACTCAGAAAGATTCTTGCCACCGACGTGGAGGCGGCCTACGAGGGCGACCCTGCCGCTGTAAGCCAGGGAGAAATCATCTCCTGCTATCCAGTCATCAAGGCCATCACCAATTATCGTATAGCCCATGTGCTCTTCGAACTTGGCGTGCCACTCATCCCCAGAATGATGACCGAGCTGGCACACTCAGAGACGGGTATCGACATTCATCCCGAAGCTACGATCGGCAAACATTTTACCATCGACCACGGAACGGGTGTGGTAATAGGCGCCACCTGTATCATCGGCAACAATGTGAAACTCTACCAGGGAGTAACCCTTGGAGCCAAGAGTTTCCCACTCGACAAGGACGGCAATCCTATCAAGGGCATTCCACGCCATCCTATCCTTGAGGATGACGTCATCGTGTACGCCAATGCCACCATCTTAGGAAGAATCACCATTGGCAAAGGATGCGTCGTGGGAGCCAACGTATGGGTCACCAAGGACATGCAGCCAAAAACAAAGAAATACAAGAAAGAAAAAACAAGTTTATTAGACATAGAATTCAATAATGGAACAGGAATTTGAACTCATTGCCAAGACCTTCATGGGCCTGGAGCCCGTCTTGGCTGAGGAGCTCACCCAGTTGGGTGCCAACAATGTACAGATAGGTCGCCGTATGGTTTCCTTCACAGGCGACAAGGAAATGATGTATCGTGCCAACTTCCAGTTGCACACTGCCATCCGAGTACTCAAACCCATCAAGCACTTCAAGGCCCGCTCTGCCGAAGAAGTGTACGACGAGGTGCAGAAGATCAAGTGGGACGACATCCTCGATGTGAAGAAGACTTTCTCGGTCGACTCTGTGGTCTACTCGGAGGAGTTCCGCAACTCACGCTTCGTTACTTATAAGGTAAAGGATGCCATCGTGGACTGGTTCCGCGAGAAACTCGGCACACGCCCCAATATCAGCGTTTCCAACCCAGACATCCGTCTCAACATTCACATTGCAGAAGACAAGGCTACCCTGAGTCTCGACTCAAGTGGTGAGAGTCTGCATCGTCGTGGCTACAGACAGGAGCAGGTGGAGGCACCGCTCAACGAGGTACTTGCTGCCGGTATGATTCTCATGACAGGCTGGAAGGGCGAGTGCGACCTCATCGACCCTATGTGTGGTTCTGGAACCATCGCCATCGAGGCTGCCCTCATTGCCCGCAACATCTCGCCAGGAGTATTCCGCAAGGAATTCGCCTTCGAGAAGTGGAACGATTTCGATCAGGAACTTTTCGACCGTATCTATAACGACGACTCTCAGGAACGTGAGTTCGAGCACCACATCTATGGCTATGATATAGACATGAAGGCTGTCAATACAGCGGCTCTCAATGTGCGTGCAGCTGGTATGACCAAAGACATCACCATCGCACAGAAAGACTTCAAGGATTTCGAGCAGCCAGCCGAGAAGAGCATCATCGTGATGAATCCTCCTTACGGTGAGCGCATCTCTACCCCTAACCTCTTGGGCACATACAAGATGATTGGCGAACGCTTCAAGAAAGCCTTTGCCGGCAACGAGGCTTGGGTACTGAGCTATCGCGAGGAATGCTTTGAGCAGATCGGCTTGAAGCCAAGTATCAAGATTCCTGTATTCAATGGAAGCTTGGAGTGCGAGTTCCGCAAATATGTCATGTTCGATGGCAAGATGAAGGACTTCCGCTCTGAAGGCGGCATCGTGAAGACCGACAGCGAGAAGCGAGAGATGGCGCAGAAGCACCGTTTCAAGAAGGAGCGCGAGTTCAAGAAGCGTATCACCGAGGAGACCGAGAACGAAGAAGACGATATTCGCTCATTCAAGTTCCATACCAGCCGCTTTGCCGACTTCGAGAAAAACCGCGAGGACATCCGTCGTGGCAACAAGACCCGTTCGGCAGGACGCCGCAACGAAGACAACGATGACAGACGTTCGGGCAAGAGTTTCAACAGAGGCGACCGCGACTTCAAGGGTGGCGACCGTGACTTTAAACGCGGAGGTAAGGACTTCAAGCGCGGAGGCGACTTCAAAAGAGGTGGCAAAGACTTCAAGCGTGGAGGAAAAGACTTCAAGCGTGGTGGCAAACGCGGCTTCGATAACTTCGGCGATGAGGACTAAAAAGTAAAGAACAGACAAAGAATCATGAATTTTAGAAAATCTCTATACCAAGTTTCACTGGTTACTATGATGGCTATATCTACAGTCAACACACAGGCACAGGGCGTGGTTCCTGCACAGAAGGGCGATAAGACATTTACGCTCGAAGACCTGAACTTCGGCGGCAACAACTATCGCAACATGGTGGCAAAGAACCGCTGGTGCACCTGGTGGGGCGACCAACTTGTACGCCAGGATGTAGATGCCTGCTATCTGGTAAACAAGACCAATGGCAAGGAAACCAAACTCTTCGGCATCAACGACATCAACCAGTGGATAGCTCCTACCAAGGACGTAAAGGTAAGGGCTCTTTACAATGCCAGGTTCCCCTTTGCTGGCAAGAGCATCGTTATGGTAAGCAACGGCAGCAAGACCTATACCGTCGACTTCAGGAAGCACCGTCTGATCAGCGAGTTGGAGTTTCAAGAGGGCGAAGATCTCCTCGAAGCCAACACTCAGCAGAACGCCTTCGCTTACCTGAAAGGCAGCAACCTGTATGTACGTACCTTCAATGCGGCACCCGAGAACGCGATGACCAAGGAGAAGAAATCGCACGATTTCCAACTCTCTGCTGATGGAAGCCGCGAGATCGTATACGGGCAAAGCGTTCACCGCGATGAGTTCGGCATATCGAAAGGCACCTTCTGGAGTCCCAATGGTGAAAGACTGGCTTTCTATCGCATGGACCAAAGCATGGTGACCGATTATCCTCAGGTCAACATACCTGAGATAGGCTTCGATCATCCCGAGACACAGAGTTGCATCGCTACTCCCGCTCCCGACAAATATCCTATGGCTGGCGAGACCTCTCATCAGGTCACCGTGGGTGTGTTCGACTGTCTTACAGGAAAGACCATCTATCTGAAGGCTGGCGACCCTACCGACCGTTACTTCACCAACATAGCATGGAGCCCCGACAGCAAGACCGTCTATATGTTCGAGGTCAACCGCGACCAAAACGACAGCCGCCTTACTGCCTATGATGCAGAAACCGGCGAGAAGACTGGCGAGCTCTATCGCGAGACCGATGAGAAATATGTAGAACCACTCCATCCTATCATGTTCCTGCCTTGGGACAGCAACCGTTTCATCATGCAGAGCCGCAAGGATGGCTACAACCACCTCTACATCTGTGAAGTGAAGAACGAAGAACGAAGAACGAAGAATTCAAATGCTGAATCTTCATCCAAAAAACAAGAGAATTCTTCACTCTCCACTCTTCACTCTTCACTTTCAATCCGCCAGCTGACTTCTGGCAAGTGGGAAGTGATGGAAGTGCTCGGTTTCAACACGAAGCACAAAAGCATCATCATAGCCAGCAACGAGTGCTCACCTATTCAGAGAAACATCTTCGTAGTAGACACCAAGACTGGCAAGCGCACCATGATGGACGACTGCGGCAAGGGATGGCACAATGCTACCCTGAGCGAGAGCGGTCAGTACGTCTATGACAACTACTCTACTCCTGATGTGCCTCGCAAGATAGCCATCGTGAATACAGAGAACGGCAAGCGCACAGCATACTTCAAAGCCGAAAACCCATGGAAGGGCTACAATGTACCGGAATACAGCTGCGGCACTGTCAAGGCTGCCGATGGCGAGACCGATCTCTACTGGCGCATGGTGAAACCCACCAACTTCGACCCAGCCAAGAAATACCCCACCATTATATATGTATATGGTGGACCTCATGCCCACAACGTAGACGCCCGCTGGAACTACAGCAGCCGTGGTTGGGAAACCTACATGGCAGAGAAGGGCTATCTGCTCTTCATCCTCGATAACCGTGGAAGCGAGAACCGTGGCAAAGCTTTCGAACAGGCCACCTTCCGTCAACTCGGACAGATAGAGATGCAGGACCAGATGAAGGGTGTGGAATATCTCAAGTCTCTTCCCTATGTGGATGCTGACAGAATAGGCGTTCACGGATGGAGTTTCGGAGGATTCATGACCATATCGCTGATGACCAACTATCCTGAGGTCTTCAAGGTAGGTGTGGCAGGAGGACCTGTTATCGACTGGCACTGGTATGAGGTGATGTATGGTGAGCGCTATATGGACACACCACAGACCAATCCTGAAGGCTACAAGAAAACCTCTTTGCTCTACCAGGCCAAGAACCTCAAGGGCAAGTTGCAGATTATACAGGGCTTGAACGATGTGACCGTAGTGCCACAGCATTGCCTCACCTTCCTCAAGGCATGCATTGCAGCCGGTACACAGCCCGACTTCTTTGTCTACCCTGGCGAGCCTCACAACATGCGAGGACATCAAAGCACTCATCTTCACGAGCGCATCAGCCAGTATTTCTTCGACTATCTGAAGTAAGAGAAGCTATCTGCTGACACACTATAGCAAAGACATAAAACCAACAGTCAACCTGCAAGGAAAAAGCAGGAAAACATGACTGCAGGTTTTATGTTTTTGCTTTTTTAGTTTATTTATGTATCATTTCCCACACTAATACTTGCACAATTGAAATAAAAAGGCTAATTTTGCACCATAATAAAGGCTACACTATACTACACTTCTAAGAATGTTATTGAAACAGTTCTGTCTGATCACCACCTTGCTGACTCTGCTTTTTCCAACTATCACAAGAGCGCAGGGCACGACACTGCTCCCACAAACGGAGAATGTCGGCAAAGCATCATGCCTCAACATAGCGGACATCAGACCTATATTCAAGAAGATAGCACTCAACCGACACATCTATAACCAGTACAACGACAGCATCTTTCTCATCCACGACCGCAAGCACTGGACAAGCTTTTTCCAGAGAAGAAGCGCCAAGAACCATGAGATATACAATGAGAACAAAATATTGGCAGACAGCGTGATGAACTACTTCAACCAGGGTTCGCCAACGGTCCCCGACGAAGCATACGACAGTCTCTACATCTGCACCAGCGAGATTATACGTGAGGCTGTGGGCGACCCAGCCATCCTTCATACGTTGACCGACTATCTCATCCGTCATTATCAGAACCGTCCAGACCGCAATGCAGCCTATCTGAACTCGCTGCTCTGGAAGGCAGACGCCTATTATCAGACATGGAACATGACCAACGACACGAAAACCATGCAGAAGGCATACGACCTGATGAAATATGTAGCCGACAGTACCCATGTCCTGTTACCCGAAGGCAATATCCCCCGCGCCCATGCTTTGTCAAACCTCAGCATCACAAACTGGTGTCGCAACGGGCTGCAGAGCCTCGCCGACACAAGGGAGGCGAAGAAACAACTGCAGGAACTCCTCGCCAATCCCCTGATGAAAAAACTCGATATCAGGAATGCCACCATCAGCACATGGAAACATCAGCTGGATTTGCAGGACACATACATTGTGCGCAATCTATATCTTGCCGACCATACGGACATCAGCAAAACTGAAGGTGACTCACTGGCAAGAAGTGTGCTGAAGAAGGCAGAAGCACAAAAGAATATAGAAACCAACACCCAGATGCAAATCTGTCTGATAAAAGTCAAGCTGGGAGAGATTTCTTTCAAGCAGGCCCTTGATGCCTGTATGAAGATTTACATCCACCATGTAAGGCCCCGCATCGACAAGTCGCGCTTCGAAGACATCGAGGTCTTCCGCATCATGCAGCATTATTACAACCTGACATACGTCAACGACATGGCAGACATTTCCGAGGCAGAGAAGCGAAAGAACACCCTGCTGTTCTGCCGAGACATTATCAGAATCTTTCGACACCGAGTCGACAAGCAGGACAGCAACTACTTCATCAAGATATTCAGTACGCTGAGCACCTATCCACGAATTCTGAAGCACCTGAATCCGAGCGAGCGAATTGATTTTGTACAGGAACTCAATGTTGCTACACAAGTCACCACCTATGCACACTCCGTACACGTAGCCAAATTGGCAGAGGCGCTCATTGACGGCATTATTGAATTTCAGCCCAAGCTGCTCATAGGTACTCTCGACATCAAGTCGGTAAAGGAAGCTCGCGAATACCATAAAGAGATCAAACGCTTCATCTATCAGGCAGCCCTTTATCACGACTTGGGCAAGAACAGCATCATCAGCGTGGTGAACAACGACTACCGTCCTCTCAGTAACGAAGAGCGCGCCATCATCAGGATGCACCCGGAGATGGGACTGAAGTTCCTTGCCATCGACGAGAGTCTCGCCCCCTACCACGACATCGTGCTCGGTCATCACAAATGGTACAACGGCAAGGACGGCTACCCCGAAAACTTCGACAACACCCGTTCGCCCAAACGAATCCTCATCGACATCGTCACGCTATGCGACTGTATGCAGGCTGCCACCGAGCGTTTGGGCCGCAACTACAAGACAGAGAAGAGCTTTGAGTCGCTGATGCAAGAGCTGAGAGAGGGAGCCGGCACCCGCTACAATCCCTATCTGGTAAGCCTCATCGACCATCACCCACAACTCTATAAGAAGCTCGACAAGATAGCCATCAAGGGCTGGCTCAACATCTATTATGACATCTACAAGCAATATTTCAGCAAATAACGCTTGCCTTTTCACCCTTTTTTAGTAACTTTGCAGCCGAAAAAGAGTGAAACAGGAGAGGTGTCCGGGAGCTTGTCTCCCCGACAAATCATACGAAATAGAAATAATAACAAACAATAACTTACAGCAAATGAAAATTTTATTGTTGGGAGGCGGTGGCCGTGAGCACGCCTTAGCATGGAAGATCGCCCAGAGCGAGAAGTGTGACAAACTCTATATCGCACCAGGCAATGCCGGTACGATGAATGTCGGTGAGAACGTAGACATCAAGGCCGACGACTTCGAGGCACTGAAGAATTTCGCCGTTGAAAAGGGCGTCGACATGGTTGTAGTGGGTCCTGAAGACCCATTGGTAAAGGGTGTGTACGATGATTTCAAGGCTGACCCACGTACCAAGAACATCCCTGTCATCGGTCCATCAAAGGCTGGTGCCGTGCTTGAGGGAAGCAAGGATTTCGCCAAGCAGTTCATGAAGCGCCACAACATCCCTACAGCCAAATACGAGACCTTCGACGGCACCACCGTTGAGGAAGGCTTGAAATTCCTCGAGACCCTGAAGGCTCCCTACGTACTGAAGGCCGACGGACTCTGTGCCGGCAAGGGTGTCCTCATTCTTCCTACCCTCGAGGAGGCCAAGAAGGAGTTCCGTGAGATGCTCGGCGGTATGTTCGGCAACGCCTCTGCCCGTGTGGTCATCGAGGAGTTCCTCAGCGGCATCGAGTGCTCGGTATTTGTACTTACCGACGGCAAGAACTACAAGATCCTGCCCGAAGCCAAAGACTATAAGCGTATCGGTGAGCACGACACAGGCCTCAACACAGGCGGTATGGGAAGTGTCACACCTGTACCTTTCGCCACCAAGGAGTGGATGCAGAAGGTTGACGAGCGTATCATCCGTCCTACCGTAGAGGGTCTTGCCGAGGAGAACATCGACTACAAGGGTTTCATCTTCTTCGGTCTGATCAATGTAGAGGGCGAGCCCATGGTCATCGAGTACAACTGCCGTATGGGCGACCCGGAAACCGAGAGTGTGATGCTCCGTCTGAAGAGCGACATCGTAGACCTCTTCGAAGGTGTGGCTGAAGGCAACCTCGACGAGCGCAGCATCGAGTTCGACGAGCGTGCGGCAGTCTGCGTGATGCTCGTCAGCGGTGGTTATCCTGAAGCTTACAAGAAGGGCTACCCCATCAAGGGCATCGACCAGGTAGAAGGCTCCGTTGTGTTCCATTCTGGTACAGCTCTCAAAGACGGTCAGGTAGTAACCAACGGCGGACGTGTCATCTGCGTGAGCAGCTATGGCAAGGACAAGGAAGAGGCTCTGAAGAAGAGCTTCGCCGAGGCTCAGAAGATTCAGTTCACCGACAAATACTTCCGTTCCGACATCGGACAGGACCTGTAGTTTTTTTAATGTAAAAGAATTAAGGAGTTAAGGAGTTCAAAGAAGTTAAGGAGTTAAGACAATAGTCTTGAGGGAATATTCAATGCTTAATTATAAGTCCACTAAAGCATTTGTCTTAACTCCTTTACTCCTGAAAATTCTCCCCCAATATCAAACATTAAACCAAATAGATGTTAAGACATAAGACCTTTCAGAACAAGATAGCGGTAAGCCGCTTCTCGTTACCTGTAACAGCAACCCTTATCGCCATGATATGGGTTGCTGTAGGTTTAGTACAGGGTGACATCTGGACTGAGTTGGCGTTTGCACTCGCCTCTACCCTTCTCATGGTGGAGCTCAACAACCGCAATGCCCTGATGCGTACCTACAGCCGCATGGTGTCGTGCAGTTTCCTGACACTCCTGTCGGTCACCTCACTCCCCGAGCCGTCGCTCCATGCCAATGTGGTGACCCTCTGTTTCATTGCCTTCACCCTGCTCATCTGGAACTGCTATCAGGACCGGCAGTCCACGGGCCGCACCTTCTATGCCTTCATCAGTTTAGGCATAGCCTCGATGGAGTTTGTGCAGATACTCTTTTATCTGCCCATACTGTGGGCGATGATGATGTTCTTCACCAACTCCTTCAGTCTCCGCAACTTTGCAGCCTCTCTCCTGGGAGTCATCACCCCCTACTGGTTTGCTGCCGGATTCTTTGTCTATACCAACAACATCGACTACCTCATCGCTCATTTTGCCAGCTTCGTCGACTTCCACACGCTGTTCGACTATTCCATGATAACCGTCCATCAGTTGGTGAACCTCAGCTTCATCACCCTGCTGGCAGTTATCGGAGCAGTCCACTTCCTGCGCACCAGCTACGCCGACAAGATTCGTACCCGCATGATCTACGAGTCGTTCATCATGCTCGACATCGTCAGCTTCCTCTTCCTCGTACTCCAGCCTCAGCATGAATACGAACTCGAGGGCATCATGATAGTCTGTACAGCACCCCTCTTCGCCCATTTCATTACCTTCACCAAGGGTAAGTTGTGCAACATCACCTTCATCACCATCCTTGTGATGGCTGTACTGCTACTGTTGTACAACCTCCTGTTTTCCCCCGTCATGCTGTTATGATAGCCTGGCTTATTTCGTTCTTGGTAGAATGGGGCTACTGGGGCATGCTCGTGGCAGCATTCCTTGCCGGCAGCTTCTTCCCCTTCAGCAGCGAGGCGGTCATGGCAGGACTGCAGGCTGCAGGTCTCGACCCCGTCCCGCTCATCATCTATGGCAGCATCGGCAATGTCCTGGGCTCAATGTTCAACTATGGTGTGGGACGTTTGGGCAAGATGGAATGGATAGAGCAATACCTACACGTGAAGAAAGAGAGCCTCGACAAGGCAGAGCGCTTCATGGCTGAACGAGGTGCCTGGATGGGATTCTTCGCTTTTCTGCCCCTGTTGGGTAGTGCCATCACCATCGTATTGGGATTGACAAGAGCCAACATTCCTATTTCCATCCTCAGCATCACCATCGGCAAGGTGCTCAGATACATATTGTTAGTCTATGGATTGAGTTTTATTTTTTAAAGTATGAAGAGATTTATATACCTTATTATAATATGCACTCTGTTGGTGGGCTGCAAGGGCAATCAACAGAAGACTGCCCTCGCCGAGAGCGATGGCAAGCCAATGGTAACCGTCACCATACCTCCCTACCAGTATTTCGTCGATAAGATAGCCCAGGACAAGGTGGATGTCAACGTGATGGTTCCTGCCGGCGGCAATCCCGAGACTTACGAACCCACTGCCCAGCAGATGGTGGAACTCTCTAAGAGTGCCCTCTATCTCAAGGTAGGAAACATCGGTTTCGAGCAGACCTGGATGCAGAAGCTTCACGACAATGCTCCTCACATGAAGGTGGTCGACACCTCCGTGGGCATCTCACCTGCCAAGACTCCCGGTGGAAATATCGACCCACATGTATGGATGAGTTGCAGCAACGCCCGCATCATCTCCGCCAACATCCTCAAGGCGCTCTGCAGTCTCGTCCCCAAGCACAAGGCTTTCTTCGAGAAGAACTATCAGTCGTTGCTCCGCATCATCGACCAGAGAGACAGTACCATCAGAGTGAGCTTCCAGCAGAACCCCGACATGGTACGCAAGTTTGTAATCTACCACCCCATCCTCACCTACTTTGCCCGTGATTACAAGTTGGAGCAGCTCGCCATCGAGGAAGAAGGCAGGGAGCCGAGTGTCGCCCAACTCAAGAGCCTCATCGAGAGAGCCAAGAAAGAGAAGATTAAGTATTGCCTCATACAGACAGAGTTTGCCAACCGCAACACCTCGGTCTTCATCAAGGAGACCCACACCCAGGCGATGGAAATCAACCCCTTGCAAGGCGAATGGAACATGGCGATGCAGGAAGCATCATTGGCAATACAAGGCAAGGAACTGATTGTGGCAGGCAAGTAAAAACCACGCTCAAGACAATAAACACAGAACTACATGAATCCAATCATAAAAATCGAGCACCTCGCAGCAGGCTACGAAGGCAAGGAAGTACTCCACGATGTCAACCTCACCATCTATCAGGACGACTATCTGGGTATTATCGGACCTAATGGTGGCGGAAAGACAACCCTCATGCGTCTTATTCTCGGACTGATGAATCCCACCGAGGGAAGCATCAGTTACTATAAGGACGGCAAGCCGGTGAAGGAAATCACCATGGGATACCTGCCACAATACAACGACCTCGACAAGCAGTTTCCCATCTCTGTATACGAAGTGGTGCTCTCCGGACTCAACAAGTCGAAGAGTCTCTTTGCCCGTTTCAGCAAAGAGCATCACCAGCTCGTAGCCGATACCTTGGATCGTATGCAGCTGTCCGACTTGAAAGACCGTCACATCGGAGCCTTGAGCGGAGGACAACTTCAGCGTGTTCTCTTGGCACGCGCCATCGTGTCAAAACCCGATGTCGTGATACTCGACGAGCCCAACACTTACATCGACCGTCGTTTCCAGAAACAGATGTACGAGATGCTGGAGCAAATCAACAAGGAATGCGCCATCATCATCGTGAGCCACGACATTGCCGAAGTGCTGCACAATGTGAAGCACATCGCCTGTGTAAACCATCATCTGCACTATCACGATACTGCCGACATGCCGAAGGAAAAACTCGAAGAACATTTCCTCAAAGTATAAGCTTTCAAAAGCTTTAAAGGATATTACCCAGTTCAGTTTGTAACTGCTCATATAGTCGTGAGTTGTTACTTCAATACTATACAAATTGTTTCAGTTAGTTATGAATTGTTCATTCTCTTGCTGATAATTCTCCGTTCAAAGGCTTTGAATGTCC
Organism: Clostridia bacterium; assembly: GCA_963587495.1. Taxonomy (GTDB): domain Bacteria; phylum Bacteroidota; class Bacteroidia; order Bacteroidales; family Bacteroidaceae; genus Prevotella. Next base: position 346 of record CAVACC010000002.1, on the reverse strand, counting down.
GTTCAAAGGCTCTGAATGTCCGTTCAAAGGCTTTGAACGGAACTTTTGTAAGCTAAAGAAAACTTTTTTATTGCTTAAAGAGAAGATTTCTCCTGTGGTTTAACGATTTTAGTTGACCACTCTCAGCTTTATTTTTAACTGAAGTTTCGCAAGTTTCTCCCCACACGCCCTGAAGGGGCAGAAGCTCTTAGCCCAGGGCATCGCCCTGGGTTATGAACGAGCGTTAGCCTATCGCCCTGTAAGGGCAAAAGCTTTATAAATTGCCTGTAGTTTTAAAGCTTTTGCCCTTACAGGTAGGGTGTTCAAAATCCGTTTAAAATCCGACGCATTTTTTACCTATGGTATT
>CAVACC010000001.1:0-70763 GCA_963587495.1 Clostridia bacterium | reverse complement strand
AATACCTCGCTCTCAGTTGAGATGAGATGGCTGTTATCCTTACCCTTGAACTCAATACCCCAGGCGGCCTGACCAAAGAATTTGAAGTTTATGTCTGTAGCTCTGAGTTGCTTGCCTATGGTGAGTGTAACCTGATATACCTTATCCTTGATAGGAGTGAGACAGACATCAGAATCGGTGCCAGTCCACCAACCATGATTTACAGCGTCCCAAGTAGGTTTGTTGATTCCTTCGTTTCCTATTATCCAAATAGCGCCAGTACCATCAGCGTTCAATGCCATAGGCTCGTTTCCATTCATTGTCCAGATGCGGAAAGACTTATGAGTGAAGTCTGCCTGGACGGTGTATCTGCCGGTGATGGCCTTGAAGGTGTAGGTACCATCTTCTTCTTTCTGGAACCAGTCATTGTCGTAGAACCAATCGTCTGGTAAACTGTTGCCATTGATGGTAAGGTTACAGGTTGCACCTTGTTTAATATCTCCTACCCAAGTATTGCCCGCATCAGAATCGGAAAAATCGAGTAATGTGACAGGTAAAACATCTGTTGGCCCTGCTGTATAGTTCTTGGCATCGAAAGTAATGACAACATTATCTGTATTCTCTGACGAGAAATTGAAGTTGTTGGTTTCGCCCAAATTGATGTCCTTTCCTGTACTTGAACCAAACACGAACTTACTATCCTTGGTGGCGAAATATCCCTTGAAGTTCTTCTTGGTGTTGGGAAGAACAGTCTGATACAGGAAATTGCCTACTTCGGTCATGTCATACTTGGTTCCGTCAGCACAGATAAATTGCAAGTTTGTAAAGTGAGGACGCTTGATGTTGAATGATAACATCTCTGTAGTTGTCTTTGTAGACACATTTTGCAACGTGAGTTGTATGTCAACTTTTCCGTCTGGTATGCTCTGAACATAAGGCACTTTGAGTTTGACAAGATATTCACCAGGTTCCTTGGTACGGATAGTTGTTGCGTCTACACTCTGACCGCTGAAGAGCAAGGTGGCTTTCAAGGTAGAGAGAGCTACGCCCGCCTCATCCTTACAGTCTACCTTCACTTCTACCTCATCGCCCATCCATACTGCTTCAGTAGGAGCACTATAGCTCATCACAGGATTTCCAGTAGGTGTAGGAGCATCGTAGTCGTCGTCACCGCAAGCTGCCATTAGTGGTAGAGCGAGCAATGCCATGATATAATATTTGATATGTTTCATAATGGTTGTATCTATTGTTGATTAATTACATAAATTACATTTCTTATTTATTCCATTTGCATGAAATAACACCATTAGCAGGTACACTGCATGTAAAGTTGCGGTTGCCATCACTTAGATTGATAGATTTCGCTTCATCTCCCTCGTTGATGATAACAGCAGCAAGGCTTCCGTCAGGATTCAAAAATTCTGCATGTGTTATCTTGCTGTCATTGATGGTACGTGAAGTGGTTCCGACACGAACAGCGCCAGGGGCAACCACGCTTGACATGTGGTTGATGATGAAATAATGAGAATTATAACTCAACTGATTGTATCCATTCTGATTGATGTCTATGGCGCCATAGCAAGTTTGGCATCCACCATCAAGATTGGGACCCATTTTGTTGTCGAGCATCAAGTTCCAAACGAGTACGGCCTTGCAATATTGATTGACAGTAGCGAGTGCCACATTCTTCATGTCTGCCATCAGACGTTTGCTTAAGTCGCGACCATTATTCCATGTTCCAATACTTGTCTCTGAGAAGATAAGTTCCTTGTCTGGGCGCTGGTTATGGATATCAGACAATTCGTCGTTATTGCCACCATAGTCATGATATGCAGCTCCAACAACCAACTCGGAACCCTCAAAGTTATCACCGATAGCGTTGTAGAGTTTTACAGGATAATCTTCTTGATCAGCTATCTTGTCATAATTGTAGTTATGGTCGAAGACATATATCTTGGTTGAGAGACCATTTTTCTTGAACTCAGTAGCCAAAGCCTTTACGAAAGGAGCTTCTTCCTGCCATGGCATATATAGAGAAGCGCAGTTGGCCTTGTTCAATGGTTCATTTTGAGGACTTACAGCATAGATGTTGATACCCTTTTCTTTCATTACGTTGATGAACTTCACGAAGTACTTGGCGTAGGTCTCACGGTAATCGGGGTTGAGGTGTCCGTCAGTCCAGGAGTCCTTTGGTGTCTTGGTATTGATGTCTTCAACCTTCATCCATTTAGGGCAAGTCCAAGGTGCTGCTATGATTTTTAGGCTTGGGTTGATAGATAGGATTTCCTTTAAAATAGGAATCACATAGTTGTTCTCATCGCTATAGAGTTCGAAGTTACTGATAGGATCGTTTTCGTTTCCCTTTTTATCGCAATAGGTGTACTCTGTACTCGAGAAATCGTTGCATCCCAATGAGATGCGAGCATAACTTACGCCATATCCCTCTGTTGTGGAGTAAATGCGCTTTAAGAGAGCCTGGCGAGCTTCAGGGTTCATCTGCATGAGATTGTAGCAAGAAGAGTAGGTGATGGCATAACCGAACCCATCGATGGTCTGATATCTCTTGTTCATGTCTATCTCGATGGTTGTAGGTGCCATAGATACACCATCAAACAGTTTGGCTTCTCCCTCTGCCAAGGAATAAATGCCATCTGCTGTAGTGGTAAAAGTCTTGGCTGTCCCTTGTACAGGAATAGGGTTTGGAGCTTCCGTTGGAGTCTCAAAATCTATAGGATCTGAGAATGAATTACTACTGCTGCAGGCTGTCAAAGAAAATGCTGTTGTGCAGATAAATATCATTATTTTATGATTATAGTATTTCATATGAATTGTTCTTTTTATATTATAAATAATTATATCTTCACATTTTGAGATTGTGATTAGTAACCAGGGTTTTGTTCCAAGTTAGTGTTCTGGTCGAGAGCCGTCTGTGGTATAGGCAACAGGTAAGAGTTGCTGTCAAACAATTTAACTTGTTTGATGCGACCATTATCACGATTGTCAATGCCATTGAGATATTTTTCTACTTTGTTGTTGCGGCATAGATCGAACCAACGCTCTCCCTCAAAGGCAAGCTCTAAACGGCGTTCGTGGAGCACGGCTTCTATCATAGCTTCCTTGCTATTTGTCTTATCAGAAGTCAGTTCCTGTAACTTGGCACGTTTGCGAATCTGGTTGACGAGTTTCGCACTTTCGTCAAGGTTGCCCTTATAGGCTTCAGCCTCAGCCTTCATGAGGATAATGTCAGCGAGTCGAATCCAGTAAATATTGTTGTATGAAGAACGCAACTTATACATGAATGGATAGTTGGAGGCAGGATAATAGTTGCTCCATGTACATGCATAGTACACTATGGCCTGATTCTTGCGAACCTCATCGCCTTCTTTTTCAAAGTCGCTGATGATATCGCGTGATGGAGTAATCCACTTCGCCCATGTAAAGTAGTAATCCCAGTTGTCCAACTGGCGACCGAACATCCAAGTTTCCCAGTTTCCACTACCTGTTGTCCAATGTACCTCCAGAATACCTTCCTTGGTATTACGTTTCAGACAATCCATGGTAGTCTCATCGTATCCCCAGAGAGTTTCGTAACTGTCTTCAAGTTCCACCCCTGGAGTCTTAATTACCTTGTCGGCATAGGTTATTACTTTATCGTAATCTTGTACCTCCTTTTCGGCATAAACCTTGGCAAGCATAGCCTGAGCTACTGTCTTGGTCATCTTGGTGCGGTCAGAATTATCATTGTCAGGAGCATATTGTTCTGCATCTGTCAAGTCAGCAATAATCTGCTCATAGCACTCCTTAGGTGTTTTGCGAGGAGGATAGTAAGTAGGGTATACCTCATTGATATTATCTGAGGTGATAGTCTTTGCGATGGTTGTTATCACAGGGAAAGACCCCCAAAGGCGAGCCATTCTGAACATCATCAAAGCACGGAATATTTCTCCTTGAGCCTTATATGAATGATATTCTGCATCTGATATTTGGCCACTTTCCTTCAGTTGTTCTACGCCATTGATGAGCACATTGGACTTAGCGATATCCTCTAAGTAACGATCCCAGTCTCGGCTCAAAACAGAGTTACTGGCATCGATAGAGTTGGTTTCGTAAGGTACCACCTCGGCTCCTGTAGTACCAGCATACGCATTATCGCTATGAGAGTCGCCTATCAAGAGATAATCGAGATGGGTGTGCTCCTGGCGATTGCGGAACAGCTCATAGAGAGACTTGAGTTGTGCTTCTGCGGCAGCCTTATCTTTTAGCACAGCAGTAGATGTTTCTGTCTGGGTGCCCTGTGTTATTTCTGATGGCTCGGATATAGGCTCATAGTCGAGTGAGCAACTTGCCAATGTTATCATGGTTAAGCTACCGAGCGCTAAAGTCTTGATTTTATGATATGTTTTCATTGTTGTCATTAATTTTAGAATTCAACTTTTACACCTAATACTACGCTTTTGTTGAGAGGATATGTACCCCAGTCGATGCCTTGTACACTACCACTATTGCCATACTGATTAACCTCAGGATCCATACCAGAATAATCGGTAAGAGTGATCAGGTTGGTAGCTGATACGTATGGCTGCAAACGAGTCAGTCCGAAGCGTGAAATCAGTTTGCGTGGCACATCATAAGAGAGTGAAATATCCTTTAAGCGAATATAACTGCCGTCCTCTACAAAGTAGGTAGAGTTACGGATATCCCACTTAGCCTTAGGTACACTTGTGATTTGCCCAGGAACTCTCCAACGAGCCAATACTTTGGTGCTTTGGTTCTTGCCATCATACATTCCTTCTGTTTCCATTCGAGAGACATTATAGATGTCGTTTCCATAACTTCCCTGGATGAGAATACTGAGATTCAAGCCTTTATATGAGAAGGTGTTGGTCATACCGAAAGTGAAGTCAGGATTAGGATCACCGATATAAGTACGGTCGCTGGCAGAAACGAGTCCGTCGCCTGTTACGTCCTTATACTTCATGTCACCTGTTTCTGGATCTACTCCTTCTGCCACATAACCCCAGAAACTTCCTAAAGGCATACCTGGTGTGTTGCGCACAACTTGTTCGTTGACATAGTCTGTAGTCTTTGCGTCATAATATACTTGCGTTAGAGCCAGACTTTCCAACTTGTTTTTATTGAATGAGATGTTAAAGTCGGTGTTCCACTTAAATGTTCCAATCAAGTTCTTTGAGGAGAAGGCGAATTCCCAACCCTTATTGCTCATCGAACCGCCATTATAGGTAAGACTTGTTGCAGCTGCACTTCCTGCAGGAAGGGTGATGTTCATCAGCATATCCTTGGTCTTCTTGTAATAGTAATCGGCATAGAAAGTCAAGCGGTTTCCTAATACAGTCAGGTCGAGTCCGATGTTAGTCTGTGTTGTTGTTTCCCATGTCAACTCAGGGTTGCTCAAGTTGCCTTGTGAGAATGTAGGTATAGCGTTGGCGTCATTGCCCTCACCAAACCATTGTACACGATTGATATTGTATCTTGCCAGATAACTATAGTCGCCCAAGCCACTCTGGTTACCAGTCTGTCCCCAGCCACCACGAATCTTCAAGTCGTCTATCCACTTGATATCCTTCATGAATTTCTCATTGCTCACACGCCAAGCTCCAGAGAAAGATGGGAAATAACCCCAACGATGGTGAGGAGCTAACTTGGAAGAACCATCAGCACGCATATTGGCTGTTACCATATAGGTGTCGTTCCAGTTGTATTGTAAACGAGCGAAGGTAGAGAAGATAGCCCAATCAGCAGCAGAAGAGCCAGTATCTGTCCACGAAATCTTATTGGCAGCATTCAGAGTAGGGAAGAAATCATTAGCATAGTTGCTACCATTGATATAGTTTTGGCTCCACTTGCTCTGAGTCCAAGAACTACCCGCCATGGCATCTAAGTTATGTTTGCCAAATGCTTTTTTGTAATTTACAACATTGTCCCATACGATCACACTGCTGATATTACGTCCATCATAGCCAGTACCAAAATCCTGACGACCAATGGTTGTAGAGATAGGGTCGAGGAAGTTGGTTGTTGTGCCTTGAGTGCGATCGAAAGACAAAGACAGGTTGTAAGTCAGTTCAGGCATGAAGGTAACTGTTGCTTTTCCTGTAGCCAACAAACGATTGTATGCCGATTTGTTGTTCTGTGTTCGGGCTATATTCTCAGCAGGTGAAGTGATATTTACGCCATAGAAGTTGTTGTAAAATTGATTTGGATTCTCAGGATTCCATACAGGAGCGTAAGTAGGCGTATTGACGATAGCCGTAACTACACCGCCACGGTTAGAACCCGTACCGGAAATAATACCAGTACCCTTGTTGGTATAGTCAGAATAGGTTACGCTTGCATTAAGGCGCAGCCACTTACGAATGTCGTTTTCAATAGATGCGCGGAAATTGTAACGTTTGTAACTTGATTTCTTGATGACACCATTCTCACCTGTATAACCACCAGAGATGAAATATCTCATTTTCTCAGTTCCATTAGTAATAGAGACCTGGTAATCCTGCACGTTTCCAGTGCGAAAAACTTCGTCTTTCCAGTCGGTCATATCTTTCAAACCTTCAGGGAGTTTTACCATACCAATCTCATCCATCAGTTCTTTATACTGTGCAGCATTGAGTGATTTCTGATTGTCGCGTACCGTATTAAACGCATAGTGTGCATTCAAACTAATTTTTGCCACACCTGTTTTTCCCTGTTTGGTACCAATAATAATGACTCCATTAGCAGCTCGTGAACCATAGATAGCAGCAGAAGATGCATCTTTCAATACTTGAATATTATCAATGTCATCAGCAGCCAAGAAATCAATATCGGTCATTGGCACACCATCTACAACATAGAGTGGGTCATTGCTGCCATTCAAAGAAGTAGTACCACGCACACGTATGGTAGGGGAAGCACCCGGCTGTCCATTAGCTTGTGAAATTTGTAGACCTGCAGCTTTTCCCTGCATACCTGCAGCAGCAGATACAATGGGTCGTGTGTCAAGATCTTTTGCTGACACACTTGAAACAGCAGTCGTAACATCCTTTCGCTTTACTGAGCCATAACCGATGGCAACCACTTCGTTCAGCATATTAGCTTCCTCTTCGAGTGTGACCTTGATACCATTTGAAGCCTTTACTTCTTTATTCTTATAGCCAATATAAGAAATCTTGAGTTTGGCACCTTGTTGTACTTCGATGGTAAAATGTCCATCCAAATCGGTGGCTACACCATTTTGCGTTCCATTTTCAAGAACAGAAGCTCCAATAATGGGTTCATTGGTGTTGTCGATTACAGTGCCGGTAATCTTCATTTTCTGTCCCCAGGCTGTAGCCGAGATTAATAGAACGAGTGCTGTGGATGCTAATCCTCGCAACATCGCGTTACTTTTTGGTATTCTCATAAATCAAAGTTTTAGTTATTTAATTGTATATATCTTTTTTTATTGCTTTGGCTCTTAAGTGAGACGCATCTTTTTCATTTGCAAAAGTAATAAAAAAAGTAACTGCATGTTTGATGATTAAATCATTAAGTGGTAAAAGTGAATAGAGTCTTAAGCGTAAGGCGCTGAAAAACAGGTATTTGTATTCTTTGACTTTTTGTGATAAAGTGGTGCTGTTACAGATGTATTTCTGACACTTTCCTGCATTATGGTCGCAATGAAAGGGCGTACATATCATGACTGTCTTCATGTAGTTGTTCGCTCCTTTCTAATTCGTAATGTTGCGTTTGGGCTTGCCGTAGTCTACAGTGTAGCTTGTGGTAGGCGATGATGAAAAAAGAGAGTGTAATGAATACTTCGTAAAGTTATCCATTACACTCTTTTTTTAATGATGTTTGCCTATATATAATAAGGTATATATATAATAAGGTGTAACACCTATGGGGAACAAACAATCATTTGTTATGCGTTGTAAGTTTCTTTATTTTCCGAGGTTCTTTTTCTTCTCGTTCAATTCTGCCTGCTTACGTGCAAGTTCAGCTTGCTGTTTTTGCTGCAATTCCTGCAGAGCCTGCATTCTTGCCATCAATCCGCTTGCCTTCTTAGGATTGCTCTTGTTCTCCTGATAACGTTTCTCGAGGATGGCAAGAAGCTTCTCGTCGTTGGTGGTCTTGCGCAGGGTCCACATGATGGCTGCACTGAAGAACAGAGAGATGAAGTAGTAGAAGTTCAAGCCAGATGAGTAGTCGTTGAACATAAAGAAGAACATCAATGGCATGATGAGCATCATCCACTGCATCATCTTCATTTGATCAGCCTGTTGGCCTACCATCTGGTCGCGCTGCTGGCGCATGGTCATCCAAGAGTAGAGGAGGTTGGCTACACAGAAGAGGATACAGGTAAGACTCAGGTGATCGCCTATCAACCAAATATTGGTTCCCCATTCTACGATTGGGTCGTAGGTGCTCAGGTCACTCATCCACAGGAACTTCTCACCACGAAGCTGAATAGCATTAGGCACAAAGTTGAACATTGCAACCCAAACAGGCAACTGAATCAGCATAGGGATACAACCAGATAATGGGCTTACACCATATTTGGCATATTCTGCCATCATAGCCTGCTGCTTCTGCATCTGATCCTCAGGCTTATTATACTGAGCGGTAGCTGCTTCGAGCTTTGGTTTGAGTACGCGCATCTTGGCAGAACTCATATAGCTCTTCTTTACCATAGGGTAGGTGATGAGCTTGAGGAGCAAAGTGATGAGAATCAACACGATACCCATTGGGAATATCTTGCTCAACCAGTCGAACACGTAGATTGTGAAGAAACGGTTGATCCAGCGGACGATAGGCCATCCCAGATAAACGAGCTTCTGGAACTCCAGGTCCTTGCCGAAGGTGCTCTCCTTCTCTGTATTCTTCAGAATCTGGAAGTCGTTAGGACCGAAGTAGAACTCAAACTCAGAAGCCTTCTTTCCGGTTGGGTCAAAAGCGGTCTTCATCTTAGCCTGGAACTGCTTCAGATAGCCGGAGCCCTTCTCCTGAGGGATAGAAGTCATGAAGGCATCCTTATCGAAGTTGTCCTTGGATATCATGATGGCAGAGAAGAACTGGTTCTTGAAAGACACCCAGTCGATGGTTTCTTCGATCTTCTCGTCGATCTTCTCGCTTGTCTCGTTCAGATGGTCGGTACCTCCCTCTACATCGTGATAGGTGAGGGTAGTGTAACGGTTCTCGAACATGAAGCCGCGCTCCTGTTGACGGGCCTTGTCGCTCCAGTCAACATCCATCTTGCTATAATTAGGCGAGAACAATCCAGCCATGCCCTGTGCCTTAAGGCTCATGTGGAGCAGGTAGTCCTTGCCCAATGTATAAGTCATGGTGAGGGTCTTGCCCGGAGCAGCCTCTGCTGTCATGGTGACAGATGTCTTTGTGACATTTGATGGAGTAAAGTAAAGGTCACTTGTGATGATGTTGGCTTCCTTAGCCTCGAGCATGAACTTGAGGTTCTGGTCGTTGCCATCGAAGAGAGTAACGTCCTTCTTGTCTTTTGAGCCATCTTTCACCTTGAGGTCGTGCCCCACATAACCCTTTACTACTGCCTTCTCGACAGTACCACCCTTGGTGTTGAGGGTCAGCTCAACTTTCTCGTTACTCAAAACGATTTTCTGAGACTTGCCCTTCAAAGCCGAGTAGAAGAGGGCTGTTGAGTCAGCCTCAACCTTGGCTTTGGCTTCAGCCTGTCGCTGCAGCGCCGCAGCCTTGTTAGCTTTTTCCATCTCGGCGTGTTTTGCCTTAGCGATGGAGTCCTGAACGAATGCCGCTCTCTGCTCTTCGGCAGAAGGCTGTGAGTACCAACTGAACCCAATCAGTACAAGGGCTATCAGGAGGAAACCGATAATGTTGTTTTTGTTCATATTTATTTTTTGTTTTCAATTGCTGTTTTGACGAAGTCCATAAACAGTGGGTGTGGCTTCAGCACGGTGCTCTGATATTCTGGATGATACTGAGTACCGATGTACCACTTCAGGCCTGGAATCTCTACGATTTCTACCAAGTCGCTTTCGGGATTTCGTCCCACGCACATCATGCCATGCTTCTCAAACTCCAGCTGGAAGTTGTTGTTGAACTCATAGCGATGGCGATGACGTTCCTGTATGTGTTCTTTCTTATAGATATTGAACACGCGTGAACCTTGTTTCAGCACACACTCGTATGCTCCCAATCGCATGGTGCCACCCATATTTGATATGTTCTTCTGCTCCTCCATGATGTCGATGACATTGTGTGGAGTCTTCTCGTCCATTTCTCGAGAGTTTGCGTCTTTGTAACCCAGGACATTGCGGGCAAACTCGATGACGATCATCTGCATGCCTAAGCAAATGCCGAAGGTGGGAATGTCGTGGGTGCGGGTATAGTGAGCAGCTATTATCTTGCCCTCTATTCCTCGCTGACCGAATCCTGGGCAGATGACGATACCGTCCTGGCCTTTCAGTCGTTCTGCCACATTGTCTTCTGTCAGATATTCTGAATTGATGAATGTGATGTTCACCTTGTGGTCATTGTAGGTTCCTGCATGAGAAAGGCTTTCGCGAATACTCTTGTAGGCGTCCTGCAAGTCGTATTTACCCACCAAACCAATATTGACAACCTCTGTGGCGTTGTTGCGTCGGTCGAGGAATGCCTTCCAAGGACCTAATGCAGGCTTTTCGCCTATCGGCTCATCCATCTTGCGAAGGATGGCTGTGTCGAGTCCCTGGTTCTGCATGTTGACAGGTACCTCATAGATACTTGGCAGGTCTTCACTCTGGATAACGCAGTCGATATCCACATTGCAGAAACTTGCCACTTTCTTCAGTATGCCCTCTTCGAGATGTTTCTCCGTGCGGAGAATCAAGATGTCGGGCTGAATACCTACGCTCTGCAGTTCCTTGACGGAGTGCTGGGTAGGCTTGGTCTTCAACTCGCCAGCGGCTTTCAGGTAGGGCACGTAGGTAAGGTGCACGTTGAGAGCATTCTTGCCCAATTCCCATTTCAACTGTCGGATGGCTTCCATATATGGAGCACTCTCTATGTCGCCTATAGTACCACCAATCTCTGTGATGACAAAGTCGTAGTGATACTTCTGTCCCAGCAATTTTACATTGCGTTTTATCTCGTTGGTGATGTGAGGAACTACCTGTATGGTTTTGCCAAGATAGTCGCCACGTCGTTCCTTGTCGATAACAGCCTTGTAGATACGTCCTGTAGTGAGCGAGTTGGCCTTTGTTGTCTGGATGCCCGTGAATCTTTCGTAATGACCGAGGTCAAGATCTGTTTCCATTCCATCTACCGTCACATAGCACTCACCATGCTCGTATGGATTGAGTGTGCCCGGATCGATGTTGATGTATGGGTCAAACTTTTGAATTGTAATGTTGTAGCCCCTGGCTTGCAGAAGCTTTCCGATGGATGATGATATGATACCTTTACCTAAGGAAGAAACCACACCACCGGTAACGAAGATGTACTTTGTTTCAGCCACGATGTTTTATATTTAAATTAGAATATTTTGGCTGCAAAGTTACTATAAAATTATGAATTAGCCAAAATTATTGTAAATATTGGCGTGGCTTTTATGAATTATTTGTTACCTTTGTGCCCAAATATGAATAAGCATAGTATGAATTTAAGATATTATATATTAGTGTTGGCCTTTTTTGTGACAGGTATGGTATGTGCACAAAGGGGTGGATACGGCAAGAAAAAGGTAGAGAAAGACTGGGTGGCAGAATATATGGACTCGTTGACTGCAAGCAGACAGCGTATTGACTCGTTGGTGAAGCCCAAGATCAATAGTCGTTATTCGCAACTCTTTATTCCTCTTACTTTTTATCATGAACCTGCTGCCCGCTTTCTGCGGCTTGCTCCGGGGAAGTGTGTTGTTGCCGATTCTTTGCAGGCGGCTATCGACCAGGCTCTGATGCATGTGTATCTGAACCGTCCCGACTTGGTGAGAGTGCACGAAAGTCATCTTGAGAGCGTGGGTGCACCGATTGTCTCAGAACCAGCTCCACGTCATGTTACTACAGATATTGTTAAAGAGGTCGCACCAGTGGCTATAGAGCCTTCTGTGGCTCCGATGGATATTTTGGTGACGAAGCCTAACTTCTGGACTTTCAGGGGCGACTATTATCTTCAGTTCTTGCAGAACTATGTGTCGGACAACTGGTATAAGGGAGGCGAGAGTAACTATTCGCTTTTGGGTAGTGTAACCATGCAGGCCAACTACAACAACAAGCAAAAGGTGAAATGGGACAACAAGCTGGAATTGCGTCTTGGCTATCAGACATCGCGTGGCGATACTATTCACAAGTACAAGACTACGGAAGACTTGATACGTTATACCGGCAAGGTTGGTCTGCAGGCAACCAAGCGTTGGTACTACACTCTTCAGCTCATTGCCCAGACTCAGTTTACGCATGGTGTGAAGAGTAATGACGAAAAGATTTATTCTGATTTCTTCTCGCCATTCAATCTCAACCTCTCTGTCGGTATGGACTATTCTGTAGACTGGCTCAACCACCGTCTTAAGGGAAGTGTGCATATAGCACCTTTGGCGCTTAACTGGAAGTATGTTGGCCGTGCTGACCTTGCCACCCGATATGGTCTTGATGAGGGGCATCATGGGATGACCGACTATGGTTCTGAGTGCACGATCGACCTGAACTGGGTGCTTGCCGACAATCTGAGATGGAAAACACGCTTGTATGGTTATACCACATACAAACGTGCTGAATTGGAGTGGGAGAACACGATAACCTTTCAGTTCAATCGCTACATCTCCACCAATGTTTTTATCTATCCTCGATTCGACGATGGGGCCAAACGCAAGGATGGTCAAAGCTACTGGCAATTTAAGGAGTTCGCCTCTGTGGGTTTCTCCTATTCATTTTAGTAAATGCCATAAATCGTAATCCATACGCAGGCGGCAATGACAAGCAGGGCGCAAACGAGAAGAAAAGCGAATAGCAACTTGCTAAATATCAAGCGCTTTTTGTGTCGTGGGCTGCATGCACGCATGGACGTGCTGCTGTGTTGATGTGTATGGTGTGAATGGTGTGTACGATGTGTACTTTGTTCTGATTCCATTTGCATAATCTCTTACTTATAGTTAATATTTCCGACTTGGCATTTCTGCCAAGTCGTTTTTTATTGAATGTTTTTCTTTTTATGTTGATCAGACTTGCTTTCCGATGCTTTGTTTTTCCTTAGAATCGGAAGCAAACCTCTACGTCTGCCATGGAGTAGTTGTGCTTCTGCAGAGTGCGGTCGTTGATGAGTGCATATTCTGTGAGGATGGTGAAGTTCTTGCTGATATGATAATTCAGACCAGCCTCATATTGGGTTCTCATCATGTCGGTCTTGCCGTTGGCCTGATACATGTCGTAACGTGCCTTGGCATAGAGTTTCTTGCTCACTATAGGGGCGATGACGAGTGCATAAACACCCTGGGCCTTATTGCCTATCTTGCCATTCAGATTGCAGTCTTTCGAGTTGGCGTCTCCGTGGTTGGTGATGCTTTTGGCAAATGCCATACCTGTGGAATGAATGTATTCTGAACGGAGTGTCCAGTCGTTCACGTTGTACTCGAAGGAGAAGGCATATCGGTTTTGTGACAGTTTGCGTACGCCCGAGAAAGTTTCTTTCTTCGGATTTCCCTCTTCATCGAGAACAGGGTTTCCGGCAGCGTCTTTCTGATATATGATATTGCCCTGCTCGTCATCGTTCCATGTTCCCTTGCGTGCATAGGAGCCGGTCCATCCGAAAGCACCGATGCGCATTCCTTTGACAGGCATGACCCATACTCCGCCAATGATGTTTTTCTGATTGTCTACGTCCTTGGTGTTGATGCCTTGTCCGTTGAACACTCCTATTTGATAATGCAGCAGGTTACGGCCGTTGGCGTTCTTGAGGAAGTCGCCCTGCAACTGTAGTCCGATGTCGCGGCCATTGGAGGCATGCTCTCCGGCACGGTCGCTGAAACCAGCCAGCTTGCTTACGTTCTGTGAGTAGCTCATGAATCCCTGTACGATGGGGTGCATGGGGTTCTCGAAGGTAAATGGGTTTTTGAACTGACCGATCTTTACCTTGAACATCTCATATTTCTGCCATTCAGCAAACAGGTCAACCATTCTTGGGCTGCTGCCCAAATTGGATGTGTTGCCATTAAACTGTATCTGGGTTTTCCAGTAGAAATCTCCAGCTATGCGGCCTTCGAGTGCAATACGCGCCATGCGGATGTTGAAGGTGTTGGATTTTGCGCCTTCCTGTCCGATGTATTGATACTGTGTCATGCCGTAGCCCGACAATTTCAGGTTGTCCAACCATGAGGGCAGTTGTATGCACCTCTTTTCTTTCTCCTGCGCTGAGGCCGAGAATAAAGTCATGGCGAGTAGAGTCGCCATCAGAAATACTCTTTTCATTTTTTATATGTCTCTCTGTTTTGGTTTTGTGACGGCGAAAATATTATTTGTTCTTTTCGTCACTTAATAAGTTAAGATTGTGTTGTGATTCTTGGAAAAGTCCTCCTCGGAAATCCATGTCCTTTCAGACTTACCGAGGAGGGAATGTTGTTGGGGGAGAATATTGCTAAGCCTGGCAGGCTTTCAGTTCTTCTTCGGTCAGGTCTTCAGCTTGAGCTTCTGCCTTGGCAAGTGCCTCTGCCTCTTTGGCAGCTTTGGCTTCTGCTATCGCTTGCTCTCGTTCCTTGCGCTCCTTGAGTTTCTGCTTGATGTCGGCATCGCTTCGTTTTTCAAGCAGTACCACGTTCTCTACATGCGGTGTATGAGGGAACATGTCGACGGGCTGTACGGCTCCTACCTTGTAATAGTCGTCCATCAGTTGAAGGTCGCGTGCCTGAGTAGCTGGGTTGCAGCTTACATATACAATGCGGCCTGGGGCAGCATTCAGAATGACTTGGATGACATCTGGATGCATTCCTGCACGTGGTGGATCGGTGATGATGACGTCGGGTCGTCCATGCTGCGCGATGAAGTCGTTTGTCAGAATGTCCTTCATATCGCCTGCATAGAAGAGCGTATTCTCGATATTGTTTACCTGCGAGTTGACTTTGGCATCTTCGATAGCCTCAGGCACGTATTCGATTCCTATTACCTTCTTGGCTTTGTGTGCCACAAAGTTGGCTATGGTTCCTGTTCCTGTATAGAGGTCGTACACGAGTTCTTGGCCTGTAAGGTTGGCAAACTCGCGTGCCACGCAGTACAAGTGGTAAGCCTGTTCGGTATTGGTCTGATAGAAACTCTTTGGTCCGACCTTGAACTTCAGGTCTTCCATCAACTCAAAGATATGGTCGTTGCCCTTGAAGAGGCTCAGCTCCAGATCGTTGAAGGTATCGTTGCCCTTCTGATTGTCCACGTACATGAGTGATGTGATCTGTGGAAATTTGTCGGCCACTTGCTGCATCAGTTCGAGAGCCTTCTGCTCATCGCCCTCCTCGTCGTAATGGAACTGGAATACGAGCATCCATTCTCCGGTGTTGGAGTTGCGTATCATCATGTCGCGCAACAATCCGTGCTGTTCACGAAGATCGTAGAAAGTATAGTCATGCGAATCGGCATACTCGAAGACGAAGTTGCGAATCTCGTTGCAGAGATCGTCCATCAGCCAGCATTTCTTGATGGGGTAAATCTTGTCGAAAGCGCCTGTGATGTGGAAACCTATGGCATTCTGTGCATGGCGTTCCTTGAGCGAGGTCACCGTGTCGTCTTCTTTCTTTGGCAGCAGGGCGAGCTCCTCGGCTGTGAACCAGCGTTTGTTGCTGCAGCCGAACTCTATCTTGTTGCGATATTCCTGAGTCTTTACACTTCCCATGATGGGACGGAACTCGGGCAGCTCTATCTTTCCGATGCGTGTGAGCTGGTCTTCCACCTGTTGCTGTTTGGCCTTGATTTGCTCCTCGTAGGGAAGGTTCTGCCATTTGCAGCCGCCGCAGATGCCGAAATGCTCGCACATAGGCTCTTGACGAACTTCGCTTTTCTGGATGAAGCGAACCACCTTGGCTTCGCAGTATTTATGTTTCTTTTTTACTACCTGCAGGTCTACTATGTCGCCCGGCACACAGAAGGGGACGAAGACAACCTTGTCGTCTACGTGCGTGATGCACTTGCCCTCAGCGGCTACGGCTTCTATGGTGACATTTTCGAGTAATGGTAATGGTTTTTTCTTTCTTGCCATGATTCTTTTAAATTTTGGTTGCAAAGTTACAAAAAAAATGTGAACCATGAAAGACTTGTAGATATTTTTTATCCTTAGTCTTTCTGCAAGTCGTTTGGTTACTAAGTACTTGTCGGGTTTTATTTGTGTCCGATGTTGTTCTTCTCTTGTGCCTCGTCTTTGGTCGTCTATTACGACTGGCTTTGGTCGTCTATTATGACCGGCTTTGGTCATCTATTATGATCGGCTTTGGTCGTCTATTATGACCGGCTTTGGTCATCTATTATGACTGAAATCGGTATAAAGCAGAGTAAAAGCCGAATATTGAGGTTTTTGGGGGAAAAAAATGATGGTGGAATCGTTTAATTGTATTATCTTTGTAGTCGTTTAGAGCAAGAAATGTTTCAAGCAGAAGAAATAACATGATATCAATGTATACTAACTGACAATTTAAAACTATAAATTAAACGAATTCATGAAGAAACTTAGAATGAAAGTATTAGCCATCATGGTGGCTACTTTTGGTCTGGGCGTTCATGCGCAGACAACTTTTGAGGAAATTAGTGCTGATCTGAATAAGGCTGGTGGTGTTTATCTGGCTTATCCCAAGGTGGAAGCAAAGTTGACTCCAGCTCCAAAAGGCTATAAGCCGTTTTATGTGAGTCATTACGGAAGACATGGTTCCCGTTATCTTTTGGGTGACAGAGATTATCTGTGGGTTCTCCAACTGATGCAGAAAGCTGATGCAGTGAACGGTCTTACCACTTTGGGCAAGGATGTGCTGAACCGTCTGGAGCAGGTTTGGGCTGAGGCTCAGGGTCGTGCTGGAGATTTGACTCCTCTTGGTGTGCGTCAGCATCAGGGCATCGCAGAGCGAATGGCAAAGAACTTTCCTGAGGTGTTCCGTGGCAAACGTCACGTTTCTGCCCGTTCTACAGTAGTTTACCGTTGCGCAATGAGTATGGCTGCTTTCGGCGACCGTCTCAAGGGATTGTATCCTCAACTCGACATCAGCTACGAGATGAGCGAGAAATACATGAATTATCTTAACTTTCATTCTGACAAGTCGAATGTTTTCACTCATGGAGAGAAAGGTCCATGGGTAGAGGAGTATCGCAAGTTTGAAGAGGCTCAGGTAAAGCCCGACCGTCTGGTGGCTTCACTCTTCTCCGATGCCGACTTTATACGTTGTGAGGTAAATCCTCGTGACTTGATGTGGAGTTTGTACTGGATTGCTGTAGACATGCAGGACATTGAGACTCCATTGTCTTTCTATGATCTGTTCACGGCACAGGAGATGTTCGATTTGTGGCAGTGCGTCAACTACCGATTCTATATGGGCAATGCCAATCCTTTGGCAAGCAAGGGCCTTGTGATGGCAAACTCCAAGTCTTTGGTTCATAATATCATCGAGTCGGCAGATTCTGCTATCAAGAACCGGTCGATTGCCGCCACTTTGCGTTTCGGTCATGACGGCAACGTGATTCCTTTGTTGGCGCTGCTGCAGGTAGAAAACTTTGATGCGTCAGTAGCCGGACCAACCGAGGTGTACAAGCATTGGTGCGACTTCAAGGCTTCTCCGATGGCGGCGAATATCCAGATTGTTTTCTTCGAGAACAAGAAAGGCGACATCCTGGTGAAGTTCCTTCACAATGAGAAGGAAGTGCATGTGGCTGTGAAGACTGAGATGTGGCCTTACTATCATTGGAATGACGTAAGAGAATATTATCTGGATCGTCTCTCCAAACTGTAATCGCTTTTCTTAACGTTGCCCGCTTGGCAATCATAACAATATTCCACGGTCTATATATAATAAGGTGTATTGGGCCGTGGAAT
Organism: Clostridia bacterium; assembly: GCA_963587495.1. GTDB lineage: Bacteria > Bacteroidota > Bacteroidia > Bacteroidales > Bacteroidaceae > Prevotella. The sequence continues at coordinate 52,793 of CAVACC010000001.1, read as the reverse complement.
CTTTTCTTTGTTGTTACAGGCAGGAAAGCTGAAAGGCTGTTGCTGAATGTGTGATAAAGTTGCTTTTATAGAGCAGTAGGGTTGATTGCTCTTTAAAATGTGCCTGTGTGTACGTAAACAACCTGAAATGTAATGTAGAGATAGCAAAAAGTTGGTTTTATGTTTGGTGGAACAGAATAAAAGTTGTATATTTGCATCATAAAAAATAACAATAACTAAAAATAACAAACCTATTCAACTATGAGTGAAAAAAGAGTTTATACCTTTGGTAATGGTAAGGCAGAAGGCAAGGCCGACATGAGAAACTTGCTTGGTGGTAAGGGAGCCAACTTGGCAGAGATGAATCTTATTGGTGTTCCCGTTCCTCCAGGTTTTACGATCACAACCGATGTTTGTAATGAATACTTTGAAAAAGGCAAGGAAGACGTTGTAGCTCTTCTCAAAGAAGAAGTAGAGAAGGCGGTTCAGCATATTGAGACTTTGATGAACTCGAAGTTCGGTGACGTGGAGAATCCTCTCCTTGTCAGCGTTCGTTCCGGTGCCCGTGCTTCTATGCCAGGCATGATGGATACTATCCTCAACCTTGGTTTGAACGACGAGGTGGTAGAGGGATTGGCTCGCAAGACTGGCAATGAGCGTTTCGCTTACGACAGCTATCGTCGTTTCGTACAGATGTATGGCGACGTTGTGCTTGGCATGAAGCCTGTCAACAAGGAAGACATCGATCCATTCGAGGCTATTATCATGGACGTGAAGAAGCAGCGCGGAATCACTCTCGACAACGAAATGACAGTCGAAGAACTGAAGCAACTCGTCAAGGCATTCAAGACAGCTATTAAGCAGCAGACAGGTAAGGACTTCCCCGACAATCCTATGGATCAGCTTTGGGGCGCTATCTGTGCCGTGTTCGACAGCTGGATGAACGAGCGTGCCATCCTTTATCGCAAGATGGAAGGCATTCCTGCAGAGTGGGGTACAGCAGTATCTGTTATGGCAATGGTATTCGGTAATATGGGCGACACTTCAGCAACAGGTGTTTGCTTCAGCCGTGATGCAGCAACAGGTGAGAATCTCTTCAATGGTGAGTATCTCGTCAATGCCCAGGGCGAGGACGTGGTTGCCGGTATCCGTACACCACAGCAGATTACTAAGGAAGGTTCTATACGTTGGGCAAAACTCCAGGGCATCGACGAGGAGACTCGCGCCACAAAATATCCTTCTATGGAAGAGAATATGCCAGAGATTTATGCTCAGCTCAATGATATCCAGAACAAGTTGGAGAAGCACTATCATGATATGCAGGATATGGAGTTCACCGTACAGGAAGGCCATCTCTGGTTCCTTCAGACTCGTAACGGTAAGCGTACTGGAACTGCTATGGTTAAGATTGCCATGGACTTGCTCCACGAGGGCGAAATAGATGAGAAGACAGCCCTTGAGCGTTGTGAACCCAACAAGCTTGATGAACTTCTGCACCCTGTATTCGATAAGACAGCTCAGATGCAGGCCAAGGTGCTGACTCGCGGTTTGCCAGCTTCGCCTGGTGCAGCAAGCGGCCAGATTGTATTCTTTGCTGATGATGCAGAGAAGTGGCATGAGAGTGGACACCGTGTAATCATGGTTCGTATCGAGACCAGCCCGGAGGACTTGGCTGGTATGAATGCTGCCGAAGGTATCTTGACGGCTCGTGGAGGTATGACTTCTCATGCTGCCGTTGTGGCTCGTGGTATGGGTAAGTGCTGCGTGTCAGGTGCCGGCGCAATCAATGTAGACTATAAGGCCCGTACAGTAGAAATCGACGGAGTGCTGCTTCGCGAGGGTGATTTCATTTCTCTGAATGGTTCTACTGGTGAGGTTTATAATGGTGAGGTAAAGACCAAGCCTGCAGAGGTGACAGGTGACTTTGCTGAGTTGATGAACCTTTGCGATAAATATACCAAGTTGGTAGTTCGTACCAATGCTGATACGCCTCATGATGCTGAGGTGGCACGCAACTTTGGTGCTGTAGGTATCGGTTTGTGCCGTACTGAGCATATGTTCTTTGAGAATGAGAAGATCAAGGCCATGCGCGAGATGATTCTTTCTGGTACAAAGGAAGGTCGAGAGAAGGCGCTCGCCAAGCTTCTTCCTTATCAGAAGCAGGATTTCTATGGCATCTTGAAGGCTATGGACGGTCATCCTGTAAACGTTCGTTTGCTCGATCCTCCTTTGCATGAGTTCGTTCCTCACGATTTGGCAGGTCAGAAGACGATGGCTGAAGAAATGGGTATCTCTGTTGAGGAAATCCAGAAGCGTGTCAACTCTCTGAGCGAGGCCAACCCAATGTTGGGTCATCGTGGTTGCCGTCTGGGTAATACCTATCCTGAGATTACCGCTATGCAGACAAAGGCTATCCTGGGTGCAGCCATCCAGTTGAAGAAGGAAGGCTTCGATCCTCAGCCTGAGATCATGGTTCCTCTTATCGGTATCGTCAACGAGTTTGATATGCAGGAGCAGGTAATCCGCAGCACAGCTAAGGAACTCTTCGAGCAGGAAGGCATTGAGATTCCATTCAAGGTAGGTACCATGATTGAGATTCCTCGTGCAGCCCTTACTGCCGACTATATTGCCAAGAAGGCTGAGTACTTCAGTTTCGGTACTAACGACTTGACTCAGATGACATTCGGCTACAGCCGTGACGACATTGCCAGCTTCTTGCCTGTTTACTTGGAGAAGAAGATTCTGAATGTTGATCCATTCCAGGTTCTCGACCAGACAGGTGTTGGTCAGTTGGTAGAGATGGCTGTCAAGAAGGGTCGTGGCACTCGTCCAGATCTCAAATGTGGTATCTGTGGTGAGCATGGCGGTGAGCCTTCATCTGTTAAGTTCTGTCACAAGGTAGGCTTGAATTATGTGTCTTGCTCTCCATTCCGTGTGCCTATTGCACGCTTGGCTGCGGCTCAGGCTGCTGTAGAGGAATAATTTAAAACTATATAAAATAATGAGCCATCGCTACTACTGCAGCGATGGCTTTTTTGTCTGTTCATGTGCCTTTCTATTGTATAAAGAAATCGTTCATATCTATTTTATGATACCATTGTCTTTATCGCTGAGGCTGATTGTCTTTTCTGCCGACTTATGTCTGCTGCCTCGGTTGATGCGCCAGGAGATGTTGAGTGACACTTGGTTGCCGCTGTCCTTGGAATAGCCGATGGTGTGTTTATAGAGATTGCGGTTCAGCAGTTCGTTTTCGTACGACTTGTAGTGACTGTTGAAGGGATTGCCCCATGACAAAGAAAATTGCCAGTTGCCCCACGTGTAGGATGCTTTCAAGACGGAATAGGCTCCGTTGTAGCCTTTCGACTCGCCTTCTAAGAATCGGTTGCCGTTATCAACATATCCTTGTAATGTGAATTTGCCGAGATAAGCCGTGATGCTCCCTGCGTAGTACCATGATGTGTAGCAATGTGTATAGTCGTAGCCGAAATTGAAACATCTGTATATTCCTCCGTTGGCGGCCATCTGAAGTTTCTCGGGCAAGAGCCAGTAGCTTGCGTATGCCATGACGTCCAATGCGTCTATTTCCTTTTGATTGATCTGTGTATAGATGAATCGGTTGTCGTCGGTCCGTTCGTAATGTGCCATGTTGGGTTTGAGGCATTGCTTGTAGTAGCCTTCCACTAAGGTCTGCAATCGTTGGGTGTTATATGACAGCTGTAACCGATGGTCCATGTCGTGCGAAGGTTTCAGGTCGGGATTGCCTACAGTCCATTCCATACTGTTGGTGCGGACGGTGGCATCACTTGTCATGGCAATGCGAGACACTACGTCCCTCATCTGATATGTATAACTCAACTGCAGATTGTTATTGAACTGATATGTCAGCGAAGCCTTGGGATGGAAAGTCCAGTAGTTGTATCTGTGACCGTTCTGAGTGTAATGGATATAACTCGCACCTGTACCTAATGTATAGCGCAGTTGCTTTAGCATGCCCTTTATCTCGGCAAAAGCATACAGGCGATTGTTGTTCGTCTTGGTCAAAGAGGACGCGTCACCCCGATAGTCGTTCTTGGTATATTTATAACTATAGTTCAAACCCGTGGAGAGAGTGAAGGGCTTCAGCCTGTTCTCGTAGACTACCTCGGTAAGCAGAGAAGCCGTTTTGCCGTCTACCTCATATTGATAAGGTGTTTCTTCGTCATAATAGCTGCTGGTCTGTGTGGAGATGTAGGTGCCTACAGTATTGGCGGTGATAGATTGGCGTGGAGTGAACTGACGAAAGAAATAAATATCCAATACAGGCGAATAGCTCTTGTCGTCATCCCGGCTTGTCGCTCTGTATTGGCGGCTGCCGTCTATGATGTCTTTGAGTTTATAGTTGTCGGGGGCGTTGTTGACTGCTCCACTCAAGGAAGCCTGAAAGACGGTGACGGTAGAGTCTGCCCAGTTGTAGGTTAGCTTTGCCTCGTGTGCGATAGCTTTCCTAATCGACTCCGCATCATTTCGTTCTATGGTGTAGATGCTGCCATCATTCAAAGTGTATTCCGCCAACTGGGTGCTCTTGGAACCTTTAAATCTATATCCATTTATGTCGTACGACAAAGTCCATTCGCTTTTGCCTTTGTTTCTTTTTCCATACACCATGCCGTCGCCCTGAAGGGTAGTAAGTGCCGATGTAAGATCCGTGCCAATAGTATAACCGCTCTCGGTCCGGTGTGTCACAATATTGATGACATAGGCAATACCCTCACCATATCGGACTCCAGGGTTGTTGATGAAGTCTATCTTCGTTATATCTTTAGGATTGAGAGCCAGCATTTCTTGCTTGTCTACTACGATACCGTTGATTCTGAGTTGTACGCTGCCTCTGTTGTCTATAGCTGTGATAGAATGGTTGATGTTGTCGATACGAAGATTGGCAAGTGTGAGTTTGTCAAGAAAGCTGTAGCCATTGTTGGAGGCTTGTTTTTGTGCTTCAGTAGGGTAGATAATCATACCATCGGACTTGTTGACTACCTTGGAAGCCTTCACCGTTACTTCTTCGAGTGTGACGGATTTCTCCACATCCTGCGCATGGGCAAAGGATGCAGATAATAGGATAAGAGAAAATGTAAAGATTCGTTTCATTTTGCATCAATTTTGATTTTTGATGCAAAGGTAAGTCAAGATTGCGGAGAACTCTCTTTATTTGGCTGACATTTCTCTGACAATTAACTGTCAGGTTTCTAACTATTTGATTCTCAGACTATAGCTTTTTCCTCTGTCAGACTCTATCTTCAGAGAGCTATGAACTTCTATGATAGGTTTTATTCGTCTTATCAGCGTGTAGAGGGTGTCGCTGGCATTAGGTTTCTTGGGCCATAGTTGGTCGCAGATTTCCTGTTTTGACAGGGTGTGAGTATCAGAAGTAATGAACATCTTGAGCAGGGAATGCTGCATGGGGGTAAGATGAATCTGTTCGCCGGAAAGGGTCATGAATGTGTCTTGATGCAGCACGATGCCACCATACGACAGGCCTTGTACGAGAATTCTGGGCTTGTTTTTTCTCGTATACCACAAACAGCCCAATAACCAGAGCATTCCAACCATGAAAAGAGAGCATGAAGCTTTTTGGTCGGACATCATGAACGTCGTGGCAAAGCTGCAGTTTGCTTCTGCCACAAGTTGTGTTTCTAAGTGTCCGTCCCTACGCACTGTTCGCATAGCAATACCGGCAGTATCCTTCAGTTCGGCTATAGTAAGATAATTTCGGTAACACTGTATCGTATCAGTAGTAACAATATCGCCAGGCATCTGTGAGAGCGCTTGTTTTAAAGCCTGATTTACATCTTGTGCGATTTTGTTTTCTGTATTATGATAGCTGTTCATGCTTGTGCACACACCAGAAAGCATGAGGAAGCAGAAGACGAAGTAGGGAAGTATTTTCATAATCAAATGTTTATTGACTTTTTTGTTTTTACACAACATGTGTGGGGTATCTCTCTTTGTTCGGCAAAGATACACTTTTATTGTCTCTTATCCAACAATTTCCATTTTTTATTCTCGCTCGTTAAGTCTTTTTATATAATAAGGTGTAAATGGTAACTGCTCAGCACCCATATGGAGAACTGATAGTTACAAATGCTATACTTGTGTTATCTGCCTTACAACCCAAAGAAACTATCGCTTAATACAGGAGAAATTTTTCTCCTATACTATATAAATGTTTTCTTTAGCCTATATAAGTTCCGTTCAGAGCCTTTGAATGTCCGTTCAGAGCCTTTGAATGTGCGTTCAAAGCCTTTGAACGGAGATTTCAATGTGGTTTAACGATTTTACAGTAACTACATATGGCTATATGCTGAGTAGTTACTGTAAATGTATAAAGACAAAAATAAAATTGGTAATGGTTTTCTTTTACGTCTTATGTCTGTAGAAAAATGCAGAAAAACAGCAGAAAAGTTGTGGGTTATGTTTTTTTTCCGTACTTTTGTCGTAAACTAACGAAAGATATGAACAGAAAGAAGATGTTTACCGTGCTCTGTGCCCTTGTGGTGGCATTAGCAGTACAAGCTAAGTCGTTGAGAGAGCTCTGGGTGTCGATGCCAGATTCCTTGGTTCCTGTCCTCACACAGAATATGCGTGTGGAGTTTACAGAATTGCAGGATATGAAGGTAAAGGCGGAGGTTACTACATCGTTGGGTGATACAAGTGTTATGGATACGCTGACCAATGATTTCATGCAGATAAGACTCAGTAGAGTATGTACCTTACAATTAAAAAAGTTGCAGCAGACAGGTGGTGACTCCATCATTTGTATGGTAAGAACCTTGGCTGCACCCGAAAAGGAGAGTGAGGTGATGTTTTTCGATCAGCAGTGGCAACAACTCGAGATGACTCATTGTTTTGATGGAGAAGACATGCAAGGAGTTTGCGAAAGTCTGTTGCAAAGACCAGATACGATGAGTGTGTCACGTTTTGAAGAACTCAAGGCGATGATAGAGCCCAGGATGATGAGTGCATTGCTCATGCAGCATGAGAATGCCATCGTTTTCCGTCTTGCTCTGCCATTGCTCTCAGCAGAAGATAAAAAGCTAATTAATGCCATAAAAGTGCAAAGGAAGTTTAATTGGAATGGTAAAATATTTAAGAAAGGTTAAATAGCTGCATTTTGTTTATAGAAACATTTGGAGTTCTAAATAAAAGTAGTACTTTTGCAATGTGTTTTTCATGGTATTAGATTATTAAGGTTAATAAAAGATTGGTTGTCGTGAGACAATCAATTTTTTTTTCCTCACTCAACAAAGCAAGTGGCTTTATTGAGTGAGGATTTTCTTTTTTATGTCTCATGAAGCTTTCTATTAAAGTATTATCAGTCCCAAGCAGCCGAAGGTCAGCATCAGCAGGATGGGGTTGGCTTTCTTAAAGGCGGTGAGATAGAAAGCCAGTACGAAGATGGCAATACTGATTCCGAAGACATCGGGATTGTCCTGAAGTGAGCCAAAGTTGTCTTTGTTCATCAACAGAAGCGCAGCGGCAGCAATAAGTCCTATGATGGCAGGGCGCAGTCCGGCAAAGATATCTTTCACGATTTTAGAGTCCTTGTGTGTCATCAGGTAATGACTGATGAGAATCATGATGACGAAAGGCAGCCACATGATGGACAGGCTGGCGAGAATAGCTCCCAGGATGGCAGCCCATTCTGGATAACCAGCATGCAGGGTGGAAGTGTAGCCCACGTATGTGGCGCAGTTGATTCCGATAGGTCCTGGTGTCGACTGGCTGATGGCTACAATGTCTGTAAACTCGGCATTGCTGAGCCATTGGTTCTTTACGACCGTCTCGTTGTGAATGAGCGACAGCATGGCGTAGCCACCTCCAAAGTTGAACGTGCCTATTTTTGTGAATATGATGAATAATTTCAGAAATAACATAGTCTTTGTATTTTACTTTTAAAAGCAAGAATGCTCTTTTTACCTTTTTACTTTTTTACCTTTTTACCTTTTTACTTTTTTACCTTTCTCATCTTTCCATACAGCCAGCCCAACACGCCAGCTGCAATGATGATGTAGATGGGTGAGACACCTAAAAGATAGATGAGGGCGCAGCAGGCTACAGGAATCCAGGCATTGTAGCGATTGATCTTGGCAGTTTTTGCCATTTTGAAGCAAGGAGCAGCGATGAGGGCTACTACTGCCGGTCTGATGCCGGCAAAGAACTTCTCCACCCAGTAGTTGTCCTTGAACTGTCTGAAGAACATGGAAATGATGATGATGGCTATGATGGAAGGCAGCGCAATGCCTATGGCTCCCACGATGCCTCCCCATATCCCACGGAGCTTATATCCGATGTGGCTTGCCATATCGATGGCAAAGATGCCCGGTGTGGCCTGTGCCACTACCATGATATCCATAAACTCCTGTTTGTCCATCCACTTATGGCGGTCGACAAACTCTCTCTCCATGATAGGAATCATGGCGTAGCCTCCGCCCAGGGTAAAGGCTCCTATCTTATTACATGTAATGAAAAAACTGAATAACATCTCTCTATTATTTGATTAAACAGGCTGCAAAATTACACATAATTTGTTAAATATCCCGTATTGGAACGGATAATTTTGCGTTTTGTGTTTTTATTTCAATAATATTCGTTATCTTTGCAGTTATATAAATAACCCAAATTCGCATGTGTCGGAAACTGGCAACATCTGTCCGGAACCTGCGGAAACAGAAAAAATACTATTACCAAAATGAACTTGAAAGTACGCTTAGCGTTATTGAACTTCCTTGAATTTGCAGTATGGGGAGCTTACCTGACATCTATGGGAACATATCTGGGAAACATCGGAATGGCTTCTCAGATAGGATGGTTTTATGCCGTACAGGGCGTGGTGTCTATCTTTATGCCTGCTCTTATGGGCATTGTTGCCGACCGCTGGGTACCTGCACAAAGGCTGTTGGGCTTCTGTCATCTCATGGCTGCTCTCTTCATGTTTGGTGCTGCCTATATGGGAATGACCGGTAATCTTGGTATGGTGTTTTGGATCTACACACTCAGTGTGGCCTTCTATATGCCAACACTGGCTCTGACGAACTCTGTGGCTTACAATGCCTTGACTCTTGCTGGCATGGATACGGTGAAAGACTTTCCTCCGATTCGTGTGTTTGGTACGGTAGGCTTCATCTGTATGATGTGGCTTGTCGACTTGATGGGATTCCAGCCCAATCAGAATCAGTTTGTTGCTTCTGGTGTGGTCAGCTGCATTCTGTTCCTTTATACCTTTACGTTGCCAGCATGTCCTGTCAGCGCCAAGGGTGAGACCAAGAGTTTTGTGGATGCCTTCGGACTGCGTGCCTTCTCTCTGTTCAAGGAGAAGCGCATGGCCATCTTCTTTATCTTCTCCATGCTGTTGGGTGTAAGTCTGCAGATTACCAATGGCTTTGCCAATCCATTCATCACCTCGTTTGGAGCCGACCCACAGTATGCGGGTACCTTTGGTGTGAACCATGCCAACATCCTTATTTCGCTCTCTCAGATCAGCGAGACTTGCTGTATCCTGCTGATACCGTTCTTCATGAATCGTTATGGCATCAAAAATGTGATGCTGATAGCCATGTTTGCCTGGGTGTTGCGATTCGGTCTCTTCGGAATAGGCAATCCTGGCAGTGGTGTATGGATGTTTGTCCTTTCCATGTTGGTTTATGGTGTGGCCTTCGACTTCTTCAACGTTTCAGGCTCTCTGTTTGTCGACAAGACCACGGATTCTTCTATCCGCTCCAGTGCGCAAGGACTCTTTATGTTGATGACCAATGGTATCGGAGCCACAGTAGGAACCCTGTCGGCTCAGGCTGTTGTCAATAGTTATACCGATGCAAATGGTGTGACCCAGTGGGCACCATGCTGGCTTATTTTTGCCGGTTATGCATTGGTAGTAGCAGTATCTTTTGCTGTTATATTCAGACCCAAGAAAGCTTAGTCGTATTCCTGAGGATGCGACTGGGCAAATAAAACTGAAAGAAAAATGTGTAACGTAAGATTAAAATTCAAAGGATTATCCCAGATCTTGGGATCCGACAATCTGGTGTTGGCTGTGCTTGTGGATGTGGCAGAGCAACGTCAGTTGGTGATACCTTGTGATCGCCATCAGGCCTATCAGATTAGGTTACGCATGGATCCCAATATGATAAAGGAGAGAAATGACTTGCTTCCTGAAGTGTTGGCAGAACTGATGCCATTTTCATTTCTTCTCACCTATCGTTTCGAAATCTATGCTTTGCATGAAGGCAAGTATATGTCATGTCTTCGTAACACAGAGACAGGCGAGAAGAAGAATATACGCTGTACGGATGGCATCCTGCTGTCGCTCATTACCGGAATGGAGATTTATGCCGATCGTGGTTTGATGACCAAACAATCGGCAGAATACAATCCTAATTTCACACAGATGGCTGTGCCAGTGAATGTCATCACCGACAAGATGTTGGAGGAGTCATTACGCAAAGCTATAGAGAACGAAAACTACGAGTTGGCTTCCAGCCTGCGTGATGAGCTGAAAAAGCGACATCCCAAGGGAGATAAACCAGAAACAAACTAATGACAGACTGATGAAAGAGACCAGATTTTTCTATGTGCCCGATGCGGCTACCGAGACCGAGATGCCAATGGATGAGGCGCTTCATGCCCTGAGAGTATTGCGCATCAAGAGTGGTGACGAGATGTTCCTGATGGACGGTGTGGGAAACTTCTATCGTGCTGAGGTGACATTGGCTGCCACCAAGCGCTGTATGTATGAGGTGAAGGAGGTGATGCCGCAGCAACCTGCCTGGCGTGGGCATGTCCACTTGGCCATTGCTCCTACCAAGATGATGGACCGTATAGAGTGGATGGCAGAGAAGGCTACCGAGGTGGGCTTCAACGAGCTCTCCTTCCTGAACAGCCAGTTCTCCGAGCGCAAGGTGATGCGGACCGTAAGACTTGACAAGATCATCGTCTCTGCAGTCAAGCAAAGTCATAAAGCGTGGAAGCCCATTGTCAACCAGATGGTAAATTTCCGCGACTTTATCAATACACCCCGCAAGGGCAGGAAGTTTATCTGTCATTGCTATGAGGAAATAGAGAAGAAAGACCTCTTTACAGAACTCACAAAGGCCTGTCCTGATGAGGATGCTGACGTGACGGTGCTCATTGGCCCTGAGGGTGACTTCTCGATAGATGAGGTTCGTATGGCTGTCAAGGCAGGATACGAGTCAGTGACATTGGGCACCAGCCGACTTCGTACCGAGACTGCCGGACTGGTAGCTGTGACGATGGCCAATTTGGCTCGTCGCCTGTAGAAAGAGTTGAAGAGTAAAAAGATTATGATGCAAATGAAAAATGTTTTTCTTTATGCCATTGCACTTCTGCAAATCGTGCTGATGGCAGCTTGTTCGGATAACGATTACTTGAATGCCATACCATCCAAGAGCACTGCCCTCATTTCGGTAGACATGCAAACGACGGATGGTGATGGCAACGGTGTAGACAAAGAGAATATCCTGAAGTCGATGCTGCATGTGGAGAATGTGTCCGATTGTGGTATCGATGTCACCGAGAAGCTCTACCTTTTTGAAACTGTTGATGGCAACTTGGGACTCTGTGCCAAGGTTGCCGATGAGGATAATATCAGTAATTGGCTCACTCAATTATCCCAAAAGCATATTTGCACAGAATTGACAGAGCGCAAGGGTTTCCACTTTGCCGTTCTGAAAGATTCATGGCTGGTAGGCTTCTCATCTAAGGCTCTGCTCGTCATGGGACCTGTAGTGGCAGATGCCCGTGCAGACCTGCAAAGACAAATGGTAAGGTTTCTTAATGCCGACGAGGATGCTGGCGTCAAGTCGTCCAGACTCTTTGCCCAACTCGACAGCATCGATTCGCCCATAGCCATGGTAGCTCAGGCCCAGGCTCTGCCAGAGAAGTTTGTGGCACCTTTCACCCTTGGCGCTCCCAAGGATGCCGATGCCTCACAGATAGTAATAGCCGCGGGCATGAATGTCGAGAATGGTATTCTGAAGATATCGGGCAAGACCTTCTCTTTCAACAAAAGCATTAACCAGGCCTTGCAGCAGTCGCAGACGGTTTATCGTCCTATCAAGGGTGACTATGTGAAGAGTATGCCCAATGATGCCTTGGCTGGTATTTTCATGAATGTGGAAGGAACCCGTTTCCTGCCTTTGGTGCAGAGTAACCAGGGACTGCAAACGCTGTTGATGGGCATCAATGCAGCTATCGACATGGATAATATCATTAGGAGTGTGGATGGCGACATGGCCATTGTGATGCCATCGTTGGGTGCCGACAATATGCAGATGACGATGGCGGCAAGGCTGAGTCATGCCAAGTGGCTTTCGGACATAGACTATTGGAAACAGTCGTGCCCCAAGGGAAGCACCATCGGCAACTGGAAGAAGAACGCCTACTGTTATACCAGTGGCAAGACCAGTTTCTACTTCGGAGTATCTGACGACAAACAATTCTTTAGCGGTAACGACCAGCTTTCGGCAGAATACTCCATTCTTCCTTCCAATCATCCCATCGACCAGCATATCCAGAAAATGATAAAAGGTCAGAAGATGGTCATGGTTGTCAATCTGGATAAGGCGGGCTCTGGCGATAATGCCTTGCAGGCTGTGACAGGACTCCTGGCTCCTTTGTTTGGACAGCTCAAAGCCGTGGTCTATACTTTGAAATAAAGCGGCAGGGCATACACAATACGAAAACTTTAAACATATACAATATATAAAAAAGTGAACACAATCAACTTTCGTTCCGTTCTCCCGCAGGTCTTCGCTCAGCGTGATGACCTTCATTCGGAGATATGGAGTCAGGATGTCTCTTTCGAAAAGGGGCATCTTTATCTTGTAGAGGCCGACAGCGGAAAAGGCAAGAGTACCTTTTGCAGTTACGTGGTTGGCTATCGTCACGATTATAGCGGCAGCGTGATGTTTGATGAGGATGATACAGCCGCTTATAAGGTTGCCAACTGGGTAGAGATACGCAAGCGCCACATCAGTCATCTGTTTCAGGAGTTGCGTTTGTTCCCTGAACTGACGGCGATGGAAAACGTAGAAATCAAGAACAAGCTCACAGGCTTCAAGAGCCGTAAGCAGATACTCGAATGGTTTGACATGTTGGGAATAGCCGACAAGGTGGATGCCAAGATAGGCCGCATGTCGTTTGGACAGCAGCAGCGCGTGGCAATGATCCGTTCTCTCTGCCAGCCCTTCGACTTTCTTCTTGCTGATGAGCCTATCAGCCATCTCGACGACAACAACTCACGTATCATGGGCGACATCATGATGACGGAGGCCAAGGCACAAGGTTCGGGCGTCATCGTTACCAGTATCGGAAAGCATATGGACTTGCCTTACGAAAAGACCTTGATGCTGTAGAGAGATTTATAACAAATAGTACTTCATACATTATATATATAATAAGGTGTAATGGAACTCGTTTGGAAATTATTACGTCAGCATATCAGCATACCACAGTTTGCAGGTTTTGCCTTTGCCAACCTTTTCGGTATGCTCATCGTTCTTTTCGGCTTTCAGTTTTACAAGGATGTGCTGCCTGTCTTCACCCAGCAAGACAGTTTTATGAAAGCCGACTACCTCATCATGAGCAAGAAGATAGGTATGGGCAACACCCTCAGTGGTCGTACCAACACCTTCTCGGGCAGTGATGTGGACGACATCTCCTCGCAAAAGTTTGTCAAGAAGATAGGCAAGTTTACCTCTACCGAGTACAAGGTGGATGCCTCGATGGGTGTCAACGGTGTGAATGTGCTCAATAGCGAACTCTTTTTCGAAAGTGTGCCCGACGGTTTTGTCGATGTGCCTCTCAAGGACTGGAAGTATGAGCCAGGCAGTCAGGAAGTGCCCATCATCCTCCCGCGTACCTATATTAATATGTACAACTTTGGTTTTGCACAAAGCCATTCGCTTCCAAAGATCAGCGACGGTTTGATGGGAATGATAGATTTCCATATTTTCATTCAGGCTGGTGGCAAGAAAGAACAGTTCAAAGGAAAGGTGATTGGTTTCTCCTCTCGCCTCAATACCATACTTGTGCCACAGGCATTCATGGACTGGAGTAATCATGAGTTTGCTCCCGAAGAGCATAGCGACCCCACACGACTTATTGTAGAGGTGGGCAATCCAGGAGATGAAAACATCACCAAATACCTTGAAGACAATGGCTATGAGGTGGAAACCGATAAGTTGGATGCCGAGAAGACGACTTACTTTCTCAGGATGATGGTATTGATGGTGATGGCTATAGGACTTGTTATCTCTGTGCTCAGTTTCTATATCCTGATGCTCAGCATCTACCTGTTGGTACAGAAGAACTCCTCCAAGTTGGAGAACCTCTTGCTCATAGGCTATAGTCCTGGCAATGTGGCGATGCCGTACCTTTGGCTTACCATCGTTCTCAACGTGGTGGTGCTCCTTGTGGCATGGTGCATCTTGTTCTTCATCCGTGATTATTACATGGATTTTATAGAAGCCCTTTACCCCGATATAGAGGAAGGAACCATGTGCCCCGCTATAGTCTTGGGATTGGTTCTGTTCTTGATAGTATCAATACTCAACATGATAGCAATCCGCCGTAAAGTGATGCGGATATGGCTTCGCAAAGACTAAAAAACTGGAAGAAATCCACACTAAATCGTTAGTGTGGATTTTTTTTGCATAAAAAACTCTTTTTTTCATGTCTCTGTAACATTTATATCAAAAATTTTGTTTAAATTTGCAGCATAATATAAAAATAGGAAGTTTATGCTTCCTCATTATTAACTAAATTTCATTTTTAGTATGCAGAAAAGATTGCAATTGCTTATCGCTATGCTGGTGCTCGTAGTTTCAGTGGCTATGGCACAGGTTACCACCTCTGGTATCAGTGGTAAGGTGACATCGCAAGGCGAGGAAGTCATCGGTGCTACGGTGACAGCAACCCACCAGCCATCAGGTACTGTTTATCGCGCAGTGACCAACAAGGATGGTCGTTTCTCAATCCAGGGTATGCGTCCTGGAGGTCCTTACAAAGTAGAGGTATCTTACATTGGCTATCAGCCTAAGACGTTCAAGGATGTTTCCTTGAACTTGGGTGAGAGCCAGAACCTTTCTTGTACTCTCCAGGAGGATGCACGTGAGTTGCAGGAAGTTGTGGTTTCGGGCAAGGCTGGCCTTAACGGTACTAAGACAGGTGCTGCTCAGAGTATCAATGCGCAGCAGATTGCAGAAATGCCAAGTATCAGCCACAGTATCGCTGATATTGCCCGTATGAATGCGCAGGTGTCTACCAATGGTCAGTCTGGTGCCATGTCTTTTGCCGGTACCAACAATCGTTACAACTCATTCCAGATTGATGGTGTGATGAACAACGACGTGTTCGGCTTAACTGCCAATGGTAGCAATGGCGGACAGGCTGGAACTCAGCCTGTATCTATGGAGACTATCGATCAGATTCAGATCAATGTGGCTCCTTTCGATGTTCGTCAGGGTGGTTTCACAGGTGGAGCCATCAATGCGATTACCAAGAGCGGTACGAATGTGTTCCACGGAAGTGCTTATTTTGATGGCAACAATGAGAAGTTGGTAGGTCGTCACTACAAGATGCAGGACGGCACCATGTCTAATCCTTATGATAAAGAGAAGGAGACACGCTTCGGTTTCACCTTGGGTGGTCCAATCATCAAGAATAAGTTGTTCTTCTTTGCCAACTACGAGAATACCGAAAAGTCTTATCCTACTCAGTATACTTTCGGTAGCGAGGGTGCTAAGTTTGATTCCGACCTTGCACAGCAGATTCTTGATGCTTACAAGGAGTGGGGTAGAACACACGACAATTATGAGTATCAGAGCACTTGGGCAAACAAGGACAAGTCTATCAAGAGCCAAAAGGGTGGTTTGAAACTCGACTGGAACATCAACGACTTCAACAAGTTCTCAATCCGCTGGAGCTATGTTGATGCCAAGCAGTTGTTGGGCTTGGGTGGTATGGCATCATTGAATACTGCCGACCATCTCTATGAGTTCACCTCTAAGACTCATTCATTCGCAGCAGAGTTGCAGAGCCGTCTTTCTCCATACACAAGCAATGAGGCCCGTCTGTCATACGTCCGCGTTCGCGACAGCCGTAGCTCAGGTGCAGCAGCTCCTTCTGTAACCATCTATAATGTAGGCAATGGTACTGTGAATATCGGTAACGAATACTCTTCTATGGCCAACAGCCTTGATCAGGACATCTTTACCATCGAAGACAACTTCACATGGTATCGAGGCAACCACACCTTTACTTTTGGTACTCACAACGAGTTCTACAAGTTTGAGAATCTCTTCATTCAGAATCTCTATGGTTGCTATTACTTCGATTCTCCTGCTGACTTTTTCAACTATACCGCAACTTCTAATGGTAAGTTGATCAAGAATTTCTACTATACCACAGCTAATAAGGATGTGACAGGCAGTTCTCTTTGGGCACCATCATTTGGTGCTGGTCAGTTGGGCTTCTATGTACAGGACAAGTGGGATGCAACCAATAACTTCCAGCTCACCTATGGTCTTCGTATGGAGATACCTTTGTTCTTTGATACTCCTACAGAGAATGTTCAGTTCAATGAGTGGGCAGCAGCTGCAGGTTATGGCTATCGTACCGACCAGAAGCTTTCAAGCACTCCTATGTGGAGTCCACGTGTAGGTTTCCGTTGGGATATCAAGAACGACCGTAAGTACATCCTTCGTGGAGGTATTGGTATGTTTACTGGTCGTATTCCTTTCGTATGGTTGAGCAACAGCTTTACTAACACAGGTGTGCAGTTCTCTTCTTACTCTGTAAAGAACAATGCCAATGTGGCTCTCATCGTCGATCCTAACAAGCAGAATCAGAATGCAGAGCGTTTGAACGCCTCAGGCAGCCAGTTGGTCAATGTCTTCGACAAGAACTTCAAGTTTGCTCAGAATCTGCGAATCAACTTAGGTTTCGACTTCCAGGCTTTGGGTATCGACTGGACAGCTGAGGCTATCTTCAGCAAGAACTTGAATGATATCTATTATCAGAATATCGCTTACGAGGCAACAGGACAGACCCTGGGTCAGGTTTCTGACATGCCATGGGAGAGCCGTCCTATGTATCATAAGGTGGCATCTGCCGGCAAGTTCAGCAACATCTATGCTATGCGTAATACCGACAAGGGCTATTCTTACAACTTGTCTTTGTCTGCTACCAAGCACTTTGACTTCGGTCTCGACTTGAATGCTTCTTACACCTTCACCAAGGCGAAGGCTATCAGCAGCTCTATCTCTTCTGTGGCTCAGAGCAACTGGCGCAACAACCATTCATATCGTTTCAGTAACGATCCTGAGATGGCAAACAGCGCTTTCAATGTGCCTCACCTTGTTAAGGCTTCTGCTTTCTATCACCTCAACTGGGGCCCCGGCAAGCTCTTCACTACAACTGTTGGCTTGATTTATCAGGGTCAGAGTGGTGCTCCTTACTCACTCTATTATAATGGTGATGTCAATGGCGACGGTGCAAGCAATGACTTGATTTTCATCCCTACAGATGCTCAGATTGACAAGATGCCGTTCTCGGATGTGATGAAGGCTGACAACAAGACTGTGAAGTATACTGTTGACGAGCAGCGTACCAACTTGAAGAAGTGGCTGGCAAGCACTCCTTATCTGAAGGATCACCGTGGTGAGTACTATAAGCGTTATGCAGACAACTTACCTTTCGAGGGCCATTTTGATTTCCACTTCGGTCAGAAGTTTGGCATCAAGGTAGGCAAGCAGATTCATGCGCTCGAGGTAACTATGGATATTCTCAACGTTGCCAACCTGCTCAACAATAAGTGGGGACATACTTATGGCAGCAGCTATAACAGCGAGTTGGTTTCTCCTATTACTTACAAGGATAATGGTACTTACCAGTTCGATAACGATTCTACCAAGCCTATCAAGTACTATAGCGACTACTACAGCCGCTGGCGTGGTCAGGTTGGTGTGAAGTATACTTTCTAATAGGAAATGTAGAAAACATCATAAAAACAAAAAAGGATACATCCAGTCAGGATGTATCCTTTTTCTGTTTTATGGGTTTCTTGCTGAGTTCTTTCTTGTTTGTCGGCTTTGTCATGCCCGTTGTTTTTCTTCTTTCTCTTTCCGTGTTTTTATTTCACGTGCAGGAAGAGGTCTTGTTTAGGCATGCTGTCCATGTACTTCTTGCGCATCTTCTCAAAGAAAGCCATCGAGTCGTTGGAGAAGCCATGTCCCTTCCATGTCGAAGTGTTGGTGATGAGAATCCAGCATTGTCCGTCGTCGTATTTCAGAATCAGGGCAGAGGTTCCCGCAAGCGATCCTGTACGAATCCAGGGACGTCCTTTCTTGGGCGTGTAGTTCCAGCCGATGGAGTATTGGTGGTCTGGCTGTTCCCGGGTCATAAAGTCCACACTCTTTTTGCTGAGGATGTCCTTTATGTGGGGCATACCGTCTATGCTGGCTATCAGTCGGCTCAGCTCAGCTGCCGAACCGCACCATGCTCCGGCTCCTGCCAGGCGTGGAATATCTGTGTCGCCATAACATTTCTCCACCATTCTTCCGCTGTTGTTGTATTCATATACAGGGATGCTGCCTTGGTGCATGTAGTACTTCGTCTCATTGGGACGTCGGTCCTTATAGTAGGTACCGGCGATGTGCATGTCGTAGCATCCGGCAGGGTTGAGCACGTACTTCTGCATGTAGTCCTCGTATCTCATGCCACTCTTCTTCTCTATAATCATCGACAGGAGGATATATCCAAAGTTGGAGTAGCACTTGCCTTCTCCTGGTGTGTATCCTAAATGCCTTTTCAGGAGAATCTTGAGCAGCGTAGGATGATCGGGAGGCGTAGTGAGACGGTTCTGCATCATGATGTAGCGTGTGGAAGATATCGGGTCGCCGGCATAGTTGGTAAATCCAGCCTGATGGCGCAGCAGTTGTTCCACGGTGATGTCGTAGTACCGCTTGTCCTTGATGCTGTTATTATATAAGGTGTCCCGCAGAATTCCCTTGGGTCCGAAAACCTTGTCGCCCATTCTCAACTTCTTGGCTTCCCAAAGCTTCATGATGCCCACGGCAGTAATGAGTTTCGATACCGATGCATATCTCATTACCATGGATGGTTGCATCTTGATGCTTTTCTCCTTGTCAGCCCATCCGAAACCTCGTGCATACAGCAGAGAGTCGTTGCGGGTGATGACCAGTTGGGCGCCATTGATTTCCCATCTCTTCAGGTACCGCTCAATGAGCGAGTCCATTTCGTGGTAGGCCTTGCCTTCAGAGAGAGAGTTGTTGAGTGAGTCGTTGAGGTGAACCTTGGGCTGTGTATCGGCAACCGATGCTTTGTTGTCCGAGCAACTTGTGACGCAGCGTCGTGTCAGCAGAGAGATGCCGATAGCCATGACCAAGCAAATAGTAAATATGCGTTTCTTTCTGAGTCTTCTTTTTCTTTTCATTATCTTATAGCTTCACACTCTTGTTGACGAGATAGCTGTCGAGGATGACCATGGCTGCCATGGCTTCCACCACAGGAACGGCTCTTGGCAGAACGCATGGATCGTGTCTGCCCCGTGCTGTCAGCTTGGTGGCATTGCCTTCCAAGTCTACGGTGTCTTGCTCTTTCAGGATGGTGGCAACAGGCTTGAATGCTACTCTGAAGTAGATGTCCTGTCCGTTGCTGATGCCTCCCTGTATGCCTCCACTGTGATTGGTGGTAGTCGTGATGCCTGGCACGAAAGTATCGTTCTGCTGGCTGCCTCGTGCCGTCACACCGTCGAAGCCTTCACCGTATTCGAAGCCTTTCACTGCATTGATGCCCAGCATGGCTGCGCCTAACTGTGCATGCAGTTTGTCGAATTCAGGCTCGCCTAATCCTACCGGGCATCCCTTGATGACGCAAGTGATCACGCCTCCTATGGTGTCGCCGTCGGCTTTCACCTGGGCGATGAGCTCTTCCATCTCTTTGGCTTTCTGCTGGTCGGGGCATCGCACGATGTTGTCCTCGGTCTTGCTTAAGTCATACAGATGGTAATCTCTTTCTATGGCAATGTCGCCTACCTGAGATGTGTAGGCGGTGACGCTGATGCCCAACTGGCGCAAGGCAAGTTTTGCCAAGGCTCCACCTACGCATCGGGCTATGGTGATGCGGGCAGAAGAGCGGCCTCCACCGCGATGGTCGCGTATGCCATACTTATTATAATAGGTATAGTCGGCATGCGACGGACGGAACAGGCATCGCATGTTCTCGTAGTCTTGCGAGTGCTGGTTGGTGTTGCGTACCTCAAAACCGATGGGTGTTCCCGTACTCTTGCCTTCGAACACACCACTGAGAAACTCCACCTTGTCGGCTTCGTTGCGTGATGTGGTGATATGGCTTTGTCCGGGTCGACGTCGATTCAGTTCATTCTGCACAAACTCCATATCGATATCTATGCCGGCAGGAAATCCGTCGATGACACCGCCCACAGCCACTCCATGACTTTCGCCAAAGGTGGTGAGGGTAAAGAGATGACCAAAAGTATTCCTCATTGTCTGTCTGTTGTTAAAGTTCTTGCTTCGTTGATATGTTGACCTTTGAAGGATGGATTAGTGGCAACCGCAGTGGCCTTCGCCATGATGGCCTTCTCCTCCGCAGTGACCCTCACCGCATTCGCCTTCACCGCCACAATGACCTTCACCGCATTCGCCTTCACCGCAGTGTCCGTTGCAACCGCTGCATCCGCCGTGGCTTTCACCGCTCATGAGCTTTGCCATTCCTGCCACTTCCTCGGCAGTAGCCTCGCGGCTCTCAGTTATCTCACCCTTGAAGTTGAGTATCTTGCCAGCCAAAGGATGGTTGAGGTCTATTTTCACCTTGCTGTCACCGATTTCCAATACCACACCATTGAAGCGGTTGCCGTCCTCGTTCTGCAGAGGAATGATGGCGCCTACCTGTACGTGCTGTGCGTCAAACTGGCCGTTGATGGTGAAGATTTCCTTCTCTAAGTCGATGACACGCTCTGCATAGTGTGCGCCATAAGCCTGCTCTGGAGTAAGGGTGAAGTCGAAAGACTCGCCTTTAGCCAGGTTGACTATCTGCTCCTCGAAGGCTGGCAGTGTTACTCCCATGCCACTTACGAAGATGAATGGGCGCTCGTCGCTTGTCTGTTCGATGAGGTCAGACTTACCTTCTGTGATGTCGTACAACTGGTATGATACGCTGATGAATTTGTTTGATTCCATGTTAATTCTTTATTATTATTGTTATTGTTTTTATCTGTTATAGGGAACAGAAGTTATAGAAGTTAAAGAAGTTATCACTCCCTTCGGTCGTTAGAAGTTATAGCCAACAGCCCTTTTGGAATGGGAATTTGGGTCAAGTCCACAAAGGCTTTTGTCTTAACTCCTTAACTCCTTTAACTCCTTGAATAACTCCTCCTTTATTTCTTGTTCTTCTTTTTGTTCTGAACATCTTTCACCATTTCCATGCGTTCCAGGTATATGGGGCGCCACTTGTCGATGATGTCTTGCAGGTTCTTGCTTTGCTGTGATGTCTGGGCATACTCTTGCGAGTCAGTCTTGCCCTCTTTCTTCAGGTCGAGCAGATGGGCGAGGAGCAATTTCTGTTGCTCTTCTGCAGCTTTTAGCTGGTTGTGCAATCTTTCAAGGCTTTCCATGAAGGCAAGCGCTTTGTCTATATGATTCTGTTCTTCCATTAATCTTGGTTTGATTTAAATAAGTATTTAATAGTGCGCAAAGGTACGAATTTTTAGCGAGAATAACGAATGATTCGTTCAAAATATAAAATGCTGAGCCCCTTTTTAAAGTGGGCTCAATATATATATATGTACGACAAGTAACAACTCAGCACCCTATAGCCATAAGTAGTTACTTTAATACTGCCATATAGTTTAATATTTCGGCTTTTGCACAGTCTGTTGGGTTGCTTTATATCAGATAACCATACTTCTTGAGTGCTTCCACCACCTTGCTTTTATAGTTCGTCTCCACCAAGAGGATGAAGCCCTCAGCCTTCAGCGTGTACTTGCGGATGGTAGGTTCGGTGAGGATGATGTGCTGCAACTCCTTGTCATCGGTTGGAATCTGTAGCAGTGAGTATTTCTTCTTTGGTGCTTTCATCGGCTTGCATCGCTTCTTGATGTCCTTGAAGAACTGGATCCAGTTGTCGGGCAAGTCTTGGGAAGAGATGTATTCCTTGAAGAAGTCAATCTTGCTGTTGATGTCCTGTAGCTTCTCACAACCATTCAGAAAACTCTCGTAGCTCACCTTGTACATCTTTTTGGAGATGGCTGTCGACATGTTGCTCAGGAGCGACTCGTATGGATTGTTGTCCACCAGCGACTTGATGATGAGGTGTTCGGTGTCCAGTTCGAAGTAATGGATTTCTGCCTCCTTGGTGCGCACATATTTCCTCTTGATGTCCAGGGCATAGAGTCCCAGGTTGGTGAGTCGTACATAAGCCAAGGTGTCATAATAAGAGGTGGCTCCCTCGTCAGGCTTCTCCTTGTAGGCAATCTCCACGAAACCGAATGCCGCCATCATGAAGAGCGCCGCCTTGAGGTAAGGGTAGGTCAACTCTTGGATGATGTCGTCGCAATAGATCTCTTTGCCATCATAATCATTACAAAAATTGGCCTTGAAGAGGTCGGAGCAGTAAAACAGCAAAAATTGACTCTCTGTTTTTGGGGGACTCACTCGGCAATGGAACAAAAGTTTGTCTATCGGCAACCATTCTTCTTTGTGGAATTTCTTCAATACCGACTGAAGAATATTTATCAGATACCCACAACTGCAATAGTTGAACAGATTTTTCCTCAGTCCTGTGATGTGTGGCAAAAGGATAGGCATCAAGTACTCTTGCATTTCATTCAGGTTCTTGAAGAGATCCTTCAATAGGTCTTGTGTCTCCGTCATGTCGTTGTTGTACAAGTCCATGCGATAGATGGTGTAGAAATTGAGCACAAACGAAGCGCAGATGTTGGAGAAATATTTGTTGTCATCCGTGAAAAACTCAGGGAGCTTGAGAAGCTTGGAAGTCTTCTTTACTTCGCTGGCTGGCAGCTTGTTTCGCCCCAGGTTCAGCTGTCCGCTGTCGAAGAGTGAAGACATGATAGGCACGACGGTGAAAATTGTATTCTCACCGCTATAGGTCTTGTATGCTTCCGCATCAGGCAACTCTTCGCATTTCTCGATATTCATCAACTCTGGGAAGAGTGAAGGCAAAGTCAGGACATAATAAGAGTTGTCTGCCAATTCAAGGTAATAATTAGAGTGCTCGTATGTGTTCTTGTTGGTAATTGGCGCTTTTGCCTCTATGGTGCCATACCAGTTGTCAAGTTTCTGGTTGATCTCAGGATCGTCCCAGAAATACCTGCTCTCTTTGATGCTGGGTTCGCCGAGAATCATGGTTGCGTCTGTATGCAGGATGTAATGGTTAGCTGCAGTCTGCTTGAAGAGTTCTTTTACAGGTTTCGACCATTCTTCGTAATATAGGGAGAAGTTGTTGGTATGCTTCATGATAGCAAGATACGCTGCATAATCTTTCTTCAGTTTCTTCTTGTTGGAGAACATCAGCGCGATAGGGGCTGGCTCGTATTTCTTGCCGTCCTTGTCCAGTGCCACCAATTTGTACTTCTTGAAGTTTTCACGCACTTCGTAAGCTGCTTCCTGTAGTTTACTTAAATCATATCCGTGCATGAGGGAACTTACTATTTGTTCATTCTCTATCCCTTCCGGAGCGTATATGATTTTCTCTGGTCGCTTATCGCTCATGTCCCAGAGTGTTGTTTCTGTTGCCATGTCTTTGTTTCTATTATGAAGTGATGTTTTTATCCCAGAATAAAGTTGATGTCATCCTCCGACAGATGCTTGGATGATGAACTGTCGGCACCGATCAAGCCCTCGAAGAGTTCGGCCTTCTGCTGTTGCAGGAGCTGTATCTTCTCCTCGATGGTTTGCTGGGTGATGAGCGAGTAGCTGAGTACCTTTGCCTTCTGTCCGAAACGGTGCAGGCGGTTGATAGCTTGTTCCTCGGCTGCCTTGTTCCACCATGGCTCGAAGATGAACACGGTGTCGGCGGCAGTCAGGTTCAAGCCCACGCCACCCGTCTTCAGCGTCATCAGCATCACTCGGCATTGTGGGTCGTTCTGGAATCGCTCCACGATGCTCTTGCGGTCTCTCGTTGAACCTGTCATGCAGGCATAGTCCACGCCGTTTTGGTCCAGCCGCTCGCTTAGTTCTTCGATACCTGCGATGAAGTTGAAGAATACCACCACCTTGTGTCCGTTGGCAACGGCTTCGAGGAGGGTGTCGGTCAGCAGGTCGAGCTTAGGCGACTTGATGTGTCCGTCGCTGAGACTCTCTGGGATGGAGGCGATGCGGCGAAGTTCGTTGAGTGCCTGGAACATCACAAACTGCGACTTCTGAATGCCCTCGGCGGCTATCGACTGGCGCACCTGGTTGTAGTAGTACAGTCTTCTTCGCTCGTAGAAGTCGTGCTGCTCTGGACTCATCTCCACGTAGAGGGTCTGCTCGATGCGGTCGGGCAGGTCTTTGAGCACGTCCTTTTTCAGTCGGCGAAGCATGAATGGGAATATCTTCTTGCGGAGGCTCAACAAGGTGTCCTTGTCGTTGTCGCGCTGGATAGGGCCCGTGTAACGGCTGTTGAAATCGTCCAAGCTGCCAAACATCGTTGGGTTGAGGAAACGGAAGAGCGAGTAAAGCTCTGTCAAATTGTTCTCCACAGGCGTACCGCTCAATGCCAGTCTGTGTTCGGCATGGAGCACGAGGGTGGCTTGGGTGGTTTGCGTGGTAGTGTTCTTGATGTTTTGGCTCTCGTCGAGAATCACATAGTGGAACTTCTGCTTGGAGTAGGTCTCGATGTCGTTGCGCACGATGGCGTAGGTGGTCAGTATCACCTGGTGCTTCATCGCCTCCTTGATGTCTCGATCGCCGGCATAATAGGTATAGACCGAGAGTTGTGGGGCGAACTTCTTCAACTCGTTCTGCCAGTTGAAGAGCAGGCTGCGAGGCATTACGATGAGCGTAGGTTTCTTCACCTTCGGATAGATGAGGGTGAGGACACCGATGGTCTGCACGGTCTTACCGAGACCCATGTCATCGGCGAGACAGCCTCCCAGGTTGTTATCGTAGAGATATTTTATCCATTTGATTCCCTCTGCCTGGTATGGGCGCAACTGGGCCTTCAGCTTTGGCGCCTTCAGGGGTTCCTCGGCAAGGTGGTTGAAGCCCTCGTACACCTTGCGGTGATGCTTGAACGCCTCGCCCTCCAAAGGCTCGTTGATGAGGTCTTCTATCTCAGGCAGGTCGAAGAACGACACCTTGACCTTTCCGTCCTTGTCCTTTTTCTTGAAGATACGTTCCAGACGGCGCATGTATCCGTCCTCGATGATGGCACGGTTGCCGTCCGACAGCTGGATGTATTTCTTCTTGTTGTATTGCGAGAGGATTTGCTGGAGCGAGAACTGTTCGCCTTCGAGCGTGATGCTGGCGTCGCCCTCCAGGAAGTCGATGCCCGATGAGAGGCTGATGTTCAGCTTAGGCGTCATTGGCTTCACCTTGTACTCACGCAGTTTCTCGGCACCGATGAGCTGGTAGGTTCTCAGCAGGGAAGGGAGCGATTGGAGCAGGAACGGACCTGCCGTCTCCTCGGGGATGATGAAGAGATTGTCCTCCACATACACTTCCTTCTGTGCCGCCTTGCTTGGGGCATATTGTATGATTTCCTTTCTGAGGTTGCTGGTGATTTCGTCGATAGGCAGATGGGCGAGTCGCTTCACCACAATCTTTTGGTCGAGCGAGAGCGATGCAGCCATGCTCAGGTCAAACTGCTGCACGAAGTCGAGCGGCAATCCCTTGTATGATTCTACGAGTCGAAGGAACAGGGTCTTGTCGGCATCTATCTTCTCAAATGAAAGAGAAGGGGTAGGTACGATGTCGGTGTCGGAGAATTCTACGGTGTAATCCTCGTAAGCCACCTGCACGTTTTCGATGAAGGAGAAGAATACGGAGAGGTATTCTTCCAGCAGATCTTCGGAGAAACGGGTGGTAAAATAGCTGAGCTGCTGATAGTTGTCGCCGATAGGGGCGATGGGATAAATGACATTGTCAGACAAGACGAAACAGTCTGACAGAAGACTGAAGTACAATTTGTTGGCCTCGTATTTCTTGGCTCCGTCGTATTCTTCAGCATCCGAAGACTCCTTGGCGGCAATGATAAAATGCGGTTCGATGTTTCTGCCGAATTTCTTTAATACCAGTTGGAGCACAGAGGGGTCGGGGTGAACGGAGATGGCGTGCCCCTTCTCATCGATGAGGTTCGTGCAACGGATGAGTTGGTAGAGCAAGTGAGGGTTCTGGCTGAGGCTCACGTCGGTAGCCTCGCTCTCGTCCCAGGAGATTTGGAAAGCCATCTCCTCCTTGATGCTGTCAATGCTGCGCAGAAGTTGAGCCGTATCGCCCGAATAGTAATGATAGTCAGCCTCCACCGGCTTCAGCTTCTTGTCTACTGGGATGATGAAAGTATCGTTTTCCCCAGTTTTTATCATGAAGAAAATCTCCTTGCCCGTCATCGTCTTGCCGCTTTTGGCAATGGTGATGGGTTGGAGCTTCTTGAGTTGTGGCAGAAAATCGTTCATTTTATTTTTCTGTTTTGATTAAAATGTTGTGTCAAATTCTTTATTTGCCTTCAAAAATACAAAAAATATTTGGAATACGTATGCATTTATTTATGAGAAGCAAAATATTTGCTCGAAAAAGTGGAATTTTTGTTTAGTTAAGGTACAAATGTTCTATGTCTTACGCAAGAAGGCTGTTGGCTGAGACTTGTGTTTTTGTGTTGATATGTTATGTAATTAGGCGTAAAACTGACGAAACGTAAGCAAAAAGAGGATAAGATTGTTGATATATGTCAAAAATATGCGCAAAAGTCTTACTTTTCTGTCTAAATGTTTGCGTGCACAGCATATTGTGTGTATCTTTGCAGTGTCTTTCAGGAAGACATACACAAAGAGATTAGTAAGGATAATGTAGAATTAAAGAAAAGAAAGGTAAAAAGATTATGAAGAAATTGATGATTTTGGCAGTAGCATTGTTCAGTATGACAATTACTTTTGCAGCAGATGAGAATGCAAGTGCAACAACAGCAACAGCTGCTTTCAACATGAATGTAAACATGAACAGCTTGTCTGATGCTCTTGGTTTGAACATTGACCAGGTTGAGGCTGTAGCTGATGTACACAAGAACTTCACTGCAGATATGATGAATGCTGCCGTAGCAGCAGGTGACGACCGCAAGGCTATGATCGACAAGGCCATCAACAAGGACTTGAAGTACATGCACGTCATCCTTTCAAACACTCAGTATCGCAAGTATCTGATGTTGTTGAACGTCACTCTCGTAAATCGTGGCATCAAGTAAGACTTTTATGTAAAGTAAGAGAGAGATTATATGAGGAGAACTGCGGGCAGAGCAATCTGTCCGCAGTTTTTTTTGTTATTGATTGGACTTGCCAAAATCGAGTCATAATATGTAGGTATTCATGCCAAACCATTATTTTTAGGTATTGCGGCATTGGAAAAATCGCCGTATCTTTGCAGCCGTAAACAAGAAACAATGTAACTAAAGTAATTATAGCGTATGAAATCAACAATTGTAATTTATGGCTCTTCCACAGGAACCTGCCAGAGCATAGCAGAGACAATAGCCGGTAAGTTGGGCGCCAGTGCAGTAGATGTATCCAGCATCGATGAGACCGCCATCTCGGATCATGACAACCTTATCTTGGGAACTTCCACCTGGGGAGCAGGTGAGTTGCAGGATGACTGGTACGATGGCATCAACCTGTTGAAGTCAGCTGGTCTTTCCGGCAAGACGGTCGCTCTCTTCGGTTGTGGCGATGCAGAGTCTTATTCTGATACTTTCTGTGGCGGAATGAAGGAACTTTATGATGCTGCCAAAGAGGCTGGTGCCAATGTTCTCGAAGGAGTATCGACAGAGGGTTATACTTTTGATGACAGCGATGCAGTTGTAGATGGAAAATTCGTAGGTCTTGCTCTTGACGATGTCAACGAGGATGATAAGACCGAGGAGCGCATTGATGCATGGCTTGAGGCCATTAAGCCTTCGCTTTAGTGTAATGCGGAATAGGAGAATGCTCCTGTAACACAGTCATTTTTTAACTAACAGACGGATATTATGCAACAGAAAGAAGTGATGCCAACGGACATGAAGGTTCTGATGAATCATATATATGAATATAAAAAAGGTGTGCGCCGCATGGTGCTTTTCACCTTCAACGAGCGATTTGAGTCTTTTGCCATAACCCGATTGCAAAGTCAGAACATCAGTTATATCGTTCAGCCTGTGGGCAATGGTCGACTGAACTTGTTCTTTGGCAAGCCAGAGTGTCTGGATGCTATCCGTCTGATGGTTAACAAACCTCTCAGTCAACTGACACCCGAAGAAGACTTTATCTTGGGTGCCATGTTAGGCTATGACATTTGTGCGCAGTGCGAACGCTATTGTGAGCGCAAGTGTCGCAAGGCTCAGGCAGCGGCCGGTCTTATGAATTAACTGTTTGAAGCTTTTAGATAGATATATTGATTTTGATAAAGTAGAATCTTGTTCGCTAATAATAAAGAATTCATAATGTTTTTGTATAAATGTATTAGGCTGTCCGTGAGGATGGCCTTTTCACTTTTTAGGGCGTTATTCCTATTTTGCGCTATTCTGCATAGTATTTAATTCCTTATCGGTCATTTGTACATAGATAGAAACGCCATAGATAGTTTCACCATTTGATTTTATTCCCAACGGATGAACTATGCAGAAACTTGGTTGAGTACCAAGCATCCATCCTGTTATCTGAAGGTATTCGTTGTTGTCGAGCAGCAGAACCGTACGTTGTGTATCTTCGTAAAAGGTATATGCTATTTCTTCCTTCTTTATAGTACTCTCTGCAACGTCTGAATGATAGTAGGCAGTCAATTTTGTATTACTGTCAAAATAGTAGTTTACAGGGGATGCTCCTAATATGTTGGTGTAATATCCATCAGACATTCTTCTGCCTTTCTTGTTTATTTCCCATGTGGCATAATGCTTCCAGCCATGACCAATAAACATTTTTTCAAAGTCCTCTTTGCTGATGCCACCGCCTGCACCATAACAGTTTCCGTTGTCACTGAACACGTATGGGGTTCCATGGTTATTCAATACAGAAGCCCATTGTTGGTCTAAAGATTCGTCATTATCGTCATTGCATGATGTGACTGATAATGATACAAGCAGGACTAATATTAGTCCGATCAAAGATTTTAAGTTCTTCATATCAATAGTTATTTGTTGTTCTGTTTAATAAAACAATTTGTTATTGTATTTATTGCACGATGCTACTTTTTTTTATTCATTTTTATTAAAGATCTCAGTTCGTGAAAACGTTGATTCAGGAGGCGTAAAGTAATAAGACTCTTGTTTTCGACATATTGCTTTTTATAAATGCTGATGCTGTTTTTATAAGTATTTATGCTGTTCTTATAAATGCTGATGCTGCAAAAATGCCTGCTTATGGCACAACAATGCTCTGCGATGGGCACAATAGTGCTCTTTAAGTAACACTTATACAGAAAGGGAAGTAAATGTTTTTTTTAGCCCAATAAATCTATGTTCTAAACTATCGAACTTATGTTCTAAAGTTTAGAACTTGTGTCCTAAAGTTTAGAACTTGTGTCCTAAAGTATCGAACTTATGTTCTAAAGTTTAGAACATAGATTTATTTGTGGTTTAACGATTTTTAGTCCGCAAAACAGAACAAATACAAGGCTTTGAATAGAACTTTTATAGGCTAAATAGAACATTTACGGCAATAGTTGAAAACTCCCATTAATATGATTCTTCGGCAAAAATGCACATTTTAAATATGTAGGAAGGAATGGAAGCCTGTAAGCGAAGTACTCAGAAACAAAAGCAAAAAGTGGAAGAACAACAACTTGGATTAACAGTAGTTCTTCCGCCCTTAAACTTTTATTCTTATCACCTTCCCGCTAAAAGAAAATTACTTCAGCATCCATTCCCAAGCAGGAATTATATGCACCGTCTTGCCATCCACGGTAAGCTCCTCTTTCTCATTCTGCGTAATGATGTAACCCTCTGACAAATCATAGATTTCCATCGCCTCTTGCAGACCCTCGATTTCACGCTTGCGAGTCTTCTCATCATCCATCTTCACCGTAACCTGGTAAGCCTGGGTAATCCTTACACCTTCTCTCACCACAAAGTCGCACTCTTTCTTGTCGGCATGATAGAACAAGTCGTAACCCCTTCGCAGCAATTCGATGAAAACGGCATTCTCCAGTTTTACACTATTGTTATCCGTGACATTAAAACCCATCCTGCTGATGATGGCATTATCTATAAAATACACCTTCTTCGGACTCAACATCTGGGTCTTTACCGATGGAGCATACTTCAGCAACTGGAATATCATGTAGGTTTGCTGAATATATTCCAGATAGTTCTTGATGGTTTCGGGATGACGGATGCCCACTATCTTTCCCAGCGAATTATAGGTAACACGCTTGGTGGCATTACTGGCAAGATAAAACGCAAGCTCTTTTATTTCCTTGTCGTTCGTAAGACCATTGCGAACCATCACATCCCGGAAGATAATGCTCTCATAAAGTGAGGATAGATAACTGACGGAACCCGTCTGAAGATATTTCGGGAAACCACCCCTCTCCAAGAAATCACGGAAATGCCCCAACAGTTTGGAACGGCTCGCCATCAGATAGAAATCTTTCTGCGAAGGCTCAATATGCTCCAGCTGCAGATATTCGGCAAAAGAGAAAGGATAAACCTCTACAGAGATATAACGCCCTGTGAGATGAGTGCCCATCTCCTTGCTCAGCATCCGGGCATTGGATCCTGTCACCACCACCTTATTGCCTTCATTGTAAAGGCGACTCACAAAGGTTTCCCAACCCGTGATGTTTTGAATCTCATCAAAGTAATAGGTGTGCTGCTCGCCGAAAAGCTCAAAGAAGCATTCCTGCAAGGTTGCAAAATCTTCAAGCTTAAAGTTTACAAGACGCTCATCGTCAAAATTGAAGAAGAAATCTTTCTCCTCCAACTTATCACGCAGTTGCTGCAGCAACACCGACTTTCCACATCGTCTTACACCTGTTATAATAAGGATTTCCGTGGTGGTAAGCCATTCCTCTTCTATGTGTCGAGGGATGGCATCCTGCATAAGATGCCTGCAGTTGTCCTGCTGCTCAAATATAATTTGTTTTAACAGTTCTTTCATTGCTCCACTATTTTATGAATTGCTCCACTATTTTATGATTCGTGGGCAAAAATAAGAAAAATATCTGAAAGCAGCAAGAGAAAACCTAAAAAATCTTTCATTCTGAATGAATACTTTTATTAAAAACCTTTCACTCAGAACGAATACTTTCGTCTAAAATCTTTCATTCATAATGAATAGGTTCTGGTTTTATTCCGCCAGCAGCTTCTCTGCCATTGCCTTACCCTGAGCGACATCTTCGTAGCCCTTCCTGGCGGCATCGGCACCCTGGACGAAATATTCACCATCGCCGTCGCCCACACCATCAGCTACCATCACAAGATGGTGATTCCTACAACATGAAAGGCTTCTGGAACTCCACATCACCCTGTTGGATGACATGGCAGAGAAAGGCGTGATTCATGGCGATGGCACGACTATATCGAAGTGGCGAATGACTTCGAGGAGGTGAAGAAGGAAATAGAAGAGCTGGGATAAAAAACATAATATATATCAAACATGAAACTTGAACAGTATGCTTGTCGTGGATTGATTTGAAAATTAGAAGAGAGCAGAAGTTATTTCTATTTGCCTTTGCTGATTTTTCTGATTAAACTTGCCGATATTTCTATTAAAATTTGTAATTTTGCAACTTGATAGAACGAGAATAGAAAATAGTTGTTTTAAACAAGCAGAAAGTTAGTATAGAATATGAAATCATTACGCGAGCTTTATAGAATAGGCAAGGGGCCGTCGAGCAGTCATACGATGGGACCCCAGCGTGCTGCCCAACTCTTTTTGGAACGCTGTAGCAACGCATCTTCGTATGAGGTGACTCTGTATGGCAGTCTGGCAGCCACAGGCAAGGGACACATGACGGATGTCGCCATAGAGGAGGTGCTACATCCACATCACACCGTCAGCATTATCTGGAAACCACAGGTGTTCTTGCCCTTTCACCCCAACGGAATGAAGTTTGTGGGCAGGGACGTGAATGGTGATATAATAGACGAGTGGACGGTTTACAGCATTGGCGGTGGAGCCCTTTCGGATGGCACGGACGGTCATGACGAGTTGGGAGCTTCCGAAGTGTACGACCTCAACAAGATGAGCGATATACAGAGTTGGTGCTACGATAACGGCCGCTCTTTCTGGGAATATGTGGAGAAATGTGAGGACAAGGAAATCTGGGACTATCTCAAGACGATATGGCAGACCATGAAGGAAGCCATTCTTCGCGGTCTCGACCATGAGGGAGTATTGCCTGGTCCGCTCAATCTGCCTCGTAAGGCAGCCACTTATTACACCAAGGCCAAGGGTTATCGCGCCTCGCTGCAGTCGAGAGGTTTGGTTTATGCCTATGCCCTGGCGGTGAGCGAGGAGAATGCATCGGGAGGAACCATCGTTACGGCTCCTACTTGTGGTGCCTGTGGTGTGTTGCCAGCGGTGCTCTATCACATGCAGGAAGCTCACGGCATGAGCGAACAGCGCATTCTGAGAGCCTTGGCAACTGCCGGACTTGTAGGCAACATCGTCAAGCACAATGCGTCGATAAGTGGTGCCGATGTGGGTTGTCAGGGTGAGGTAGGTGTGGCCTGTGCGATGGCTTCGGCTGCAGCTTGCCAGTTGTTTGGTGGAAGTCCTGCCCAGGTGGAGTATGCTGCCGAGATGGGTCTGGAGCATCACTTGGGTATGACCTGCGACCCAGTATGCGGACTGGTTCAGATACCTTGTATCGAGCGTAATGCCTTTGCTGCAGCCCGTGCCTTGGATGCCGACTTGTATGCCTCTTTCTCCGATGGTCATCACAGTGTGTCGTTTGATAAAGTGGTGGAGGTGATGCGCCAGACGGGTCATGATCTTCCTTCGCTCTACAAGGAGACCAGTGAGGGTGGACTCGCCAAAGGACTTGGCAAGAAATATACTAAGTTCAACTTACGCAAATAGGGAAGTTATAGAAATTCAAAAAAATAATCAAAACAGCATCATGACGAGAAAAACAAAAATTCATGAGATTCGCGATTACATAGTGATAGCCTTTGCCATGGTTATCGGAAGTGTCGGTCTTAACGTGTTCCTTCTTCCCAACCATATCACCATGGGCGGTGTAGGCGGTATTGCCTCTATCCTGTATTGGGGCTTCGGTATTCCTGTATCGTTTTCCTATTTCGGTCTCAATATTTTTCTTTTGATATTGGCCTATAGGGCATTGGGATGGCGCTTCTGCCTGAAGACGGTGTATGCCGTGGCAGTCTTTGCCGTAGTCACCCGTTTGATAGAGAGTCATGGCGGAAACGAGATCACACTCTTGCACGACCAGCCTTTCATGGCAACGGTGGTGGGAGCTTTCTTCATGGGATGCAGTGCCGGATTGGGATTGTCGAGCAACGGATCTACAGGTGGCTCTGATACGGTGGCAGCCATGGTGAACAAGTATTACAACATCTCGTTGGGACATGCCATCATGATTTGTGACCTGTGTATTGTCACGAGTTCCTACTGGGTGCTCAAAGACTGGGAGATGGTGATCTATGGTTATGTGTGCCTTTTTGTCTGCTCACTTTGTGTAGACCATGTGGTGAACACACTTCGCAGATCGGTGCAGTTCTTCATCATCTCGGACAAGTATTTGGAACTGAGTGCCGCCATCAATACAGCTGCCGACAGAGGATGTACGGTGATGGATGGTCATGGATGCTATAGTGGCAAGGATGTGCACATGCTCTTTGTGCTGGCCCGTCAGCGTGAGTCGCAGACGATATTCCGTCTGATAGATGAGATCGATCCTTCTGCATTTGTCAGCCAGAGTGCTGTTATCGGTGTCTATGGATTGGGCTTCGACCGGTTCAAGGTCAATAAGAAACTAATCGGAAAATAGAACTGATCTTGAATCAGAATGCGGACAAGATAAATTGAAAAAAAGTTGAATCCATTTACGGGTTCAACTTTTTTAGTCTTCTTTTAGCCTCGGGATGTTCGGGGCACAGTTCGAGTGCTTTCTTGTAGTTGGCGATGGCAGCAGCCGACATACCTTCTTTCTCGCATTCCTTGCCCAGCAAGGTGTATTCTGCTGCCAGGCGTTTCAGGAATTTCTCTTGTTTCTTTTTCTCTTCCTCCTTCTGCCTGATGATTTCGCGCAGCTGCTCGTTCTCAGCTATCAGGGAGTTGACCTTTCCCAATTTTCTTCGTATCAGTCGTTTGGCACTTGGCTTCTCGATGTCGTATCTGCTGTGTATGGCAAGGAAGAAGTTGTCGAGTGCTCCCTGCATGTCGCCCTGGTCGAATGCTGCGGCGGCATCATGGTATTGTTTGTCGGCTTTGCTCTGGGTAAGAGCCGTGTTGATGGTAGACTGGTCGTTGTAGTGACGGGCAAACTGCTTCACCTCGTTGCGTACAAAAACCTCGTTCTGTCTGATGGGTTCCTGCAGGCTGATGCCTTCCAGACTGGTACAACGTGACAGTGCCACATAGGTCTGTCCTCCAGCAAAGACGCCCCCTGTGAAATCTATCTTCACCTGATTGAAGGTAAGACCCTGGCTCTTGTGTACAGTAATCGCCCACGCCAACCGCAGGGGATATTGCTCGTATCGGCCGATCTCTTCCTCTTCTATCTTTTTCTCCACCTCGTTGAAGTGATATCTCATGTTGCTCCATGCGGCAGGCTCTACCATCACATCCTGTCCATTTTCTGTTCGCACGTATATCTTGGCATCATCGTCCTCGTCGAAACCGATGATGGTTCCCAGGGTTCCGTTGACCCATTGGTGCTCTATATCGTTTTTGATGAAGATGATCTGTGCGCCCGTCTTCAGATATAGTTCCATTGGGGTGGGGAGGCTGCTTTCTGGGAACTCGCCCTGGATATTGCCTCGGAAGAGGGTAGGCTCGCCAGGCAACAGCTTGAGTTGACTGTCGTTGATGTAGTCTACTGTGTCGCGGCGTGTGGAAAGGGTGATGGCGAGTTTGCTGTCGCTTTCGTCAAGTCGGGCTCCCACACGCTGGTTGAGTTTCTGAAGGTCGCTCATGGGCACCTGACTGGTGCGAATGTGGTCGAGTATGCTGATAAACACAGGGTCGCTTTGTCGGTAAACCTTTCTCAACTCGATGCTCACCAACTGGAAGTATTCGAACACTTTGGCATCGAAGAAGAAACTGCTGCGGTAGAAAGGTGAGAGAAGCCGGCGGTCTTCCTCTCTCACGACAGGTTCCAGCTGATAGATATCACCCACGAGAAGCAGTTGCTTGCCACCGAAAGGCTCTCGCATGTTGCGGCTGTATATGCGCAGCACCTTGTCAATAAAGTCGATGATGTCGGCACGCACCATACTGATCTCATCGATGATGATGAGTTCCACCTCGCGTATGATCTTAATCTTCTCGGAGTTGTACTTCAGGGTGTTGCGGATATTGCGCACACTGAACATACTGTCGTTGGGCAGCAGCGGATGGAATGGAATCTTGAAGAAACTGTGCAGGGTGCTTCCTCCGGCATTGATGGCAGCAATACCGGTGGGTGCAAGAATGATGTGCTTCTTTTTGGTGTGGGCAGCAATGTAGCGCAGAAAGGTGGACTTGCCGGTGCCTGCCTTTCCTGTGAGGAAGAGTGAGCGCCGGGTGTACTGTATAATCTGGAGTGCATTCTGCAACTCTGGATTATTCAGGTCGATATGATTTTCTGCAGCCTGGCTTGCTGAGTGGTCTTTTTCTGCCATACCTGTTTCTTTGAAATAACAATCGGCGATTCCCGTCTTTCAGAAAATCGCCGATTCTTGTTAGGTTATGTTTATTCTTTTCTGTCACTATAGAGCCTGGCGCGGTTTACAAGTCGTCAAACTTGATGGCTTGCTCTGTGGGGCGTGGCTTTTTCTTTTCTTTCTTCTCGCCCTGTTCCTCGCCTGGCTTTTTCTCTGTGGCAGTTCCTGTTGTGGCCTCATTCTTTTCGGCAGGTATCTCCTTGATGACAGGGTTGCCGTTCTCGTCGAGGATGATCTCCTCGTTGAGGGCAGTGCTGTCTACCTGAGTGGTGTCAACCTTAGCCTTGGGCACATAACTTGCACAGATGTACATGTCGCGGGTGATGTCCTCGTCGTGAGGTTTGTCAAACTTGCCGTGGTATTTCTGGAAGGCAGGGTCGTTCATCACGTACTGCCAGAAGTATCCACAGATAGGCAATGCCGTTCGGGAGCCTTGTCCGAGAGCACCCGTCCTGAAGTGGATGCAGCGGTATTCTCCTCCTACCCATGCGCCTACTACGAGCTTAGGGCTTACCCCCATGAACCAGGCGTCAGAGTGATTGTTGGAAGTACCGGTCTTTCCGCCAAACTCGGTATCGCGGACGTTGCCAATGTAGCCCCACAGACTCTGTGAGGTTCCACCCGGTTCGCGCATACCTCCCTGCAGCAACTGCTGCATCAGGAAGGCAGACTTGTAAGGAATCACCTGTTCCTCGGTTGATGGGGCAGTATATACCTCCTTGCCGTCGCGGTCTACAATTCTTGTCACCAGGACAGGGTCATGATGTTTTCCGTTGTTGGCAACTGTACAGTAGGCGTTCGCCAATTCCAAGAGATTGACGTCGCTCGAACCAAGAGCCAAAGAAGGCTCATCGTTGAGCGGACTCTGAATACCCATCTTCTGTGCTGTCTCTATGATGCGCTTGATGCCCATCTCCTGACCCAAGCGTACTGCTACAGAGTTGATACTCTTGGCGAACGCACTCTTCAGTGGGATGGAGTCGCCCGAGAAAGAACCGTTGGCATTGGATGGGGTCCATTTCACCATCTCATGTTTCTTCTTGTCGTAGACATCCATCGAGATATATTCATCGCGACGCTTGTCGCAAGGCGTAAGACCCTGGTTCATGGCCTCGGTGTAGACGAAGAGCTTAAAGGTAGAACCTGGCTGGCGTTCGGCTGTCACCTTGTCGTATTTCCAGTGGTCGAAGTCGATGTCGCCCACCCATGCCTTGACGGCACCCGTCTGTGGTTCCATGGCCACAAAGGCACAGTGCATGAAGGTGGTCATGTACTTGATGGAGTCTTCGGATGTCATCATCTTGGTGATGGTGCCCTTATCGTAATCGAATACCTTGACAGGGTGAACCCACTCCTTATAATAATAGTTCACAGAGTCGGGATTGTTGGGGAAGCGGGCGATCAAAGCTTTATAGAAAGGCTGGCGCTCGGCAATGCCCTGAATGAAGTTGGGGATGACCTGATGCTTCTCGTCCTGCCAGGGTTCCTGACGAAGCCAGTTGGTATCCTGCTTGCGGTAGATATCCCAGTGGTTGTTGAAGTTCTGCTGTACCTGTCGCATCTGTTTGCGTGCGGCATCTTCAGCATACTTCTGCATGCGGGTATCTATCGTGGTGTATATCTTCAGTCCGCTGGTATACAGGTCGTAACCCTCGTCCTTGCACCAGTCTGCCAAGTAGTCTGCCACAGCCTCGCGGAAGTATTTGGCTTGTCCGTCGTAGTTTTCCTCCACCTTGAAGTCGAGCTTGATAGGTTCCTGACTGAGGGTGTTGTATTCCTCGCGGCTCAGGTCACCATGGCGTACCATATTGCTGAGCACCACGTTGCGTCGTTCCAGACTGTGTTCGGGGTTGGTGCGTGGATTATAATAGGTGGTAGCCTTGAGCATACCTACGAGTACGGCGGCCTGATCGGTAGTCAGTTCCTTAGGACTTACGTTGAAGTATGTCTTTGCCGCCGTCTTGATGCCATACGAGTTGGAACCGAAATCTACGGTGTTGGCATACATCGTGATGATTTCCTTCTTGGTGTAGACAGCCTCCAACTTGGCTGCTATAATCCATTCCTTGCTCTTGATGATGAGAATGCGCAGACCGGGTACCTTGCCCAGCAAACCTGTAGAGTACTGGGAGCGGACGCGGAACATATTCTTTGCCAACTGCTGGGTGATGGTAGAAGCTCCTCGTGCATCGTGATGCAGCAAGGCATCCTTCATGGCGCCAAAGAGTCCGATGGGGTCAATACCCAAATGCTTGTAGAAGCGCTCGTCCTCGGTGTCGACCAAAG
Source organism: Clostridia bacterium (assembly GCA_963587495.1). GTDB lineage: Bacteria > Bacteroidota > Bacteroidia > Bacteroidales > Bacteroidaceae > Prevotella. The sequence continues at coordinate 14,420 of CAVACC010000001.1, read as the reverse complement.
CCTTGAAGAAGGCTGGGTTTACCTCTTCGTATTTTACAGGAGTACGGTTCTCGTTGAAATACTTACCTATCAGCTTGCCGTCGGCGCTGTAAATCTCAGAAGCCTCGCTGGTCTGTGGATTCGTAATGCCAGAGAAGAAACCAGGCGATTTACCAAACAGCCAGAGGAAGTTAATATCCACTGCACCTAAATACAGTATGAAAGCCACGATGCAGCTGGCGATGCCAATGAGAGTCTTGGTATACCATGCCTTGCCTCGATACAGATTCTTGTACCATGGCCAGAAAGCGCGAAGCTTGCGCCACAGCCATGCTGCTAAGTTCTTGATTTTGTTCATTGTTGTTGTATGTTGAATACTCTTTTAAACTTCTTTGCAAAAGTAGTAAAATTATTCCATCTTCAAGCAGCTATCCACATATTTTATGATTTCTTTAATATTATCGGGGTGAAACCATTGTATTGTCCCGTCACGTTTGAACCATGTAAGCTGTTTGCGCATGTATTCTCTGCTGTGCGACTGTATCTGGCGTACAGCTTCCTGCAGGTCGATGGTGCCGTCGAAATAGGCAAACATCTCTTTGTAGCCCACTGTACGCAGGGCTGTCTGATCACGATAGGCATATACACTCCTTGCCTCTGCCTCCAAACCTTCCTGCATCATGACGAGAACTCGTTGGTTGATGCGTTCGTACAGTTCGGTACGGTCTCTGTTCAGTCCTATCTTGACGATACGGAAAGGACGGCTCTTCTTCTCGTTGGTACGGAAGGATGTGTAGGTCTTTCCTGTCTGGTGACATATCTCCAGAGCATGAACCACGCGGCGTGGATTCTTCTTGTCTACTATGGTCCAGTGTTCTGGGTCGAGGTTTTTCAGTTCCTCCACCAAAGTGTCGAGCCCCTCATTGGCAAGACGTGCTTTCATCCATTCTCTGATGTCATCACGTACGGTGGGTATGTCGTCGATACCATTGCATACAGCATCGATGTACATCATACTTCCTCCTGTGAGCAGGGCTACGTCGTGATTCTTGAAGATATCCTCTTTTAGGAGTTTCATCACGTCAGCCTCGTATTGGGCAGCACTGTAATAGTCCTCGATGTGGTGGTTGCCTACGAAATAATGCTTCACGCGTTTTTGCTGCTCGGCAGTAGGTGCTGCTGTTCCTATAGGCAACTCGGCGAATATCTGACGGGAGTCAGCATTGACGATAGGGGTGCCTAAATGCTCTGCCAGCGAAAGGCAAAGCTCCGTTTTACCAACACCCGTAGGACCTAAGACCACAATCAATGTTTTCATATATTATTCACTTAAGTTTTGCAAATGAGGAAGTTAGAGAAGTTAAAGCCATATGCTTTAGTGGACTTAGAAATTAAACTTTATACATAATATATCAAGTCTGTTGGCATAACTTCTAACGACCGAAGGGAGTGATAACTTCTTCAGCTACTATAACTTCCGTACATACGAAAGTTGAATCATTCATTATATTCAAGAAAAAAGCATCCTTGCTCGTTTCATAAACTTAAGCAAGAATGCTCTTTTTACTTTTTTACCCTTTTACCCTTTTACTTTTATCGAATGATACCTCTCTTAGAGTTCTCTACGAAGTCGATGATATACTGTATCTCGGGGGTAATCTGCAGGTTCTTCTTGATTTCCTCGATACCTTCTTTCAGCACGCCCTTAGAGTAGAGCAGACGGTAAGCTTCATGAATCTGCTGGATGAGTTCGTTGCTGAAACCGCGGCGGCGAAGACCTACCAGGTTGAGTGCGCAGTATCTTGTAGGCTCCTTACCGGCAATGATATATGGAGGAATGTCCTGTGAGAAACGGCATCCGCCCTGAATCATCACGTATCCTGCAATGTGGCAGAACTGGTGAACGAGAACATTGGCGCTGACGATAGCGTTGTCGTCTACTACCACCTCTCCTGCAAATTTTGTAGAGTTGCCTATGATCAAACCGCTGCCCAACTCACAGTCGTGAGCCACGTGCACACACTCCATGAGGAGGTTGTTGCTTCCGACAACAGTCTTGCCCTTTGAGGCAGTACCACGGGAAATGGTTACATTTTCACGGATACTGTTGTTGTCGCCAACCTCGCAGGTTGTCTGCTCACCGCGGAACTTCAGGTCCTGTGGCTTGGTAGAGATGCTGGCACCTGGGAAGAACTCGTTGTTATTGCCGATTCGTGCTCCCACATGGATGGTTACAGAATTCTGCATCACGTTGTTGTCACCCAAAACGGTGTCTTTATCAATATAGCAGAAAGGACCGATGATATTGTTATCTCCGAGTTTTGCCTCAGGATGAACAAATGCTAAAGGACTAATCTGATTCATATTTCTTGTTTACAATTTATAATTAAGTTTTATTATTCAAGATCCACATGCAGAGGAGCTGAGAGTATTCATGTTCTTTTGCAGTCTTCTGCATATGGAAGTATTCTTACTTATTCTTGACTATCTGTGCAGTGAAGGTTGCCTCAGCCACTACCTGGTCGCCAACAAACATATAGCCCTTCATAGAGCTGATGCCATGGCGTACAGGAGCCAGCAGCTCTACACGGAACAGGAGAGTGTCGCCAGGTACTACCTTCTTGCGGAACTTCACGTCGTCTATCTTCATGAAGTAAGTGCTCCAGCGTTCAGGCTCTTCCAGCTGGTTGAGCACCAACAAGCCTCCACACTGTGCCATGGCTTCCACCTGCAGTACGCCCGGCATGACAGGCTCCTCAGGGAAGTGACCCTGGAAGAATGGCTCATTGCTTGTTACGCTCTTCACACCAACGATGCTGGTTGGACCCATGGCTATCACCTTGTCTACCAACTGCATTGGGTAACGGTGGGGTAGAAGCTGACGGATGCGTATGTTGTCCATAACAGGTTCCTCGTTAGGATTGTAGATTGGAGCCTGAATCTCGTGCTTGCGAATTTCCTTGCGCATCAGGCGGGCAAACTTGTTGTTGATGGTATGGCCAGGACGGGTAGCGATGATGCGACCCTTGATAGGCTTACCGATAAGAGCCATGTCGCCGATAATGTCGAGAAGCTTATGACGTGTGCATTCGTTCTCCCATTGCAGAGGTCGGTGCTGGATATAGCCCAACTTGTTGGCATCCATGCGAGGAACTTTCAGATGGTCGGCGAGTTGGTCAAGCTGAGCCTGCTCCACCTGACGCTCATATATCACAATGGCATTGTCGAGGTCACCACCTTTGATCAGGTTGGCTTGCAGCAATGGCATGATATCACGTACGAAAACGAAGGTACGGGCAGAAGCAATCTCCTCTGCGTATGTCTCCATTTTGTCGAGAGTAGCAAACTGACTGTTGATGAACTTGCTCTCGAACGAGCACATGGCTGTGATACTGAAGTCCTCGTCTGGCAGGATCGTGATGACCGAACCGCTTTCATCTTTCACCTCTATCTTATGACGGATGATATAGTAGTCTTTCTCTGCGTTCTGTTCCTGTATGCCCACGCTCTGAATCTTTTCTACGTACAAAGCAGCTGAACCATCGAGAATAGGGAACTCTGGACCATTCACCTGAATCAGACAGTTGTCGATGCCGAGTGCATAAAGAGCAGACATTCCGTGCTCGATGGTGCTTACTCGCACATCACCTTTGCCCAGCACAGTGCCACGCTGTGTTTCTACAACATTCTCGGCTACAGCTTGGATGACAGGCTGGTCTTCGAGATCGATGCGCTGTATTTTATAACCTGTATTCTCTGCTGCAGGGTTGAAAGTTACAGTGAGACTTAATCCTGTGTGCAAGCCTTTTCCACAAAGTGAGAAACTACCTTTCAGAGTTTTCTGTTTTGACATAATTATATTATTTTTTAGGCACGGATTACACGGATTACGGATTTTTTCTCTTTCCTTCGGATGTCTTAGTGGCGTTAGCCTCTGCGTCATCTGCGTCATCCGTGCCTTGTTATTTCTATTACTTCTTTTTCAGTTCTTCCACCTGCTTTTTCAGGTCGTTGAGCTCCTTGTACATATCGGGCAGGCGACGGAAGATGGCCTGTGACTTGAAGTATGAACGCTGCTCCATAGGAGGTGTGCCGATGAGCTGCTGGCCGCTCTTCAGACTTCCAGGAACACCACTCTGTGCACCGAGGAATACCTTGTCGCCGATGGTGATGTGGCCCGCAATACCTACCTGACCGCCAAACATACACCACTGTCCCACCTTGGTGCTTCCTGCGATACCTACCTGAGAGGACATCACGGTGTTTTCGCCAATATCGGTGTTGTGAGCTATCTGTACGAGGTTGTCGAGTTTCACACCCTTGCGGACATAAGTACTTCCCATAGTAGAACGGTCAACACAAGTGTTGGCACCTATCTCTACATCGTCCTCGATGGTAACTATGCCTATCTGAGGAATCTTGTCGTAACCGTCGGGACCTGGTGCAAAGCCGAATCCGTCGGCACCTATCACACAACCTGCATGAAGAGTTACGTTGTCACCCAACTTGCAGCCATGATAAACGGTCACGTTAGGATAAATGAGTGCATTCTTTCCTACCTTGACACCTTCGCCAATGTAGGCATGAGGATAAATCTGGCTGCCTTCGCCCACCTCAGCACCCTCGCTGATATAAGCAAAAGCTCCTACGTACACACCCTCAGCAACCTTAGCCTTAGGAGAAACGAAAGCCAATGGATCTATGCCAGTCTTCTTAGGCTTCATTGATTCATACATCTGCAGAAGTTTTGCCACGCATTCGTAGGCATTCTTTACGCGAATCAATGTTGTGGTAACAGACTTTTCCAGTTCCACACTCTCGTCTATCAAAACGACAGATGACTGAGTGTCATATACATAATGCGTATATTTGGGATTTGAGAGGAAAGAAATAGCACCTTTCTTTCCTTCTTCAATTTTTGCAAAGGTATTGACGATTGCATTCTCGTCACCTTCTATGTGCCCTTGTACAAACTGGGCTATTTGTTTTGCGGTAAACTCCATATTTGTTTGTTTTCAATGATTGTTATTAGCCAGTTAGCTCCTTATTGCTTGCAAATATAGCAAAAAAGATTTATAAACTTGTAATTAAATCGTAATATTTTGCATTTTAGCTTGCAAACATACACTTTTTAGGCGCAAAGAACCCTGATAAGAGGTACTTTGCGCCATAAAAGGTAGTTGTTTTTTATGAAAGCTTGGCTAATTCTTCTGCCATCTGCTCTTGCAATTCCTTGGCCTTGATGCCAGCAGTCTCGGCAAAGTCCTCACCATTGCTGGCATAGATAATGCCACGTGAAGAGTTGACCAACAGACCGCAGTCCTTGATGATGCCATACTTGCATACTTCCTGCAGACTGCCTCCCTGTGCACCTACGCCAGGAACAAGGAGGAAGTGGTTAGGAGCACATTTGCGGATATCGGTGAACATGCTGCCTTGTGTGGCTCCTACGACATACATCATGTTCTCGTCGTTTCCCCATTCCTGACTCTTTGTCAGCACTTTCTCGAAGAGGCGCTGACCGTCCTTGTCTTCTGTGAGCTGGAAGTCGTGGCTGCCCTTGTTGCTTGTCAACGCCAGCAGGATGACCCATTTGCCCTCATATTCCAAGAATGGTTTCACAGAGTCTTCGCCCATGTAGGGAGCTACTGTGAGAGCATCGAGCTTATACTCTTCGAAGAATGTACGTGCGTACATCTTTGATGTGTTGCCGATGTCACCTCTTTTGGCGTCGGCGATGATAAAGTGATGAGGATAGTGCTCGTTCAGATAAGCGATGGTCTTATCGAAAGCTATCATGCCTGCCAGTCCCATGCTCTCGTAGAAAGCCAGGTTGGGCTTATAGGAAACACAGTAGGGGGCTGTGGCATCGATGATGGCCTTATTGAAGGCGAAGATAACATCTTCTGTCTTTTCATACTGTTTGGTGAGGTGCTCAGGCACTTTCTTGATATCGGTGTCGAGACCTACGCACAAGAAACTTTTCTTGGCGAATATCTGTTCTACAAGTTCTTTTCTGTTCATAATTCTACAATTCTGTTTCTTTCAGTTTTTCTGCATTCTCGGCTACGGTCAGGGCATCAATCATGCCTTGTATGTCGCCTCCGAGGAAACCACTCAGGTCATGGGTGGTATAACCGATACGGTGGTCGGTGACACGTCCCTGAGGGAAGTTGTATGTACGAATCTTGGCACTTCGGTCACCTGTCGATACCAGACTCTTGCGTCGGCTGGCAATATCGTCGATATACTTCTGGTGCTCGCGGTCGTGGATGAAAGTGTACAGACGGCTCAAGGCACGCTCTTTGTTCTTTGGCTGGTCGCGAGTCTCGGTACACTCTATGAGAATCTCTTCCACCTCACCCGTGTTAGGGTTCTTCCAGGGGTAGCGAAGACGTACACCGGACTCCACTTTGTTGACATTCTGACCACCGGCACCACTCGAACGGAATGTATCCCACTTGATATCACCCTCGTTGATGTTTACCTCAAACTTGTCGGCTTCGGGCAGTACGGCTACCGTAGCAGCACTGGTATGCATACGGCCCTGAGTTTCTGTGGCAGGAACTCGCTGTACACGGTGTACACCCGATTCATATTTCAGCGTGCCATAAACGTCAGCTCCGCTAACGGCAAAGTCGATTTCCTTGAAACCGCCAACAGCACCTTCTGATACAGAAGTCACGCTGATAGTCCATCCCTTTGACTCGCAGTATTTCTTGTACATATTGAAGAGATCGCCAGCAAAGAGTGCGGCTTCGTCGCCACCAGCTCCGCCACGAATTTCCATCTGTACATTCTTGGCATCTTCTGGGTCTTTTGGCACAAGGGCAATCTTTATCTCCTCCTCAAGCTGGGGCTGAAGGGTCTCGTTCTCATTGAGTTCCTCGCGTGCCATCTCTTTCATGTCAGGGTCGCTCTCATTGGCGAGAATGTCCTTGGCTTCCTTGATGGCGTTGAGGCAATCGATGTAGCGCTTGCGTGCCGCCATGATGTCGCCCAAGTCTTTGTATTCCTTGGTCAACTTCACGTATCGGCTCTGGTCTGCTATCACATCAGGGTCGGTAATGAGGGTGCTGACTTCCTCGTATCGGCTCTCCAAGCCTTCTAATTTCTGTAAAATGTTGTTATTATCCATTGATTGTTTTTTAGGCACGGATTACACGGATTACACGGATTTTTCTCTGTGCAGTGTACTCTTGCGCTCGTTTGTAAATATCTTTCTTTTTACTTGTAAGGATAGACCGAAATTGATGAGCAACCCTACTTCTGCTTGGCAGGCAGAGAGATAGTTTACTAACTGCCATTCATGTTCGGGATGCAATTCTTTAACGGCTTTCAATTCAATAATCACCTTGTCTTCTACGACCATGTCGGGAATGTAGTGACCTACACATTCTCCTTTGTAAAAAACATCTAAGTGTTTTTGGCACTCACACTTCAATCCACGTAATTTCAATTCTTTATACAGAGCATTTCCATATACAGCTTCTAAAAACCCAAATCCTAAGACTTTGTGTACTTCTTGAGCTGCACCAATTATTTGTTTAGTTAAATCTTCTTCCAGCATAACAATACTATTTAAAAGATATTAAAGAACAAAATTTAAGGACATTAATGCATAAAAATCCGTGTAATCCGTGTAATCCGTGCCTAAAACATTTAGTATTCGAAAGTTCCGAACTCGCTCTTGATGGTCAGGCTGCGCTTGCCCTCCTCGATATGTCCCACTACCTGAGCATCGATATTGAAGCTCTTGCTGATGGCGATAACCTTCTCTGCAACCTCAGGACGCACATAGATTTCCATACGGTGACCCATGTTGAATACCTGGTACATTTCCTTCCAGTCGGTACCAGAGCAGTCGTGGATGGCCTTGAAGAGAGGTGGAACAGGGAACATGTTGTCCTTTACTACCTTGCAGTTCTCGTTTACGAAATGCAGAACCTTGGTCTGTGCGCCGCCTGTGCAGTGTACCATACCATGTATTTCGGGACGCAGTTCGTCTAACAGTTTCTTGATGACAGGAGCATAGGTGCGGGTAGGAGAGAGAACCAGTTCGCCAGCATTGACAGGAGCGCCTTCCACCTCGTCGGTCAGTTTGTATTTGCCACTATATACCAGTTCCTCGGGTACTGCATGGTCGTAGCTCTCTGGGTAGTTCTCTGCCAGGTACTTGGCGAAGACATCATGACGGGCAGAGGTAAGTCCGTTGCTGCCCATACCACCATTGTATTTCTTTTCATAGGTAGCCTGACCTGTAGAAGAAAGACCTACGATGACATCACCTGGCTGTATGTTGGCATTGTTGATGACGTCACTTCTCTTCATGCGGCAGGTTACTGTTGAGTCTACAATGATGGTGCGAACCAAGTCGCCTACGTCAGCAGTCTCTCCACCGGTAGGATAGATGCCGATACCCATGTTGCGCATTTCGTTCAGGAGTTCGTCAGTACCATTAATAATGGCAGAGATGACCTCTCCAGGTACGAGCATTTTGTTGCGTCCAATGGTAGAAGACACCAAGATGTTGTCTACGGCTCCCACGCAGAGGAGGTCGTCGGTATTCATTACCACAGCATCCTGTGCAATACCTTTCCATACAGAGAGGTCGCCAGTTTCCTTCCAATACATGTATGCCAAGCTCGACTTTGTGCCGGCGCCGTCGGCATGCATGATGTTGCAATACTCAGGGTCGCCTCCCAAAATGTCGGGAATAATTTTGCAGAAAGCCTGTGGGAAGATTCCCTTGTCAATATTCTTGATGGCATTATGCACATCTTCCTTGGCGGCACTCACACCGCGCATCATATATCTGTTGTTGCTCATAATCAATTGATATAAAAAATAATTTAGAATTATATATTGTCTGCAGAGAGTGGATGCTATTCCTGATGCCAGAAGTCCCACGATGCAAAGGCTTGCAGAAGCAGCATCTCCAGACCGTTCTTCACGGTGGCACCATGCTCTTTGCCTTTCTTCATGAAGAGGGTCTCGTCTGGGTTGTAGATGAGATCGTAGAGCAGGGTGTGGCTGTCCATAGCCTCGTAGGGAAGTTCGGGACATTCGTCTGTATGTGGATACATTCCTACAGGGGTACAGTTTACGATTACGTTGTACTCCTTGATAATCTCTGGTGTTATTTTGTCATACTGTATGGTTCCAGGGCGCTCGAATCTGCTCACGTAGACGGTCTCGAGTCCAAGAGACTTCAGTCCATAGTTGATGGCTTTGGATGCGCCTCCTGTACCTAAGATAAGGGCTTTCTTATGGCAAGGCTCCAGGAAAGGCTCTATGCTGCGGGTGAATCCTATGACGTCGCTGTTGTAGCCTTTCAGCTTGACATCATTTCCTTTGTGTTCCACCTTGATGACGTTGACAGCTCCGATGGCTGTAGCCTCAGGGCTGATGAAGTCGAGGTAGCTGATAACCTTTTCCTTGTAGGGGATTGTGACATTGAGTCCTTTCAACTCGGGTGTGGTGTCCAAGATTTCTGTCAGGTCTTCGATGTGTGGTATCTCGAAGTTGATGTAATTGGCATCAATTCCTTCGTTCTCAAATTTCTCGTTGAAGTAGTTCTTTGAGAAGGAATGTCCCAGCGGATAACCTATAAGTCCATATTTGTCCATAATATCCTTGTTTTGTATTGTTCTTTATCGTTGCGCTCTGTTTATTTTGTTGCGAAATACATGGTGCAGATTCCGAAAGTCAGTCTTTTGAATTCGGTTTTGGCAAATCCTGCTTTCCTAAGCACTTCCATCATGGTCTCTCCCTGAGGGAAAGCCTCTATGGTAGCTGTAAGATAGCTGTAGGCGCTTTGGTCTTTGGAAATCAGCTTGCCATAAATGGGCAGTACGGTGTGTGAATAGATGCGGAAAAGCTGTTTCATAGGGAAGCGGACGGGTGACGTCAGTTCCACTATACTCAGATGTCCGCCCTTCTTCAGTACGCGGTGCATCTCTCTGAGTCCTTGGTCAAGACTCTGGAAATTGCGAATGCCGAAAGCAGCTGTCACGGCATCGAAGGTGTTGTCGGGAAACGAGAGGTTCAGGCAGTCTTCTTTCTGGAAGGAGATGATGTGCTCCAACTTCTCTCTTGCCACCTTTTCCTTGCCTATCTTCATCATGCCCTCCGAGATGTCGGTGCCGATGAGTTGCTGTGGATGCAGCATTTGTGCCGACAGGATGGCGAAGTCGCCTGTGCCTGTGGCTATGTCGAGCATTTTCTGAGGTCTGAAAGGTGCCAGCTGCTTGATGGCCTTCTTCCTCCAGCCTTTGTCTATGTCCCACGAGAGTCTGTGGTTGAGGGTGTCGTAGGTGGGGGCGATGTTGTCGAACATTTCCTCTACCAGTTTCCCTTTATCGCCTTGTCCTTCGTAGGGCTTTATTTTCTCTTGCTTGTACATGCCTCGCGCGTACCTTATATTATATATAGAATATTACTGTATAGTATGAGTTACGGAATGTCGGTCGAAAGACTGTCGTTCCGTAACTCTTCTTGTTGTCTTCAGCTTACTTCTTGTGTGAAGCGAGCCACTCGCTAACGTTCTTCTCGATTCGTGCGGCAATGTCACCTTCCTCGGTAGCCTTGTCGAACTTCTCACCTGTGATGTGCTCGTACAATTCGATGTAGCGCTCGCTTACGCTCTCTGCATATTCATCGGTAATCTCAGGCATGGTCTGTCCAGGCTCGTTCATGAAGTTGTGCTCGATGAGCCACTGGCGTACAAACTCCTTGGAGAGCTGGCGCTGAGGCTCGCCCTTCTCGAACTTCTCCTCGTAGCCGTCAGCATAGAAATAGCGGCTTGAGTCTGGAGTGTGAATCTCGTCGATGAGATACACCTTGCCGTCGCGCTTGCCAAACTCGTATTTTGTATCTACGAGGATGAGGCCCTGCTTGGCAGCAATCTCCTGTCCGCGCTGGAAGATGCGGCGTGTGTAGTCTTCCATGACAGCATAGTCTTCTGCGCTAACGATACCCTGTGCGATAATCTCTTCCTTAGAGATGTTCATGTCGTGTCCCTCATCGGCCTTGGTTGTAGGAGTGATGATAGGCTCTGGGAAACGCTGGTTCTCGCGCATACCCTCTGGCAGTTTCACGCCACAGATCTCGCGACAGCCCTTCTGATATTCTCTCCATGCGCTACCTGTAAGGATAGAGCGGATGATCATCTCTACACGGAAACCCTCGCACTTCAGTCCTACGGTCACCATAGGGTCGGGTGTAGCCAGCTTCCAGTTAGGACAAATGTCTGTTGTTGTGTCCAGGAACTTGGCTGCAATCTGGTTGAGCACCTGTCCCTTGAAAGGAATGCCTTTAGGCAACACAACGTCGAATGCCGAGATTCTGTCTGTGGCGACCATCACGAGGATATCGTCGTTAATGTCATACACATCACGTACTTTTCCGTGGTAAACACTCTTTTGTCCATCAAAATGGAAATCTGTCTTTGTTAAAGCTTTCATTTTACGTTGAAATTTGAACTTTGAAATTTAGACTCGATGATATGGTTCCCCATTTCATTTCGTCCATTCTTAAATTCTAATTATTTTGTATTCTCTTTTTCTGCTAATCTTGCTTCCCGTGCCTCAGCCCGTTCCTTGTCATACTTGTCGTAGGCGTTGACGATGCGGGTGACCAGTTTGTGGCGCACGATGTCTTTCTGTCCTAAGTTCACCACTCCGATGCCTTCTACTCCTTCCAGAATCTTGAGCGCTTCTTTCAGTCCGCTTCTCTGGTCGCGCGGCAAGTCTATCTGTGTCATGTCGCCCGTGATGATCATCTTGGTGTTGGTGCCCATACGGGTGAGGAACATACGTATCTGCTGTGAGGTGGTGTTCTGTGCCTCGTCGAGGATGACGATGGCGTCGCTCAAGGTGCGTCCGCGCATAAATGCCAGGGGCGCTATCTGTATGATGTGCTTCTCCATCATGTCCTGCAGTTTTACGGCAGGTATCATGTCTTCGAGCGAATCATAGAGAGGTTGCAGGTATGGGTCTATCTTGTCCTTCATGTCGCCTGGCAGGAATCCCAACTTCTCGCCTGCTTCGACGGCAGGTCTTGACAGGATGATCTTCTTGGCCACTTTGTCCTTCAGGGCTCTTACGGCAAGGGCGATGCTGAGGTAGGTCTTTCCAGTACCGGCAGGTCCTACGGCAAACACCATGTCGTTCTTCTCGTAGGCGTCAATAAGTTTTTGCTGATTCTCGCTTCGGCTCTTGATGGGCTTTCCGCTGATGCTATATACCAATACTCCCTTCACGGTGTCGGCTTTGGTCTGTTTGCCCTTCACGATGTCGAGGATATCTTCCTCTGTCAGGGTGTTGTACTTGAGCAGATGTACCCTCATTCGCTCTATCTCTTCTTCTGCTTTTGCCATTACCTCCTCGTCACCGAGCACGCGCAACACGTTGTCACGTGCCACGATACGCAACTTAGGATACAGCGACTTGATCATCTGCAAGTGAGCGTTGTTCACTCCGTAGAACATCACTGGGTCTACATCTTCGAGTACTATATGCTTCTCTATCAAAACCTTTTTATATCAATTTTTTAGTTGAAAGAAATGTAATATATAACACGGTGCAAAAGTAATCATTTTCCACGACATGAGCAAATTAATACTCCCAAAATCGAGCCTTTGACATCAAAAAACAGTTGGCTAAATGATAAATAATTAAAAAAATGTATCGTGAGCGTCTTTTTGCGGAATGTCGATGGCTCTAATTCGTTCCTTTTTACTACCTTTGCATGAAAATAAAGAACGACACATAGAAATGAAGCTATCCAAGAATAAGTTTTTGAAAGGTTTTGTGGCAGCGACTTTGTTGCTTGCCCTGGTGCGTCTTGTCTTCCCGAGTGTGGCACAACCCTTGACCCACAAGCCGGTGGCGCAGGCCGATACAGCTGTTGTCGACAGTATCGACACCACGGCGGTTGAGAAGATGAAGCCTTCTGTATTTTTCGATTCCAAGGGACAGGTGGTGAAACACCGTATATTCTCGGTCCCTCATTTTGGCAACACCTTTCCCGACCAGAACGATGTGCAGCTTCTTGCTGCCAATAAGTTTGGCGTGAGTCCGGTGCAGAACCGTGATGAGGCTGAGCACAGCAAGGGCAAGTTGGTGTATGTGGGCAGTAACCCTTATTTTTATGTAGATAAGTTGAACAACAGCATTCCTTATCTTGTGCCCCGTGCCTCGGTGTTGCTTCAGGATATCGGCAAGGCTTATTTCGACTCGTTGCAGATAAAGGGCATTCCACTCCATAAGATTATCGTCACCAGTATCCTGCGTACCAAGGACGATGTGGCGAAACTGCGTACACGCAACAGTAATGCCACCGAGAATTCGTGTCATCTCTATGGTACTACCTTTGATGTGTGTTACAACAGGTATAAGACCGTGCAGACGGCAAGCGAACCTCGTCGTGAGGTGCGCAACGACTCCTTGAAATGGGTGCTCAGCGAGGTGTTGCGGGACATGCGTCAGGCCAACCGCTGCTTGGTGAAGTACGAGGTAAAGCAGGGATGCTTCCATATTACGGTGAATTAACGGAAGGGTGGAGTTGCTCGCTTCTTGCCGTGAAGTGGCGGGGCGGGTCTTCGTCGTCTCCCTATAAATGATGATTTTCAGTATAGAATGTGAGTAGAGAAAGAAATATTTGCAGCTTTTCATTGTCATTTCAGAAAATATGCGTAACTTTGCACCCGCAATCCAGCAAGAGACCTTTCCCGGTCTTTTGGAGAGATAAAAAATAGTATTAATCACAATATAAAGAATAAGAAGAAAGAATGATAAAACAAAAGTTCAATAAGCGTACCGACAGAGGCTTCATGCAAGGCGGTTTTGCGACTTGTTGGATATAAACCCGGGCACTTTTGTGACCGGGCTTTTTTTGTTTATTTGTTAATTTGTTAAATATTTACCGATTATGAGAAAAGAATGGAGAGGTTTCAAAGGAAACAAGTGGCAAACGGAAGTCAACCTGCGTGACTTCATTCAGAACAACTACACCAGCTACGACGGCGATGAGTCGTTTTTGGCAGAACCTACCCAAGCTACAGACACCCTTTGGGGAATGTTGAAGGAACTCCAGAAAGAGGAGCGTGCCAAGGGTGGTGTGCTGGATATGGAGACAGAGGTAGTATCAGGATTGACAGCATACGGTGCGGCTTATATCGGCGAGGGCACCAAGGACTTGGAGAAGGTGGTAGGTCTGCAGACCGACAAGCCTCTGAAGCGTGCCTTTATGCCTTACGGTGGTATCAAGATGGCAGAGCAGGCTTGTACTACATACGGCTATGAGCCATCAGAGAAGCTTCATGAGATTTTCCACAAATATTGCAAGACTCACAATGATGGTGTCTTCGATGCTTACACTCCAGAGATGAAGCTCGTTCGCCACAATCATATTCTTACTGGTCTTCCTGATACTTACGG